>DASYBT010000217.1:0-3245 GCA_036500585.1 Rhizomicrobium sp.
AACTGCGAAAGCCATCGGCACTTACGTGGGCGGCATGTTCGGCAAATGGGACGTCTCCCTCGTGCGCGTCAAATTCGCCAATGGCGAGCGCGTGTACAAGCTCGAATGGGACGGCACCAAGCTGGTCAGTACGGGTACACAAGCGCCAGACGTTGCGGCTGATACCGTGATCGAGCCGGAGTCTGAGACGAAGCTGGTGGGCTGGAATATCGTCACGTTGGAGACATTCGATCTTACGTTCGATCCGAAATACCGAACGCTCAGTGTCCGTTCGGACGTCGGAACGGTGAAGGCGACCAGAGTGCGGTAGGGAGGATTGCTTCGAGCCGGGAGCTAGAAAAAAAGTCGGCGGTGACTCCGCCTCTTTTCATTTTCCGGCCGTCGCACTTGCCAGCGGGTGGCAGATGGCGGCGTTTTTCCTGTCGATTGCGGCGAGGCGGTCCGCCTGGGCGAAATCCGACGGCTGGAGAAGCCCTGTTGCCCGCACGGCATCGCGCAAGCCTCCGCTCGTCGTGCGCATGAAACGGTTGGAGTCGGCGGCTTCGGCGAGCGTGATGCGCAATTGCTCCGCTTCGACATCGCTCAGGCGCCGGCCGGGGCCGACCATTGTGTCCAGCACCGTCCACTGCGCCTCCTCGCGGTCGCTCAGGCCGCTGAGGAAGGCGCTGCGCTGCGCGATCGTGGTGTACCGGATCATCGCGTCCCGCGGCAGATGAGAAACCGTGCCGCTGGTGACCAACGCCTCCCACGTGCCGATGGTCCACGGCACGAAAGGCGGATGTCCGAGCGCTGCGATAGGCGGAAGCCGGCCGCTGCCGGACGCCTGCTGCACCACCTGCGAGAGGAAGGCGAGACGCTGCACGATGCAGTCGTGTTCGCTGGCCCGCAGCGCCGAATTCTTCACTTCGCGGACGAAAGCGGCCTTCAGCGCGGTGTTTCCCGCATCGACCTGGTTCATCCAATGGAGTGCATCGACGGCCTGCTCGGCGCCCAACGCGATGAGGACGCCGATGACGATGATGCCGATTTCCTTGGCCAGCTCGCGCCAATTGTGCACGCTCTTCGGCTTGTGAATGTCCATGCTGCCCCCTCGAACGGCGGGCACCGTGCCTCGCACGGAACGCCGGCACAAGTTGCTTCGGTGTGGCGATCAACGCCTGTCGGACGCCGACACTTTTGGACGGCCGCGCGGCTTCACGGCAATGGGCCGATAGTGCGCGGCAAAGATCGTCGGATCCTTCTGGAAGCGGCGCAATGCGATGGAGAATTGCGCCGGCAATTCGGATGCCTTGCGCAGCGCCTGAATGGTGCGATCCGTGACGTCAAACAGGCGAGCCGTTTCATGCGTGTTCAGTCCGCGGGCTGCCTCGAACCGGCGCAGATGCGTGCCGCTCATCGGCTTCTGCTCGTCGGCCAGCGTCTTCAGCGATGCGGCGCTGTAATCCAGGCCGTTGTCCCACTCGATTCCGGTGCCGAACTCGTCCGGCTTCACATGCCGGAAAGCTTCCGGGTCATCGGCAAACGTCCGGAAGTGCCGCGAACTATGAACGAGGCCGGTGAGATCGACTTTCGCACGAGTGCCGTCGCGCCACTCGACGTTCAGGGTGAAGCGCTTGCCGGCAGCGGCCGATTTCACGCGCGGAAGGTTGTCCGTCAAACCATTCTCCATCATCCTTGCTTCTCCTCCCATTCGCACAGCAGTGCTTCCTTGTTGGCCGCAATCCACGCTAGCGCCTGCTTCCGCACACGCGCTGGCATTGCGTCGGCGAGAATTGTGGCGCCTTCGATGGCGACGCGAGCCTCGAATTCTTTTCCGACGACGTGAACGTGCGGTGGGTTCTCGTCGCGGAAGTACATCCGGATGACGAATTGACCGAATCTCCGCAGGACCGGCATGCATCCCTCGCAAATCAGAATATAGCGAAATTATTTCGCGAATTCAAGCGGGAATATCCAGAAAAAAGGGCCGGAGGTGAACCCGGCCCTTAACACAAACGCGTAGAGGCGCTATGGAGCGCACACGGCACAGCCTTTCGTGTCTTGTTGACTCAGCCGACTTGCTACCCGGAATGCTTCACTGCGATCATTGAAGCGGCCATGCCACTTGCCGTTCCGTCCCGAATCGGAAGCCCTCGTTCCTCGACCATCGTTGCAATGGCTACACTCAGCTTTGTGAACGCGCACGCGTTTGACGGTCCAGTTCTCATATACCCAGAACTGTTGCATGAGAGCTCTTCCCCGCGAAGTTGCTCCGAATTGTACCGAACGCCGCCCGACGGAAACTAGTTCAGTAACTAACGATTTCTCCGCAGTCAGACGAACCGTCGCACCTAAGCGAAAAAGGGCCGGAGGCGAACCTCCGGCCCTTTTCACTACTTGACTGAACGACTGGATCACCCGGCTTCGCTCCGGCCGCCTTCGCCTTTCAGGCTTCGGCGGACACCGCAGCTACGCCGCGGTAATTGTTCGCGCGGCTCCTGCCGCGCGCCCAATTAAAAATCCATGTCGCCCATGCCGCCGCCGCCCGGCATGGCGGGTGCGGAGTCCTTCTTCGGACGATCGGCAACCATCGCTTCCGTGGTGATCAGCAGCGAGGCAACCGAAGACGCATTCTGCAGCGCGATGCGCACGACCTTCGTCGGGTCGACAATGCCGGCCTCGATGAAGTCCGCATAGCGCTCGTTCTGCGCGTCCCAGCCGTAATTGGCCGACTTCTGCTCCAGCAGCTTGCCGACGATCATCGAGGACTCCGTTCCGGAGTTCTCCACGATCTGACGGACGGGCGACTGGATCGCCTTGCGGACGATCGCGATACCCTGGGTCTGGTCATCGTTGTCAGCCGTGAGGCCCTGCAGCGCCTTGGTGGCATAGAGAAGCGCCACGCCGCCGCCGGGAACGATACCCTCTTCCACGGCTGCCTTCGTCGCGTTGAGCGCGTCATCGACGCGATCCTTCTTCTCCTTCACTTCCACTTCCGTGGCCCCGCCGACGCGGATCACCGCAACACCGCCGGCGAGTTTCGCCAGACGCTCCTGCAGCTTCTCCTTGTCGTAGTCCGACGTGGTCTCCTCGACCTGCATCTTGATCTGGCTGACGCGGGCCTGGATGTCGTTCTTCTTGCCGGCGCCGTCGATGATGGTCGTGTCGTCCTTCGTGATGCGCACTTTCTTGGCAGTGCCGAGCGACGCGAGCTTCACGTTCTCGAGCTTGATGCCCAGATCTTCGCTGATGACCTGGCCGCCGGT
>DASYBT010000218.1:0-28951 GCA_036500585.1 Rhizomicrobium sp.
TAGGGGTATGCGTGCCGAGTACAGGTGCCAGTGTTCGGCACCTCATGGGGGGCATATGACAAATGACGAGAGCGCCATCGCGCTATTGCACTTCAGTGCTGTTATATCAGTACTAGGGATTGCATTTGTTGGCCTCGACCGCTCGCACGTTGAACGTTCCAATTTGAAGGATGGTCTCGATGCTGCAAAGCCCAAGGCAGCAGACATTATGCTGCGCCTTGGCCTCAACGGTGGATTTCGAATCAAATTATGGGGTGGAGGAAAATGGCGGCCGCTCACCGTCTTTCCAGCCAATGTGATTTGCATAATCGCGGATGCCCCGATGAGCCTACCGATATTTTTTAGCCTGCTCCACCTTATCTATCGTCAGATACACATCCCCTTCTTCAAATATTTCAAGAACGTAAACCATCTCCTCATCGCTGGCATGCTAACATTCTCTGCCTGCACCATTTTTGCCGGAACGGCATGGGCCGTCGTATGGCATGAGGATGATATCCTTACGCGGCAGGATGACATCATCGCAAAATTGCTGTTCCTCGTGTTGGTTGTTGTTGGGCTTTGGGTACTCTTTACTGGATGGTCTGCCCGCATGCTCAAGCAGGAGAGATTGGTAGATCTCTGTGGCCGGCTAGAGGGTCTTATCAACAAGAGATTCGCGCGACAGCGAGCGATGGCGACTCGAGCGATAGCCAAAGCCAAGAAAACGCTAGAATCTTTGCCAGCGCCTTCGCCGCCGGATTCGAACACGGGAGCCGGCATCTAATCCGCATGCGTAATCATGGCTCTGGCACAACATCGTTGTCGCTCTCTACCTGGCGCTATTCGTAAACAATAAGGTGAATGAAAAAAGACCCGCGGTGGGTTGCCACCGCGGGTCCTGTCTTGAAGGCCGTGCGTGGAGGGGCGTTACCGCACGACCTCAAGAACTCGTCGCACGCCTCAGAGTCTCACGCTGATGCCGAGGAAGGCACCGGTGCGCGGATTGATGCGGCAGAAGGCGACGCGGCCAGCGTGGTCGCGGCACTTCACGACATAGTTGCCGCCGTACATGTAAGGCGTGCCGAGAACCTCGATGTTGCGTCCGCGCACGACTTCCACCACGCGGTCGCGCGCGATGTAATGGCGAGGGCCGGCAAAACGGCCGCGCTCCTTCATCACGATGGTCTTGTGCGGCTTGTGGATGACGACGGTGGCCGCATTGGCCGCGCCGATCGTGCCGATGGTAATCGCGGCGACGGCGCCGGCGATGATGTTTCTCAACTTCATGATCTCGTCTCCTGTTCAAATTCTGCCGTCGCATGACGGGCATGACGCGGAGAATGCACGTGAGCGTCTGAACCGACTCTGGATGGCGCGTGTGGCTCGCGGTTCATCGGGAAGGCGGAAGTAAGGCAGTCGGCAGTGAAACAACCCTCCCTTGAAAAGGCAGGGTCGGAGAGCGGAACGCGATCGGGGGAGGGATCATTCTGCTGCGCGTCTTGTGATCCCCGCCCGATCCGCTTTGCGGATCGACCTCCCTTTTCAAGGGGTGGTTGGTCCTATCTCCGTATTGCCGCTTAGAAAGAGAAACCCGCGACCGGTTTCATGGGCCGCGGGTTCTCGCTTCAAGGCGTTACGGAAATGCGTGGAGGGGCTTACCGCAACTCCGCTGCCTCGAGATCTGCTGGCTCCGATAACGCGATGCTGCGAAGTTGGAGCCAACAATCTTCGCGCGAGAATATGCTCTGTCACTGAACGTGGTCTGGACGCGTTATTCATCCGTGGTTCATCGCGTCAGACCTAAAAAATGGCATGTGTGCTCGGCTGATAGTGTTAATTTTCGCTGGTGTTTTGACGATGGCCGCGCCGGCCTCCGCGCAGGGCCGCTACATCCATCCTCACAGTCGTAATGGCGCCATGCCGCTCGAGCGCATCCTGCCGCAGATCCGGAAGCGTCATCCTGGGACATTTTCCGATGTCGACGGTCCGTTTGCCGATCCAGCAGGCCGGCTGCACTATCGGCTGAAATGGTTGACGCCGGAGGGGCGGGTGATCTGGCTGGATACGGATGCGCGCAGCGGCCACGTGCTCGGCATCAATCACGGCTGGGGCGGATACGGCCCCTATCCGCGCAGCTATCTGCCGGGACCGTTCGGGATGCCCGGCGTGCCGCCGCCGCGTCTCGAAATGAACCGCTCGTGGCGCGCGGTGCCGGCAGGACGGTTCGGCGGCTTTCGCGGCGGATTCCGCGGCGGCGCCGGCCGGCGCGGACGCTAAACCGATGCGCGCGCTTGTTGTCGAGGATGACAAGGAACTGCAGCGCCTGCTGAAGCAGGCGTTGAGCGATGCCGGCTACGTGGTCGATGCCGCGGCCGATGGCGAGGAAGGTCACTTCCTCGGCGACACCGAGCCCTACGATGTCGTGATCCTCGATCTCGGCCTGCCGAAGATGGATGGCGTGCGTGTGCTGGAAGCCTGGCGCAAGGCCGGCCGAACGATGCCGGTGCTGATCCTCACGGCGCGCGACCGCTGGAGCGACAAGGTGGCGGGTTTCGATGCCGGTGCCGACGATTATCTCGCCAAGCCCTTCTACACCGAGGAGTTGCTGGCGCGGGTGCGCGCGCTGGTGCGCCGCGCCGCCGGCCTCGCCACCGCCGAAATCGACGTCGGTCCGTTGCGGATCGACACCCGCTCCTCGCGCGTGACGGTGGACGGCAACCCGGTGAAGCTCACCTCGCTCGAATACCGCCTGCTTGCCTATCTTGCGCATCATCGCGGGCGGGTTGTGTCGCGCTCGGAACTGGTCGAACATTTGTACGATCAGGACTTCGATCGCGATTCGAACACCATCGAAGTCTTCGTCGGCCGGCTGCGCAAGAAGCTGGGCGTCACTCTGATTCAGACGGTGCGCGGCCTTGGCTACTGTCTCGAAACTCCCGGCTCCGCTGAGCAGCCCGATCAGGCGGACGCTTAGCTCCCTTTCCGGCCGCCTGATCGCCGCCGCCGCGGTGTGGACGGTGCTGGGGCTCGTCATCGGTGGGCTGGTGCTGTCGGGAATCTTCCGCGCCTCCGTGCAGGGCGATTTCGATTCGCGCCTGAAGTTCGATCTAGATGGATTGATCGCTGCCGCCGAGCCCAATGCGGAAGGTCTCGTCTCGTTGCACGAGCGGTTTTCCGATCCGCGTTTCGAGCGCGTCTATTCCGGCTGGTATTGGGAGATCGCGCCCGACCAGAAAGGCGATATCCAGATCTCGCGCTCGCTGTGGGACCGCGGCATCAAGCTCAACGATTTCCATGTCCGCACCGGCGTGAAATGGGGCTACGGGCTGGGTCCGGAAGACCGCCCGGTGCGCGTCGTGGCGCGGCGGATTCAATTTCCCATCGCCGCGACGCCCTCGCCCAAGGATTTCCGCTCCTATGTTTTCGTAGTGGCCGGCGATACCTCGGAAGTGGAAAACGAAGTCGCCAATTTCAACACAATGCTGATCTGGTCGTTCGCCATTCTGGGCCTTGGCCTGATCGGCGCCATCTTCTTTCAGGTGAGGGTCGGGCTTTTGCCGTTGCGCAAGGTGCGGGTGGGGCTGGCGCGCATCCGCAGCGGCGAGGCGCAACGGCTGGAGGGAAATTTTCCGGCCGAGATCGCGCCGCTCGCCGCCGAGCTGAACGCACTGTTCGATCACAATGCCGAGGTGGTCGAGCGCGCGCGCACGCAGGTGTCGAACCTTGCGCACTCGCTGAAGACGCCGCTGTCGGTGCTGGGCAGCGAGGCCGAAGCGCGGCCGGGGCCGCTGGCCGATGTGGTGCGGCGCGTGGTCGCCACCATGCGGCGGCAGATCGACCATTATCTGTCGCGGGCGCGCGTGTCCGGCGCCGTGGATGTTCTCGGCAAGCGCACACCGGTCAAGCCGGTGCTCGACGATCTGGCGCGCGTGCTGGCGCGCATTCATGCCGAGCGCGCGCTCAACATCTCGGTCGAATGCCCGCCATCGATCGATTTCCGCGGCGACCGCCAGGACCTCGAGGAACTGGCCGGCAATCTCGTCGACAACGCCTGCAAATGGGCGCGGGCGAAGGTCGAGGTTCACGCGCACAATGGCGGTCTTGGCACGTTCGAGCTGCAGGTGGATGACGACGGCCCGGGCCTGCCGGCGGAGGAGCGCCAGCGCATCGGCGCGCAGCGCGGCGAACGGCTGGATGAATCGGTGCCGGGATCGGGCTTTGGGCTCGCCATCGTGCGCGATATCGCACGCGCGTATGGCGGCTCGCTCGACCTCGCCGAGAGTCCACTTGGCGGCCTCCAGGCCCGCCTGGCTCTGCCGCGCGCCGCTTAGTCGGCATCAACCCGTGGTGCCTCATCCGATGACATGCAGACTCTCAGCACCGCCTGGCACAGCAGCAATGACAAGCCGCCGGTCAAAGGTCGCAAGCGTCCCGTGATGCGCGCGCGCCAGCGCCAGCAGATAGGTATCTGTCACCTGCGTGTGACTGAGCAACCTCGAATTGTCGATGCGGCTTGCATCCAGCAAACTTACGTCGTCGGGCCAGAACGTATGCCCCGGCAGCACGCAAAGCCGGCCAAGCAAGTCCGCGATCGCGCCGGGCGGTCCGGGGTTTCCCGGATAACGGGGATGGCTGACGATCCGGATCACGCCGTTTTCGGTGAGCGGGCACGTGGCCCAGCTATGACTGCCTGTGCGCGCGAACCAATCATGCGCCGCATCGTGATGGACGTGCACAGGATCGATCAGCGCGATGAGCACGTTGACGTCCGGCAGGGCGGTCGTCACGGCTGCTCGTCGCGAAGCTCGCTCACCAGTTCTGGCGTGACCGGACTTGCGGTTGACCGTCCGGGAAGCAGCGGGACGCCATTGCGGGTCGTCCGCTTGCTCTCCTTGGGGTGCAGCGACTGCCGCGCCAGCGCCGAGATGACTTCTCCTACGGTCTTGTTTTGCCGCTGCGCCAGCCCTTTGGCTGCCGTAAGCACGTCGTCATCGATGGCAAGGGTCGTTCGCACGGGGGGCTTTTTTCGCATCAAGCATCAGACATCTAGCATCACGTCTGGCTTTGCGCAAGGAAGCGGCCATAAGGCCGAAAACATTGGCAGCAGCGCCGGCCCCAAAGCTTCTCAATAGACCATTAACAATAAGGCTTTAGCTTGATCTCTTCCGGCCATCATGCGGCCGGAGGTTTGCGTCGCGAAGGCTCGAATGGCGTCCAAGGAAAAAGTCGATATTCTGCGATCGTTCCTCGGGTCGCTACCGGATGGCATCGCCAACCGGCTGGCGCGCGCCATCGAAGTCGACCGCATGAACAACGGCACCGCGCTGCCGCACGATCTCATCCTCGACAGTTTGCGCCCCGTTCTGCGCAAGGCCGAAGTCGAACAGCGCGCCGCCACGCCCATTCGCGCGTTCTGCCGGCCGTTCGAGGATCTGCTGGTCAACGATGCGCCGCGCGAGAAACGCAAGGGACAGATTCCGCGCAACTCGATCAATCCGGTGTGGAACTGGCTGGCGCAGGTGCTGATGCCGGATGCGCTCAATTCCTATTCGCTCGCCGTCAAGATGGCGGTGCTCGGCGGCCGCACCGACGAGATGCGCGAGAAGACCGCCGAGTTCTGGCAGGCTGCCGCGCGCGCCATTCGCGAGAAGCTCGCCACCGAGCCGGGCCGCAAGGCCGCGCGCATCGCGCTGGGGGGCGATGCCGTGATCGACGACGCGCTCGAAATGGCGACGATGCTGTCCGCCGCCAGGGAAATCTGCGAGCTGCAAGACCGCCTGCCGAAAACCATTCCGTCGCTCACCGAAGATCTCATCCGCACGTTCCGCGAGGTGTATGACCGCGCGCTGCAATCCGCACCCGATGCCGGCGCCTATCTGCCGCTCGTGGTGATGAAGCGGCTGGAGCATCCGTGGGAAGCGCTGCGCCTGCCGCTCACCATCTCGCGCAACACGCAGGAGACATTGATCGCCGCAACCGACATGGGCCTCGTCGGCGAGGTGCTGTTCGGATTGCTCGAGCATCACGCCGCCGTCATCCGTGCCGCGCGGCCGAACCAGTTCAACGCCGACACGCTGATCACCCATCTCGAAGGCTTCACCGGCTTGAGCAACGGCATGGTGAAGGAAGTCGAGCTGCGCCGCGACGGCAATTGGGGACAGCGCCTGATCAAGGATCGCGCCGCCGTCGCCGAAGTGATGGAAGGTTTCATGGAGCGCGCGCCGAAGGAAATCGCCGCCGCCCTGCCGACGCAGAAATCCGGCAGCTATTCGGGCGGCCCGCGCGTGCCGGATTTCGGCAAGCCCGCCGATCCGGAGAAGTCCGATCGGGCGCTCAGCTATGCCCGGTTGATCGCCGGCTGCCGCAAGCTGGCCGCCGCCGCCTCGTTCGCCGCGGCGCTGAAGAATGCCGATGAAGCCATCGGTGTGGCGCTCGAAAGCTACAACGAGAATCTGGTGCGCGAGATGCGTGCCGCCGGCGACGAAGCGCGCCTGAACGCGGAACAGTATTTCGCCCTCGCCATCGAGCTGACGGCGACCTTGTTCAGTGTCGACGAGGGCGAATTCCTCCGCCGTCGCGGCCGCGCCGCCACCGCCGCGGCAGCTTGACGGCAGACGCCGCCCACACCGGCTCAGGCAGTCTTGGACAGCTTGATCTCGACCTTGCGGCCGACGGCGTTGGCGTATTTGCGCAATGAGGCGAGCGAGGGCGTCCGCCCGCTTTCCAACCGTGCCACGGCGGATTGCGATGTGCCCATTCGCCGCGCAACCTGGGCCTGGGTCAGCTTTGCCTTCACGCGGGCCCCGATCAGCTCGCGCGCGAGCGCAAACTCCGGCTCCAGGCGATCATATTCGGCTTTGAACTTCGGATCCTTGAGCTTCTTTTTCAGCCAGGTCTCGACATCGATCATCATTCCCGTACCTCCTTCAGTCGCGCGAAGGCGATCTCCATCTCGCGGCGCGGCGTCGCCTCTGTCTTCTTCACGAATGTGCGCAGCACCATGACGCGCTGGCCCGAAACCGCCACATAAATCGACCGCCCGATGCCGCCACGTCCCTTCAGCCGCATCTCCCACAACTTGCCTTCCAGGTGCTTCACATACGGCTCATGCACGTTGGGCAGGCCAAAGTCGCGAATGAGCCGGGTGATGTGGCCGAAACGCATCTGAAAATCGGCCGGAAGCGCATCCACTTCCCCCTTCGCCAGAGCATTCACGAAATGGATCGTCCAGCTCACTTGTGATATATAGCAGGCGTGGTATTTTGGTCAAGAACTGCCGCGACAACTAATAGGGATGGACGCGACCTATTGGGAGCACCCACCAGTTTGCGCTAGGCTGCGCGTCCTTGCATCCGGTGATTCCATGCCGCCGAAACGCAATCCGCTGAAGCTCAATCCGCTGCAGCTGCGCACTTTGACGATCCTGCAGGCGCTGGCGCGGGTGCCGGGCGCGTCGTCGAACGGGCCGGGGCCGGATGAAGTTACCATCGAGCGGTTTCCGCAGGCGCATGGCGATCATGTGCATCTGGGGGATGCCGCGGTTTCGGCGAAGGACATCTCCGGCCTCTACAATGACAAGGTCTGGCATGCGCTCGACCGCAAGGGGCTGGCGCGCGCCGACTGGCCGCATCGCATCACGTTGACGCCCGAAGGCCTGCGCTACGACACCGGACTGACGCACGAACTGCTCCACCGCTCACCGCATTGAGCTGTGACATTCACGTCGCGCGCGTACCCTCCCCTTGAGGGAGGGTCGAAAAATCTGAATCGCCCAGGGCTGAAGCAGCGAAGCCGTAGCGCAAAGAGGCGCGAAAGATTTTTCGGGGAGGGGTCAGGCCGCTGCCATGTGGAATAGACCCCTCCCCGAAATTCGCTCACTACGTTCGCAAATTTCGACCCTCCCTCAAGGGGAGGGTACGAAGGCGCGTCCTCTGAGCTGAATCCTCGTCGCCACGAACAATGGTTTCTTGAACAGCCCGGATGCCTGCGGGCTTGCCAGGAATTTGTCGAGAGCGGCAGCACCGGCGGTGACGTGGACATCGCCGTCCTGTCCGGGATCGACGCGGCCCGCGATCTTGCCCGCCTTGATCGCCGCGGCGACGCCCGCGTCCTCCATCACATAGAAAGCGATGCGGCCCGGCCTGCCGGCGCGGTAGCACAGCAGGACGTACGCGTTCGTCAGCGGATTCTCGCCGGCCGGTTCCTTGCCGAGTGCGATTTCCTGCGCGTTGACGATATGATTTTGCCCGAGCTGCGCCACCTCGATCTTGTAGAGGTCCAGCTCGCCCTGGTTCTGGCCATGCGCCGACTCGACGAGCACGGCAATCATGCTGCCGTCGTCCTTGCCGACGAAATGCAGGTACGCTGGCTTGTCGCCGTCCTTGTCGCGCACGATCCAGGTTCCGAGCAGAGTGGGATCGATTTTGAACCCGACGCTCGTGCCGGCCGGCACTTTGCTGGTCACGGGAAGGCAGGCGGAAAGAGAGGCTGCGGTCAGAACCGCGGCAAGCAAAGGCCAAATGCGCATGGATTTCCCCGACCGATCCGAAGAAGGATCGGCCGCGATTGGGACGGAACTGGGGCGCATCGCCGCCTTGGATAAGGCAAGATCGGCTCCCTATACTGGCCGGCACGGTCTTCCTCCCCACCTGTCGAGAGCATGAGTCCCAAGAAACGCCGTCGCCTGTGGTTTGCCGCAGCTCTCGTCGTCGCCGGCGCGGGCGGTGCGGCGCTGGTCATCACGGCGCTGAAGGACAATGTGCTTTATTTCTACAGCCCATCGGATATCCAGGCGAAGCATGTGCCGGAGCACGTGGCGTTCCGCATCGGTGGTTTGGTCGCGAAGGGCAGCGTGAAGCGCGGGCCCGGCACGGAGGTGCGCTTCACGGTCACCGACGGCCGGCGCAACGTGCCGGTCGAGTTCGACGGTGTGCTGCCCGATCTCTTCCGCGAAGGGCAGGGCGTGGTTGCCTCCGGTGATCTCGAGAATGGCGGCGTGTTCCGCGCCAGCGAGGTGCTGGCCAAGCACGACGAGCGCTACATGCCGCCGGAAGTGGTCGATGCGCTGAAACGCGCCGGCCGATGGAAAGAAGGCGCGGGATCATGACCGGTGAGATCGGCCAGCTTGCGTTGTGCCTCGCGCTCGCGCTGGCGGTGGTGCAGGCGATGGCCGGTTTGATCGGCGCGCGGCCGAATGGCAACCACGTTGCTGCCATCGCGCGGTCGAGCGCACTCGGGCTGTTCGTGTTCGTAGCGCTGGCGATGGGCGCACTGATCTACGGTTTCGTCACCTCCGATTTCAGCATCGCCGACGTGCAGCAGAATTCTGCCACGATGAAGCCACTGCTCTACCGGCTCACTGGCGCGTGGGGAAACCACGAAGGCTCGATGGTGCTGTGGGTGCTGGTACTGTCGGTTTATTCCGCCTTCATTGCGGTTGCACAGCGCGGGGGGATGCGCATGACGAGCGCCGCACTGGGCGTGCAGGGCCTGCTTGCCATCGCCTTCCTTCTCTTCATCCTGCTCACCTCGGACCCGTTCGTCCGCCTCGATCCGCCGCCGTTCGAAGGCAACGGATTGAATCCGCTGCTGCAGGATCCCGGCCTCGCCTTCCATCCGCCGATGCTCTACGCCGGCTATGTTGGATTGTCCGCGGCGTTCGCTTACGCGGCCGCCGGACTCATCACCGGCGAAGCGGATGCGCGATGGGCGCGCGCCGCGCGGCCCTTCATGCTGGCGGCGTGGATTGCGCTCACCGTGGGCATCACCGGCGGCAGCTGGTGGGCCTACTACACCTTGGGCTGGGGCGGGTTCTGGTTTTGGGACCCGGTGGAGAATGCCTCGCTGATGCCGTGGCTCGTCGCCACCGCGCTGCTGCACTCCGCGCTCGCCACCGAACGCACCGGCGCATTCCGCGTCTGGACATTACTGCTGTCGATCATTGGATTCTCGTTAAGCCTGGTCGGCACGTTCCTGGTGCGCTCCGGCGTGCTGACGTCGGTGCATTCTTTCGCCAACGATCCTCGCCGCGGCTTTTTCATCCTGATCATCCTCTGCGCTGCCATCGGCAGCGCACTGACCTTGTTCGCGTGGCGCGCCCAGAAGGTGGAAGGCGGCACGGCGTTTCACCCCGTCAGCCGCGAGATGGCGCTGCTGCTCAACAACGTGCTGCTGACGGCGGCCGCCGCCATCGTTTTCCTCGGCACGATCTATCCGCTGGCACTCGATGCGCTGACCGGGCACAAGATCTCTGTCGGGCCGCCCTATTTCGCCACGACCTTCGCGCCGGTCGCTGTCGCTCTCCTCATTCTCGTTCCCTTCGGGCCGCGGCTCGCCTGGCGGCGCGGCAATCTTCGCGAAGCGATCCGCGTTCTCGCCCCGGCACTCGGCGTTGCCGCGATCGTCGGCGTTGTCGCATTCGCGATTGCCTCGCCGCGCAGCCTCGCCGGCGCTGGTGCGCTGGCGCTGGCCGCATGGCTGATCGGCGCGAGTCTCCTCGATGCGTGGCGCCGCACCCGCGAGCGCAGCTTTAGCTGGAGTGCGGCGGCATCGGCGCTGGCCCATGCAGGACTCGGTCTCACCTTGATGGGAATCGCCGGCACCACGGTGTGGCGCGCCGAAGCAACCGAGGTGTTGGCGCCGGGCAGCACTATGCACCTGTCGGGCTATGCGCTTCGCTTGCGCGACGTCGTTGCCACGCAAGGTCCGAATTACTTCGCCAGCCGCGCCGACATCGATGTCTCGCGCGGCGGCAAATCCATTGCGACCTTGCAACCGGAAAAGCGCTCCTATCCGGCAGAAGGTCAGGCGCGCGCGGAAACCGCAATCCGCACCACCGGGTTATCGGATCTGTATGTGGCGTTGGGCGACGAGCGCGATCGTGGCGCGTGGGTCATTCGCGCATATGTGAATCCGCTCGCGCCTTTCATCTGGTTCGGCGGTGCTATTATGGCGCTCGGCGGATTGGCCAGTCTCGCGGGACGATTGAGAGTGTACTTTGCAAAAACAGCATCTGCATATGCGGCGGCGGAATGACGCGCGCACTTGCAATCGCGGCTGTCGCGCTATGTTTGAGTCATGGGGCGATGGCGGCGCCCGAGAAGCTTTCCAACCCGAGGCTCGAGGCGCGCGCGGTCGCACTGCAGAAACAGATGCGCTGTCTGGTTTGCCAAGGCGAGTCGCTCGACGAATCGAATGCTCCGCTCGCCGCCGATCTGCGCCGCCTGATCCGCGAGCGCATCGCGGCCGGAGATACGGATGCCCAGGTCACGAAATACCTGGTGGCCCGTTACGGAGACTTCATCCTGATGAAGCCTCCCGTCGACCGCGACACGTATTTATTATGGTATGGCCCACTGGGTCTGGTGGTTCTGGGCGGCGCGATTGCCGGGGTTGTGGGATGGCGGGCGCGAGGACGGCTTCTCGCCGAAACGCCATCCCCCGCCGTGCAAATGGGTCGTGATGAGGTTACGGACGTTTAATGGTAGCAACAGGATCAGGTAAGGGGGGAGGCTTAAGGCCACAACAGATGCTGCGCTGGCGGGAGGGGAGCCAATCCGCGGCAGGTGCAAGGAGCAAGTGATGAACAGCGAAAGTAAACAAAGCCCTCAGAGAAGAGGCCGCTCCCGGCTTCTTGCGGCAGCGACCGCGGCGGGCATCCTGATTGTCGGATTGGGCGCCTTTGCGCTGATCCCGCGCCAGGATGTGTCTGACGTCAGTTCGGCGCCGCGTGCCCATCTTGTGCAGATCGCTGAAAAGCGCGCGCCGCGGATGATCGAATCCGCCGCCCCGTTCAGCTTCGCCGACCTTGTCGAGCGCGTCAGTCCGGCAGTGGTGACGATCACCGCCGAGCAGGAGGTGAATGCCGCCGCCGACTTCAATCCCGCCGATCTGCCGGAGCCGTTCCGCGATTTCTTCAACCAGCAGGGCAAGCAATTCAACATTCCGCGCAAGGCGGTGGCGATGGGCTCCGGCTTCATCATCGACAAGTCCGGCTTCGTCGTGACGAACAATCACGTCGTCGAGAATGCCAAGACGGTCAAGGTGAAGCTGCCCGACGGCCGCGAGTTCACGGCCAAGGTCATCGGCACCGATCCGGCGACCGACGTGGCGCTGCTCAAGATCAAGAGCGACAAGCCGCTGCCCACGGTCGAGTTCGGCGACGACCGCCAGGTGCGCGTCGGCGACTGGGTCATCGCCGTCGGCAATCCGTTCGGCCTCTCCAACACCGTGACGGCCGGCATCGTGTCGTCGATCGGCCGCGACATTGGAAATGGTCCGTACACGGACTTTATCCAGATCGATGCGCCGATCAACCGCGGCAATTCCGGCGGCCCCACCTTCGACATCAAGGGCAAGGTCATCGGCATGAACACGATGATCTTCTCGCCGTCAGGCGGCAGCGTCGGCATCGGCTTTGCCATTCCGGCATCCACCATCCACGACGTGGTGGCGCAGCTGGAGACGCATGGCAAAGTGGCGCGCGGCTGGCTCGGCGTGGAGGTGCAGCCGGTCACGCCCGAAATCGCGGCAAGCCTCGGCTCGAAGGACTCCAAGGGCGCACTGGTTGCCAGCGTCGTCCCAGGCGGCCCGGCCGCCAAGGGCGGCTTCCGCCAGGGCGACATGATCCTCGCCGTCAATGGCACGGCGGTGGAAGATTCGCGCGATCTCACCCGCCGGGTCGCAGCGCTGCAGGCTGGGCACACCGCGACGTTCACCATCGTCCGCGACGGCAAGCAGCAGCAACTGCACGTCGACGTCGCTTCGCGCCCAGAAAAACTGCTGGCGTCGAATGACAATGGCGATGAAAACGAAGGCCAGGCGAGTGCGTCTGTGCCGACGGCCGAGGCCATGGGCCTCGGACTTGCCGCCGTCACGCCGGAGGTGCGCCACGCCTTCAATCTCGACGACAAGGTGCAAGGCGTCGTGATCACCAAGGTCGATCCCAACAGCGATGCTGCCGACAAGGGCATCCAGCCGGGTGACGTCGTGGTGTCGCTTGCGAACAAGCCGGTTCACACGCCGCAGGACATCAAGAACGGCGTGTCGGAGGCGCAAGCCGCCGGCCGCTCCGCTGTCCTCGTGCTGCTGGCGGACCAGAACGGGCAGGAGCGCTTCGTCGCACTCAAAATCGGTCAAACGTAGGAACAGCGTACCGGGCATCGGCGGGGGGTCCCGACGCTGCCCGGCCCCCGCGCCGGGGGCGGCGGCCCCATCCCCCCCGTTGCCGCCACCGGCGCGGACCTCTTTCACCCTGAGTCGTCAGTGTCGTGTCGCGCGAGAGCATAGGAGTTGGGAATGCGGATGCTCGTGGTAGAGGACGACCTGGAAGCGCAGCGCTATCTGGTCAATGGCCTGCGCGAAGCCGGCCATGTCGTCGATGACGCGCCGGATGGCGAGATCGGGCTGACCCTCGCCCTGTCGCGTCCCTACGACGTCGCCGTGATCGACCGGATGCTGCCGAAGATGGATGGGCTGCAGTTGGTGCAGGAGATGCGCGAGCACGGCAACGCGACGCCGGTTCTGTTCCTGAGCGCGCTCACCGACGTCGACGACCGGGTCAAGGGACTGAAGGCGGGCGGCGACGACTATCTCGCCAAGCCCTACGCCTTCGTGGAGTTGCTGGCGCGTATCGATGCGCTGATGCGCAGGCGCCATCCTTCAGCGGTCAAGACGCGGCTCCAGGTCGGCGATCTCGAGCTCGACCTGCTGACGCGGGCCGCCAAGCGGGGCAACGTCAACATCGAGCTGCAGCCACGCGAATTCCGCCTGCTGGAATATCTGATGCGCCATGCGGGCCAGGTGGTCACCCGCACCATGCTGCTCGAAAGCGTCTGGGAGTATCACTTCGATCCGCAGACCAACGTCATCGATGTCCACATCTCGCGCCTGCGCGCCAAGATCGACAAGGGCTTCGAGATGCCTCTGCTGCATACCATCCGCGGGGCGGGTTACATGATCCGCGCCAAGGCGTAAGACTGTTTCTGCTTGCGCCGCGTCGCTCGCTCATACCCTCCCCTTGAGGGAGGGTCGAAATTTGCGAGCCAAGCGAAGCAAATTTCGGGGAGGGGTCTTGCTACGAGTGCTTGTGGAATTGACCCCTCCCCGAAAAATCCTGCGCCCTGCTTCGGATTTTTCGACCCTCCTGCCTACGCAGAAGCTACGGCGGCCGAGAGTGCGCACACTCGGCCGGCGAAGCCTCAGCGAAGACGGCCCTCAAGGGGAGGGTGCAAATGAAAAACCTGCGCCGCCGCTAGCATTCATCAAAGAAAGGTTATGTGCTGAAATACATAGTCTGGGACGCGCGTGACGTGACCGGATTTCGCCTTTTCCGCACGCTCGCCTTCCGCATCGTGCTCGCCTATCTCTTCATCTTTGCGGTCTCGACCGCCGCGCTCGTCGCGTTCACCTACTGGAATTCCAAGCGCGCGCTCGACGCCGACACCGATCAGATCATCGACGCGGAGGTCGATGGTCTTACCGAGCAGTACCAGCGCCTGGGCTTGAGCGGGCTGATCGACGTGCTGAACGAACGTTCGATGCACGCGAGCCAGAACCTCTACCTTCTTGCCGGGCCGCGCGGCCATGCGCTCGCCGGCAACCTCGACGCCTGGCCGCAGGTCAAGCCGGGCCGCGGGGGCTATGTCCGGTTCGACTATGAGCGCCGCGTCAGCGGCGGCATGGAAGAGCATCCGGCGCGTGGACGAATGCTGCGGCTGATGGGCGAATTCCAGCTGCTCGTCGCCCGCGACGTGAAGGAACGCTACGAGACGGAGCGTCTGTTCACCACCACTCTGCCGTGGAGCGTCGCACTGATGCTGGTGCTCGGACTGATCGGCGGCGTCATCCTCAGCAACAATCTGCTTGCCCGTCTCGACATCATCAACAACACCAGCCGCGAAATCATGGCCGGCGATCTCTCGCGCCGCGTGCCGCGCATGAAATCCGGCGACGAGTTCGACGTCCTGGCGGACAATCTCAACCAGATGCTCGACCGCATCGAGCGGCTGATGAAAGGCATGCGCGAGGTGACCGATTCGGTGGCGCACGATCTGCGCACGCCGCTGAACCGCCTGCGCAATCGGATCGAGGGCACGCTCACGAGATTGCCGCCGGACAGTCCGGAAGCGGCGGAAATCGAATCCGCGGTGCAGGAAACCGACCGCCTGATCGCCACCTTCAATGCGCTGCTCCTGATCGCACAGGCCGAAGCAGGGGTGGCGCGCAGCGCCATGTCGCCCCTCGATCTCTCTGCAATCGCACGCGATGTGTGGGAGCTCTACGCGCCGGTGGCGGAGGAGAAGGGCATTGCGCTTGAGATCGCCCCGTCCGGCGTTGTCGAGATCGACGGCAACTGGAACCTGCTGTCGCAGGCGCTCGCCAATCTCGTTGACAACGCCATCAAGTACACGCCGGCCGGCGGCCGCGTCACCATCGCGCCGGAGGCGACACCGCACGGCGCGGTGCTCAGTGTGTCCGACACCGGCCCCGGAATTCCCGGCGAGGATCGCGCGCGCGTGGTGGAACGATTTGTCCGGCTGGAGGCAAGCCGCAATTCGCCGGGCACAGGTCTCGGCTTGAGTCTCGTTGCTGCCGCGGCCCGGCTGCACAATGCGGAGTTCGAATTGCTCGACAACAATCCCGGGCTAAACGCCCGCATCGTGTTTGCCGAGCGGCCGCGCTGATTCGCCTGATTCGCACAAATCTGCGCGTTATTGCGTGACAGACGTGCAAACCTGCGCTCGCGGCCCGGACTCGGCATCGCGCTGAATCGCAGGAAAACATTGGGTTTTCTGTGGACCGAATCGCTGCATCGTCGCGGATACCAAGGATTCTGTAGTATTCGGTGCGGTCTCCGCTATACCTGATTCACCGATTGCTGCATTCGAAAGGGACAACACATATGAGCAAAACGGACTTCGTCGACGCAGTCGCGAAGCAGGGCAAGATCAGCAAGGCCGAGGCCAAGCGCGCCGTCGAGATGGTGTTCGACGCGCTGGAGGGCGGCCTGAAGGGGATCAAGAACGGGGGCAAATACCAGATCGGCACGCTCGGCAGCTTCCGCGTGTCGAAGCGCGCGCCGCGTATGGGCCGCAACCCGCGTACCGGCGAGGCGATCAAGATCAAGGCATCCAAGAGCTTGAAGTTCAAGCCGTCGTCGCAGCTGAAGAAGGCGGCCGGCTGCTGAAGCACGGCATTCACCTGTGCGCCAAGGCCCGCCGTCCGCGGCGGGCCTTTTTGTTTGCGCGGTGATGCGTCGGTTGTGCCCGGCATCGTACCCTCCCCTTGAGGGAGGGTCGAAATTTGTGACCCCGCACGCGATGCGGGGGAAGCAAATTTCGGGGAGGGGTGCATCAATGAGAATCACCCCTCCCCGAAAAATCTTCGCTGGGCTCAGATTTTTCGACCCTCCCTCAAGGGGAGGGTGCAGCTAAGCTGCGGACAATGACTCAGCACGAGACAGCCACGAATTGCCAACCGCCCCTGCCGTCCGATGCCGCGCGCGCCGAGCGGACCTTCGAGGCGCTGGCGGAGAAACGATTCGCCGCCGCGGAACATGCGGCGCTGCTGGCGTCGGCGTTCGGCAACAGTCCGTATCTCGCTCGGAGTGCCATCCGCGAATCCGTCTTTCTCGCCGGCCTGCTGCAAACCGGCTCGCGCGCCGCGCTTAATCGCATCGTCGAAGCGATCGACGCCGTTGCAACGTGCGGCTCCGCCTCCGACGCCATGGCGCCGTTGCGGCGCACCAAACGGCAGGCCGCTCTCGCCATCGCGCTCGCGGATATTTCCGGTGAATGGGCTCTGGCGGACGTCACGCAGGCGCTCAGCGACTTTGCCGATGCCTGTGTGCGCGCCGGCATTCGTCTGCTGCTGAAGCGGGCCGCAAGCGACACGGAGTTTGCGCATCTCTCACCGGAAGAGCTGGAACGGCAAACCGGTCTCGTCGTGCTGGCCATGGGCAAGCACGGCGCGCGCGAACTCAATTACTCGAGCGATATCGATCTCGTCGTCTTCTACGACGCCGAGCGGTTTCCGTTCCGCAAGCGCGGCGATGCCCGCGCGGCGTGCGTCGATCTCGTCAAGGGTCTGGTGAAGCTGCTGAGCGAGACCACCGCCGACGGCTACGTGTTCCGCGTCGATCTCAGACTGAGGCCCGATGCCAGCGCAACGCAGGTGGCGATATCCACCGAAGCCGCCGAAGCCTATTACGAGTCGCTGGGGCAGAACTGGGAACGCGCCGCCATGATCAAGGCGCGCGCCATCGCCGGCGATCCCTTATCCGCCGAAGCATTTCTCAAGGCGATTGAACCGTTCGTCTGGCGGCGCAATCTCGATTACGCGGCCATCGAGGACATCCATTCGATCAAGCGGCAGATTCACGCGCACGAAGGCCATGCCGAAATCGCGGTCGTCGGACACAATGTGAAGCTCGGCCGCGGCGGCATTCGCGAGATCGAATTCTTCGTGCAGACGCAGCAGCTGATCCTTGGCGGCCGCAACCGGGCTTTGCGCGAGCGCCGCACGCTTGAGGCGCTGGCTGCCCTTCGCGACCGCGGCCTGGTGGCGGAGGAAACCGCTGCGGAACTCACCGGAGCCTATCAATTTCTTCGCAAGCTGGAGCATCGGCTGCAGATGATCGAGGACCAGCAGACGCACACAATTCCGGATGCGCCAGAAGGCGTTGCGCATCTCGCCTGCTTCATGGGCTTCGACTCCGTCGAAACCTTCAGCGCCGCCGTGCGCCGCCGCCTCGAAACCGTTCAGCAGCACTATGCGCGCCTGTTCGAGCGAGCCCCGGATCTGTCGGGGCGATCGGGCAGCCTCGTCTTCACCGGCGTGGAGGACGATCCGGAGACCCTCGCCACATTGCAGGCCCTCGGCTTCCGCGATGCCCACCACGTGGCGCACGCTATCCGCGGCTGGCATCATGGCCGCATCCGCGCCACCCGCAGCCCGCGCGCTCGTGAACTTCTGACCAAACTCATCCCGCCGCTGCTCGACGCGCTTGCCGCCAGCGCCGACCCGGATGCCGCGTTTGCGCAGTTCGATCGCTTCGTCTCGCGGCTATCCGCCGGCGTGTCGCTGTTCTCCATGCTGCTTGCCAATCCGCAGCTCCTGCAGCTGATCGCCAATATCTGCGGTTCGGCGCCGCGCTTCGCCGATCATCTGGCGAGTTCGCCGAAGGTGCTCGACGCGCTGCTCGATCCCGACTTCATCGGAGGCGTGCCGGACCGCGCGTCACTGCGCGCCAATCTCGCGGCACAACTCGCCGCCGCGGACGATTATGAGGGCAAGCTCGATGCCACGCGGCGCTTCGCCAGGGAGGCGAACTTCCGGGTCGGCGTTCAGGTCGTCGAGGGCACCGTCGATTCTGCGGCCGCCGGGGCGGCGTTCACCGATATTGCCGAAGCGGTGACCGCGGACATGATACCTGCCGTCGAGGAAGAATTGGCGCGGCAGGCCGGGCACATCGCCGGCGGCGACTTTGCCGTCGTGGCGATGGGCAAGCTCGGCGGCCGCGAGATGACGGCAACCTCCGATCTCGATCTGATCTTCGTTTATGATGCGCCGCCCAGCGTGGAGCATTCCGATGCCGCCAATCCGCTTCCGGTGCCGGTCTATTACGGCCGGCTGGCGCAGCGGCTGATCGCGGCCCTCACCGCCCACACAACCGAAGGCGGCCTCTACGAGGTCGACATGCGGCTCAGGCCGACCGGCAACAAGGGGCCGGTGGCGGTGAGTCTTGTATCTTTCGCCCGCTATCACGCGGCGGAAGCGTGGACGTGGGAGAGGATGGCGCTGACTCGCGCGCGCGTGCTGAGCGGCAGCGAAACGCTGCGCGACGAAATCGAAAGCGTCATCCGCTCGGCGCTGACCGCGCCGCGCGATCCGGAAGCCCTGAAGCGTGACGTGCGCGAGATGCGCGAGCGGCTCGCAGCGGAGTTTCCAGCGAAGAGTCCTTGGGATCTGAAGTTTGCGCGCGGCGGGCTCGTCGATCTCGAATTCATCGCGCAGTACCTGCAGCTGCGCGAAGCGCCGCGCGATGCGTCGGTGCTGGATGTCTGCACGGTCGGCGCGCTCGGCAAGCTCGCAAGGGTTGGCGCACTCGAACCGGCCGATGCGCGCCACCTCATCGAAGCTGTCCAGATTCAGCAGACGTTGCAGCAGGTTTTGCGGGTGGCACTGAGCTCATCCGGCGATGCCGCCGCCGCTGCGCCCGGCCTGAAATCCCTGCTCGCCCGCGCCACCGGCGAGTCCGATTTCGCGAGCCTTGACGCTCGTCTGTCGAAGCTGCAGCAAGCCGCCCGCGTGGTGTTCGAGTGCCTGTTGTGCAGCTAGAGCATTGCGTTCCGCGTGTCTGACAGGCGTGCCGAGTGTCGGTTTCGCCAAACAATGTGCCGTGCTATTGCAATGCGACGGCGTGGGGGAAAGCATGGGAGCGCGGAAGTATCGCGCTCCCCGCGTGACTCTCATTGGGGGCCAGTATGGACTGGAAATTCTTAGAAGACGCCACGATACTTTGGACGACAGGCGCTATTCTTCTCACCTTGCTATTGTTCACGGCCTCAAGCTGGGGCGCTTTCGTCCGCAGCTATCGCCTTCTGCGAACTGTGCGGCAGGGTCGCGGGAAGGGGGGACGTCTCAGAACGTTCGGCGAGTTGGCACAGTTATTGTTGCGAACGCGCTGGTGGTTGTTGCGCTATGGCAGACCAACAAGACTCTACCAGACCGTTCGTCTGAGAACTGAATACGATCTCTTTCATTCCACTGGGCCACGACCAAAGTTGTATTGGGACAATAAAGCCCAAGTCCACTCTGCTACAGACGATGCCGGCGCGCCATTTGCCATCCCAGTTCAGACCTGCAACCAAATCTATGAGCATCGCGACGATATCCAGCGCTATTTCGATGCGTTGAAGGCCACCGGTGATTCCGACAACCTTCAGTTTCTATGCGATGTCGTCGTTCGAAATGGCTTTGTTGCGCCGTTACTCCTGTTGACCGGCCTCCTGCACCACTATGACGATGATTGGGCGCCGATAATCGACGCGTACGGCCGGGATGTTGACCCAACAAACGATCCACTCACCGCTAGACTCAGGAGTGGAGGGTTGCGCCGCCTGCAAACATTTTTGTTTGATTGTTGGCTACTTTGGGGTCCGAGCATCCCGATCTGCCACGAGGAATGTGATTGGTGGAAAGGCGACATTGGCGCGGTCCAATATGGATACGGTGACGAGAACAATTCGATCGCCCTCGTGGGGGATCTGGAAAGATTACGGGAAAGGCTTCGGCACGGCGAGCCGCGTGGCGCAGCTGCATTCCGAGCGACAGCACGTGGTCGGCTCCGCCTGGCGGAGGCCATCATGAAAGAGGCCGAACAAAGCGAATTGAGTCCGGCACTCAATACCGCGTGGAGTACGGAAAAAGGTAGACGCCTGGTGCTCGACCTGCGGCCCGAACATTCCGTGCGAATTCTTGCCGGCGACCTCAACCAAGCGCGCACCACTTACTATTCCGCATATCTGTGGGTGCTATTGATCGTTCTTGATACCAAGAATCCCATCCACATGGCCGCTGGACCCAAGAAGCAGCAGGATTGGCGAAGCTTTCTACCATTTTTCGAGCACGGTAATATCGCAGAAGGCTATACCCTCGGTTTCCTGAAGCGACAGCTTGCGAACAAGGTAGCAAATTCACTTCAGCGGCTCGTAGAGAGCTACGAGGCGGAATGGAAGGAGCGATTTCCCCTTCGATTCGCCTATGCGTGCGCAATAGATGATTCTGGTTGCGGGATGCCGAAAGCGTATGACGCCGGCGACAACCAGACGCCCTTGCGGGATTTGCTCGCCGATTTGCTCGGCAAGTATCCGTCGCTGACCGACATCGTGGACTTCGAAATTTACAGCCCGGCAATTCACCCGGACAATCACCCCTATTCAGCCTGTTCACTGCCGGAGCAGCTCGCCTCCTATTATCCCTTCTACACGGGCGATCAGGAGCTTAGGTGAGCACTGTGTCCGCGCACTTTGTGGAAATCGATATCGGCTCCGCCGGGGCTCTGCGTCGTTTGTATCACGACATCTACGTTCCGGAGTTTCCGAATCCTGACGAGCGGGAGTCGCTCGCGAACATGCAGCGATACCTGGAGCTCAAAGCCAGCGGATGGTACGGCAGCAGCAATTACCACATCCTCGCAATGTTCGATGGCGACAACCCCATTGGTCTCTCGATCGGTGACTATCTCGCCGCGGCCAACGCCGGCGTGATCGAATTCCTCCTGGTAACGCCAGGTGCCCGGGGTCTGGGCCGTGGCCGTGCCCTCCTCGATCAGACAGAAGAACTATTCCTCGCGGATGCCGGGCGGAGCGGGAAAGAAGAGCCGGTCATAGTAGCCGAAATGAATGATCCTTTTGCCGTCAATTCGCTAGACGACAATTTCGATCCCTTCAAGCGTGCCCTTTTGTGGAATAAGTGGGCCTATGGCAGGCTCGATTTTCCATACATCCAACCCGCTCTATCGTCCGATCAGAAGCCGGTAGCAAATCTTCTTCTCATTGCAAAGCAACTGAAGCATCGGCCCAGTATTCCGGCACAACGACTGAAGCTGGTGCTTAGCGAGTACATGCAATTGGCGATGCGGATTGAACACCCTGAAACGGTGCCTGAATTCAAAGCTATGGCCGATTATCTCGACGGCAAAGACATGATCATGATTGCGCCGCTCGATCGTTATGTCGGGCGAGACGCTCGACAGCCCCTCCTTGTGTCAGAAATTGACAGCGGCGATGCAGCAGACCTCGATCAGGCGTTGAAGATTTACGAGCGTTCCTTTCCGCGCGGCGCAACTGAACTCGATCCCGCTGAATTTCGCTCGTTACTATCCAATTGCATCCAGCCCTTGCCCTTCCGCTATCACTTGTGGGGACTGCGCTCGACAGCAACAGGCCCGGTTGAAGGGATGGCTTCGTTCTTCTGCTTCAAAGAAAGCGCCTTCGGCGGCTATGTGACGTTAACCGGATCATTGCGCGGCGCAGGCTATTTTCCACTGCTGTTAGCACAGATGGAGGAGCAGATCCGTCGCGATGCCGCAACTGCTTCGGGCTGGTTCATCGAATGCGCACCCGCGAAGGAAAGTTTCTTTTCGCAGTTTGGGTTTCATACCGTCGATTTCGCGTACCGCCAGCCACCACTCGCGGGTGAAGCGCCGTATACTGTCCAGAATTCGCCGTCGCTGGTCCTGATGTACAAGCAGCTCGGCGCCAGACATCGAAATCCCGCGCTTCCAAAGCGGGAGTTCGTCCGCGCCTTGGACGAAATCTTTCGAGCAGTCTACGGAATCCGCATTCCGGAAAATTCGCCCTTTTTACAGGACATGATTGGGCAGGCCGAGCATTGGCCTGGCAAGCAGACAATGTTTCGCTAAGGTACCAGGCGCTTGATCCATTCCGGAAGCGCGAACGATGCGGCGTGGATATCCGGGTTGTAGTAATCCGTCTTCAGCTTCGCCTCGGCGTAGGCAGCGCGCGCGCGGCGGATGCCGGCCGGCGTGCCGAGACGTTTGCCCTTGCCGGCCCACGACAGCGCCATGAAGCCGCCGATGTAGGTCGGCACCACCGTCAGATAGAGACCGGACTGCGGGAAGAACTCGGCCAGTTCCTCCAGCGCCTCGGTGATCTCCCACGGCTGATAAAACGGCACACCGGTCTGGAACGTGGCGAACCCTCCGGCCTTCAGCGCGTTACGAACCCGGTCATAGAACGTCTCGCCGAACAGCGCCTTGCCCGGCCCCACCGGATCCGGCCGGTCGGCCACGATCAGATCGAAGCGCGCCTTCGATTGCGGCCGGCCGAGATACTCGAAGGCGTCGGCGATTTCGATCTTCAGGCGCTTATCCTTGAATGCCTTCGCGTTGATCTCGGCGAAGTGCTCGCGGCACAGCTCCACCACGCGGTCGTCGATGTCGACCAGCACGACCTCTTTCACGCCCTTGTGCTTCAGCGCCTCGTCGGCGACGGAGAGGTCGCCGCCGCCGACGATCATCACGCGCGCGGCGCTGCCATGCTCCAGGAGCGGCAAATGTGTCAGCATTTCGGCGTAGGCGCTCTCGTCGCGCGTGGTGATCTGGACGATGTCGTCGAGCGTCAACACCCGCCCATTGGCCACAGTGTCGAAAATTTTAATGCGCTGGTAGCGGCTCTTCTCGTCGGCGAGCGGCGCGGCCGAAAGCTCCATCGCCTGCGCATAGCCCTTGTGAAGACGCTCCTTGAAGCTCGACGCAGCCATTCTCTTCTCCAATGTTTTGGCGGGATTCACGCTCAGCGGCGCCGCCTTCTAGGGTGCTGTCACAATCGTGTCTACCGCGCCGGGAGCCTCGCCCATGGCGCCTCTCGCGGCGCTCGGAGAGCCTTGGACGCTCGCCGCGCTGCTTAGAGAAAATTGACGTTAGGGCGACAAAACTTCTTGCATGGGGGGTCAACGTCCCTATATTCCGCAATGTTCCGGCGACGGAACAAGGCGGCGCGGCGGAAGTTATCAACTTCCTCCGGCCGCTTTCTTCTTAGACGCGTCCGGAAGTCGTGAGGCCAAGGCGCAGGTGTCAACCTTACAGAAGGGTAGGTGCCCGAAATGGCTAAACTAGCTCTGGTGACGGCGAATAAGGAAGCGAGGGCGCCACGCGTCCGGACCTCTCAGAAGCCCGCCGCGATTTTTCCTCAACCGGTTACGGAACCGAAGGATCACTTCATCACCCGCAACGGACTGACCTTTGCGGGCAGTCACTTGATCATCGACCTTTGGGAAGCCGAAGGCCTCGATGATCGCAATCGCATCGAGCAGGCGCTCGTCGATGCCGTGCACGCGGCCGGCGCCACCTTGCTGCACATCCATCTCCACACCTTCACCGAAGGCGGCGGAATTTCCGGCGTGGCGGTGCTGGCGGAGAGTCACATCTCCGTCCACACCTGGCCGGAGAAGGGCTATGCGGCGTTCGATGTGTTCATGTGCGGCGATGCCGAACCGCGCAAGGCGCTTTCGGTGTTCAAGGCGGCCTTCAATCCCGGCCGCATCGTCATCGGCGAGCACAAGCGCGGCGTTCTCTAGCGAAGCGCCGTCAGGCGTTCGCCAAGAGCGAAGCGCCGTCAGGGGTTCGCCAAAAGCGAAGCGCCGTCAGGCGTTCGCCAAAAGCGAAGCGCCGTCAGGCGTTCGCCAAGAAGGGAACTCCGCGGCAAGATTAACCAAGGGTGGAAGTGACTCGCGCAAGTCATTTCCGCCCTTGGTATTTCGTCGTTATCGTGCCGTGCTCGGGCGACACATCGGGCACCCCGGCCGACGAGGACGATCTTGCGCTACGATGTTGCGATCATCGGCGGCGGCGCGGAGGGCTTGATCGCCGCCGCGCTGCTGGGGCGCGCACGCCTTCGCGCCATCGTTCTCGAACGCAACGAACGGCCCGGCGGCCGCTGCACCACCCGCGAATTCCATCCCGGCTTCCGCGCCTCGCCCTTTGCCGACGAGATTGCACCCATTCCAGCGGAGCTTCACTGGGCGCTCGACCTCTCGCGCCGCGGCGCCGTCTTCCAACCGGCGCCGGCGTCGGCCGCGCTGTGGCCGGAGCGTCAAAGTGTCCTTCGCCATGGCGGCAATTCGCCAGCCGGAGCTCTCGCGTCACTCGTGGCGCAAACGGCTGAAGAAGTTCGCGCTCGCGCGCTGAGCGATGCCAGCCGCCAGCGTTGGTGGCACAGACGCGGCGGGAAGCGGACCCAAGCTTGGCCGGCAGAGAATTTCGCCATGGCGTCGCTGGCCGAATTGATCGGCGACTATGTTTCCCACGCGTCAACGGCGGCGCATCTGATGGCGCTCGCGAGTGCGGGTAGCGCCGTCGATCCCTTCGCCGCTGGCACCGCGCTCCGCCTGCTCGCGGCGGGCTTGGGCGGCTCCGGTATCGTGCGGGGCGGGCTGGAACGGCTGGGCGACGCGCTGGCTTCCGCCGCGCGCGATGCCGGCGCGGAAATCCGCTGCGGACTCGAAGTGGGCGAATTGCGCCACCGCCGCAAACGCATCCTCGGTGTGTCGCTTGCCGACGGCACCGATCTAGATGCCGCGGCGGTGATCTCCACGCTGGATTTTCGCCGCACATTTCTGTCGCTGTTCCACTGGCGGGACTTGCCGAAGGATGTGGCCGCACGCACCCAAACGTTTCGCTTCGCCGGCAGCACGGCGCGCATCCTGTTCGCCCTGTCGCAAATGCCGCGCCTGGATGCAGAAGTTCTGCGCGGCCCGGTGTTCATCGCGCCCGACATCGGGAAGATGAAACAGGCTGCCGAATGCTGGCGTTCCGACCGGATTCCCGAAACCCCATCCATCATGCTGCGAGTTGTCTCCGCTTCCGACCCAGATCTGGCGCCTTTCGGCAGCGCGACCGTCACCGCAACAATCGGCTCAATCCCGTATCGGCTGTTCGACGGCGCATGGTCGCATTCGCGCCGCGAGCAGATGGTGAGAATTGTGCAGGATGGGATCGAAGCCGTATTGCCCGGATTCTCGAAAGCGGTGCTCGGCTACGAGGTGATCGTGCCGCAGGATATCGAACAAGCCATCTGCGTCTCTGAAGGCGACCTCTGGGGCGGGGAGATCGCGCCGGATCAGATGCTGGGCCAGCGGCCCGGATTGGCAGTGGCGCCGCCGCGGACGTTCCTCAGCGGGCTGTATCTCGCCGGTAATTCGACAACGATGGGGCCGCTCGGCACCGGCGCCTCGGCGAGCACCGCCGTGCAGGCCGTGCTTGCGGATTTTGCTGCCGGCCGCCTCAAGCGCGTGGAGCGAACCGAATGAAGCCGCTCGTTCGCGCCACGCCGTTTCATTCCCGCGCCGCGGCGTTCAATCGCGACAACGCGTGGATCAATCGCAACGGCTTCACCTTGGCCGCGCATTACACCGATGCGCAGGATGAAGCACTGGCGGCGCGGCTGCGCGTCGCCATCGCGGATATCTCGTGGCGCTGGCGGCTGGTGTTCGAAGGCCCGGAAGCCGGCGACCTGCTGCAGAAGCTGGTGTCGAAAGATCCGGCAAAGCTCGTGCCGGGGCAGGGGTTGAAGGCGCTGTGGCTGAGCGAGGGTGGCGCGCTTCGCGGCACGGGACTCGTGGCGCGCTACGGACGGGAAAATTTCGTCCTGGTGTCGGCGGCGCCGGATCCCGAGTGGATCGAGGCCGCCGCATTGGCGGCGAAGGCACAGGTGCGCGATGCCTCCGAGCAGTCCGGCGCCCTGGCGATCGTCGGCCCATACGCTGCGAAGCTCCTGCTGGAGGCGGGAATTCATCCCGCGCTAGAGGCGCTGCACTTCCGCGGGGTGTTCTGGCGCGGTCTTGACGTGACCTTGTCGCGCTGGGGCGAGCATGGCGGTTACGAATTGTGGTGCAAACCGGACGATGCACCGATCGTGTGGGATCGCCTGATGCGCGCCGGCGAAGCATTCGGCATCGCGCCGGCGGGAGTCGACGCGATGGATATTCTCGATCTCGAAGCCGGGATCGCGCGGCCGGTTCGCGACTACGATCCTGCGCTGGCTCGCGACGCCATCGCGCCGGCTCCGCGTACACTCGGATTGGAGTCGCTGATCGATTCCGGACATGCCGATTTCATCGGCCGCAGGGCATGGATGAAGGCGCGCGAGGCAGAAACGCGTGTTCTCATCGGTCTCGAAATCGAAGCGGGGGAGCCGGCACCGCACAGTCCGGTCAGGGCCGGCGAAGAGGCGGTGGGGCAGGTGCTCGCCTCGTGCCATTCGCCGGCGCTGCGGCGCGCCATCGCGCTGGCGCAGATCGATGCCCCCCATGCTGAACCCGGGACGACGGTGAGCGTGGTTCTTCCCGCCACGCGGCAGAATCCCGAATTCCGCAACGTCGCCGCGCAGGTGGCGGCGTTGCCGTTTCTGCCAGCGCCTGATCTCCTGCCGCCATGAAGCATGCCGGAGCCGACGCGCTCGACAGGCTGGAGCAGCTGCTCCGGCAGCTGCGGGAAAGATCCGGGGCTGAAGGAAAAATCGCGCGGCACGTTCTATTGCGACAGCCGCGCCTTTTTGCACTTCCACGAGCACGGAGCGGAATTCTTCGCCGATGTCCGGCTAAACGATGACTTCGAACGCTTCCCCGCCGCCACCGCTGCGGACCGCTCCGCTCTCCTCGCCCGCATCGACGCGGCGTTGAAGAAGTTCTGAAGCCCCTTAACCGACGAAGCGAAACCCGGCGAGGGCGAAGTGTCGGTCGAAGGCATAGGCCGTGCGAATGCCGGCGCGGTGCATGATTGCCAAACTGGTTGCGTCCACTGCAGACAGCTTGTGGAACTCCTTTCGCTCGAAATATGTCCACGATTGCTCCAGATCGCCAAGCTCGCAGGATAGGAGCTTCACCGTTCCGGGCCGATAGATTGAGTCCTTCCACGCGATAGCGACATCGCGATTTGCATTGCGTTCTAGAAACGTGAATGTCTCGATGACGACCGGGATCGAGGTGTGGAGGCGCGCACCTGCTTCGGCCAGTATCGTCCATTGCTCGCGCGCGGCCAGATGCAGGGAATCTTGAGAAATCGCGAGCGCAACCCAGGCACCGCTGTCAACGAATACAGGCTCGCCGTGGCGCATCAGTGTTCGTCATAGATGCTGTCGTGCTCTGTAGAATCGCGCTTGGGCTTGCCGTCCCAGATCGCCACCGGCCCGGTGAGTTCTGGCTTGAGGATCGTCTTTCTGATCGCCTCGCGGATCAGATCTGCAATGCTGCGCCCGCTGCGTGCCGACGCTTTGCGCAGCGCGGCGAGCTCATCTGACGGCAAATAGACTTGAGTCTTTTCCATATGTGTCATCTACGATGAAGAGTGACACATGTCAAGGAGGCACCTGCCTTTCCCCCGCTTAATCAGCCCTTTATGATGGCCGGCGCAAGTTATCCCCGCTCGACCGGTGTCCTGATGAACAAGCCCACGCTCCCGCCTGCCTTTGCCCGACCGGCCGTCGTGCCGGAGAGCGAGGCCGAGTTCGCGGCGTTCACGGCGAAGCACCCGAACGTCGCGCTGATGGACGCGGTCGTGGTCGACCTCTGCGGCACCATCCGCGGCAAGCGTCTGCCGGTCGGTGAGGCAGACAAGCTGTTCGACTGCGGGCTGCAGCTGCCGCACTCCATCTACCTGATGGACGCGCGCGGCGAGATGACCAATCCGTTCGGCCGCGGCTATGGCGACGGCGATCCGGACGGTAACGCGTGGCCGCTTCCCGGCACGCTGCGCCGCGTGTGGTGCGAGGGGAGCCCGCGTGCGCAAGTGTTCCTCACCTTGCGCGACGATGCCGGCGAACCCGATCCGGCCGAGCCCATTTCGACACTTGAGCGCGTGCTGGAGCGTTTCCGCGACGCCAAGCTGACGCCGGTGTGCGCGCTCGAAGTCGAGTTTTACCTGATTGATCGCGAGCGCGTTTTGCACGGCGCGCCGCAGCCGCCGCTCGATCCGCGCTCCGGCGCGCGCGAAAGCACGGCGTCCGTTTACGGCATCGAAGACCTGGATCGCTTCCGCGGATTCCTTTCGGCGTTGACCGAAGCAGCCGCGTTGCAGGACGTGCCGATGAGCGCCACCAGCAAGGAATACGCGCCGGGCCAGTTCGAAGCGAATCTGAAGCATCAGTCGGACGCGCGGTTGGCCGCCGATCATGCCGTGCTGCTGCAGCAGGTCATCAAGGCCGCGGCGCGCGCCAACGGGTTCGACGCCACCTTCATGGCCAAGCCCTACATCGATCGCGCCGGCAATGGGCTGCACATCCACCTGAGTCTGCTCGACGCGCACGGCCGCAACATCTTCGACAACGGCACGACAGAAGGCGCCGATATCCTGCTCCACGCTATCGGCGGATTGCAGGCGGCGATGCCGGAATCGATGGCGCTGTTCGCGCCGAACGTGAATTCGTATCGCCGCTTCCAGCCTGACATG
>DASYBT010000219.1:0-22909 GCA_036500585.1 Rhizomicrobium sp.
GTGTTCCACGGCGACACCTTGCACATCGAGAGCGAGGTGCTGGAGTTGCGTGAGAGCAAATCGCGGCCGCAGAACGGCATCGTGATCTTCTCGCATCACGCCTTCAACCAGCGCGACGAACTTGTCGCCGTCTGCAAGCGCTCGGCGCTGATGCTGAAGAAGCCGACCTGAGCTTGCATTGAAATCCGCATCAGTTGATGCTACGTTTGATGCGACAGGAGATGATGATGCGAACCACCTTGGTTATCGATGACGAGCAGCTGGAAAAGGCGCGGGAATACACGGGCATAAAGGAAACGCCCGCGCTTGTGCGGGAGGCATTTCAATCGCTCATCGAGCGCGAAGCTGCTCGTCGGCTGGCCAGATTGGGCGGAACAGAGCCGCGGTTTAGAGCCCCACCTCGCCGCCGATTCGGAAAGCAATGATTCTTGTAGACACTTCGGTGTGGGCAGATCATTTGCGCTTCGGCGTTCCGAGATTCCAGGCTCTACTGGATGGGGGCGAAGTTCTTTGTCATCCGTTCATCATTGGGGAGGTGGCGCTGGGATTTCTTAAGCGTCGCGACAAGATATTGGGATCGATGCAAAGCCTTCCAAGGGTCGTTCTGGCAGGCAATGCTGAGGCGCTCGATTTCATCAACCGCAATGCTCTGTTTGGATCCGGGATTGGCTACGTCGATGTCCACCTCCTTGTCTCGACGCGCCTGACACCGGGTGCGATGCTTTGGGCAAAGGATAAGAAGCTTGCAGCCGCCGCGCATAAGTTTGGCGTCGGCGCAACCGTATAGGTCGAGATGATCCTACGGTCCTTTCTCTTCGTTCCGGGCGACAGCGAGAAGAAGCTGGCGAAGGCAGCCGCCAGCGCCGCCGATGCGCTGATCCTCGATCTGGAGGATTCCGTGGCGGCAGCGAACCGGCCGAAGGCGCGGGCGATGGCGCGTGAGTTTCTGCAAGGGCGGCATAAGCAATCGATCTGGGTTCGGGTGAATGCAGTTGACAGCTCCGACTTCGCGGCCGATGTCGAAGCCGTGGCGCCGGGCGCGCCCGGGGGGCTGGTGATCCCCAAGCCCGATGGCCCGCAGGCGCTCCACATTGTCGACGCGCATCTGATCACAGCAGAGACCGAAACCGGCTTGCCGATTGGCGGGATAAAACTCTTGCCGGTGGCGACGGAAACGCCGACCGCGGTGCTATCCTTGCAGGACTATCGCTCGCCCCCGCCGCGGCTGGCCGGCATCACCTGGGGCGCGGAGGATCTGGCTGCCGCGCTGGGCGCCGCCGCCAACCGCGACGAAAATGGCGAATTCCTGCTGACGTTCAAAATCGTGCGTAGCTTGTGCCTAATGGCGGCGAAGGCGGCCGGCGTCGCTGCCATTGACACCTTGCACGCCAACTTCCGCGACATCGTCGGCCTCGAACGCGCGGCGCGGGCGGCGCAACGCGAAGGCTTCTCCGGCATGCTCGCCATCCATCCCGAGCAGGTGGAGACGATCAACGCCGCGTTCACGCCCTCCGCCGCCGATGTCGAGCACGCGAAAAAGGTCGTTGCGGCGTTCGAGACCGGCGAAGGGGTGGCTTCGCTCGACGGCCGCATGCTCGACCAGCCGCACCTGAAGCAGGCGCAGCACATCCTCGCGCTCGCCGAACGCCTGCGCTAGCGCGGGCCGGCGATGTCCTGCGACTCCAGCGGTTCGACCGGCGCTGCCGGCGGTGCGGCCTTGGCGCGGCGCATGATCCAGGCATAAAGCGCCGCGATCAGAATCACGAACAGCGCCAGCGCGATCCAGTTCGTCCACGCGAACGTAGCCGGGACAAGGCCGAGCGGCGTGTCCTTCGACAACGCCACGATGAGACCGGCGAGGACCACGCCGAACAAACTCTCCCCCACGATCATGCCCGATGCGATAAGCACGGCGAGTCGCTTGGAATATTCCGGATTCCGCTGCCGTGCCGCCCACGTGTCGTACCAGTGACCGATGATCGCGCCGATCACCACCGGCAAGGTCGCGCTCATCGGCAAATAGATGCCGATGCCGACCGCCAGTGGCGGCAAGCGCAGCAGCTTGGCAAATCCCAGTGCCTCGTCGATGACGATGAGCACGACGCCAAGCGCCATGCCGGTGTAGAGCATGTTCCAGTTGAGATTGCCGCCGATCACGCCTTGCGCCAGCGCCGAGATCAAGGTCGCCTGTGGCGCCGCGAGCGGCTTCGCCGTGATGGTGTGCAGATTCGGCGCGCCGGCGAATCCGAACGCATGCGCGAGAAGATTGAGCACCGGCGGGATCACCGCGGCGCCTGCGATGACGCCGACGATCAATGCCCATTGCTGAGCGCGCGGCGTGGCGCCGACAAGCTGGCCTGTCTTCAGGTCCTGCAGATTGTTGTTCGAGATGGTGGCGATGGCGAACACGATGGCGGTGGCGAAAAGCGCGAACGCGACCAGCGCTTTCTGTTCGCCGGCGTTGGGATGCACGACCGCGAGGAACACGAGCGAGCAGAAAATGATGGCGAGGATGCCGACGCCGGAGATGGGCGAATTCGACGCGCCGATCAGTCCCGCCATGTAGCCGCATATGGCGGCGATGAGGAATCCGCCGATGAAGATGAACGGAACGGCAGCGATGATGAGTCCCCGCGTGTTGCCCGCAAGCGGCGTCGGTCCAAGGAAGAGGTACAAGAGATATGCGATGACCACGAGACAGGCGAGCGCGATGATCGCGATCCATGCCGGCGACATGTCGATATCCCGGCGGTCGGCTGCCGCTCCCTTCGCAGCTCGCGAGGCAGACAAGGTCGACACCACACCGCTCACCACCGGGCCGATCAGCTTCAGCAAGGTCCACACCGATGCCACCGCAATGGCGCCGGCGCCGATGAATCGCACCTGCGTGCGCCACACGGTCGAGGCGTATGTCGCGATATCCATGCCCGCGGCCGCAGGATGCAGCGCCGTGAGATAGGGAACGGCACCCGCCCAAGCGATGAGCAATCCGAACAGCATCGCCATGCCGACCGACAGCCCGACCAGGTATCCGGCGCCGACCAGCGCCAGCGAAAAGCCCATGTCGAGGCTACTGATCGCGTTGGGGCCGACCTTGAAAAACCTTTGCCACTCCGTCGTCGCGATGTTTGTGGCGGCGATCACTGCGAGGCCAGCGGACGCGATGGCGCCATAAACGACGGCAAGCAGTCCTTCGCGGGATTCGCTGCTCTTGCTGGCGCGCGCCGCTTCGCCGACCTCGAGAACCTCCGCGGCGGCGACGCCTTCCGGGTATGGAAGATCGGAAGTGGTCACCATGGCGCGGCGCAGGGGGATCGTGAACAAGACGCCGAGGATGCCGCCCGAAGCGCAGATCCAGAACGACGTCCAGAACGGGAAGTCCGCCCACCAGCCGATGATCAGCAGGCCCGGCAGCACGAAGATGATGGCCGACAAGGTGCCGGCGGCGCTCGCCACCGTCTGCACGATGTTGTTTTCTAGGATCGAGGAATCCTTGAAGGCGGACAGCACCGCCATCGAGATCACGGCGGCAGGAATCGAGGTGGCGAAGGTGAGGCCCACCTTGAGGCCGAGATAAACATTGGCCGCGGTGAACACGAGGGTGATGAGGATGCCGAGGATGAACCCCCGGATCGTCAGCTCCCGCACCGATGGCCCCGCAACCGCGCCCGCAACCGACATCCCAATTCCTCCCGCCCAAACGGGGCGCACCATGCCGCGCGAGCGGGCGCTGCGGAAGGGGGAGAGGCGGGGCTTGCGGCAACAAGGCCGCAGCGAAGACGCGTTGCGCTGTGCTTCGCCCGGCGCGCCGTGTGCGGACGAAGCAGCGCTCGGGTCGGACAACGGCATAGAACACGCGCTCGGGCCGGCGCGCTTCCCGCCGGAGGAGCGGCGCGAGCGCAGCTTTCAGCGCGCGGACATACGCGGCGAGCGCATGGCCGAGTTCGCGCGAAGCGGCAGTGTGGCGGCCGGATTTGAGCGCATTGTGGTTGCCCTTCGGCGCTCCGCCTTTGGGCTTGGCTCGCAAAGACTTCCCCCTCCCCTTGCGGGAGGGGGCGCATCGTTCGCGAAGCGAAAGATGCGGGGGAGGGGGTAGTGCAGCATCCACCCCTCCCCCGACTTGTCCTCGCTTTGCTCGACAAGTCGCCCCCTCCCGCAAGGGGAGGGGGTGATCAGATGCGATGTCGTTGTGCGCTAAGCCGTTGATCGCGTGTTGCATTCGGCCGGAGGTTGTTTTCGGAAGTTGCAGAGAGGGTGATACCCCCAGCTCCGGCAGAGACGGCAATTCCGGCAAGCGGATGGCGACCGGCAAGGTGAACAATGTTCGGTCCGCCGCAGCGGTGGCGGTTGCCGTGAGGATCGAGGCTTGGCAAAGCCGCAGCACCGCATCGATGAACACATCGGATCCGCGCGGATCGAGAGCCGCCGCGTGGCGGGCGCAGTCCTCCACCAGCCGGGTCTGCGCCGCTAGATGCCGATGCAGCGCGTACGTCAGCGCGTCCGGCCGCGCGGTGGCGGCTCCGGTGCCGGCTGTTGGGCGCCCATCCGTGGCTATGGCTGGCGAATCAGGCATCTTGCCTCCCTTCAGGCCCTACTGTTGCAGACAAACAACGAACAGGCAAGGGGGCGGTGGAGCTTTGGGCGGGAGGCCATCGCCCCGTTGTGGGGAGGTCGAAATTCGTGAGCAGCGCGAGCAAATCGGCTTCACCGATCGAAGTTAGGGTGAGCCACCCATACTCAAACCGGCTACTGCTGACTCTTCGTAAGCGGGCCGAGGAAGTCCAACATTGATCGATACGCTTGTGAGATGCAGGCGGTCGATGCGCCACACGCATTGCGTTCGGCCAAAAAGGATCGTGCGCGGCTTCGGACCGTCAGGTATTGCGCGTTCGCTCCTTTGGCTCGGAGCGGAACGGCTACCGCCGTCCATTTCGTTGCGTAGTCATTGTCCAATGCCGCCAACGCAGGGTCTGCACAGATTGTCGCCTCCGCAACGTACTTAGGATGCGCGCAGTCAAAGCTAGGATGCGCGTCCGCGAATGTGGCAGCTTGCTGCGGAACCATCTGCGGTTCAGGGGCAGATGATTGTGTCGGCGCAGACGAAATGGGAGAAGTCGAAATCTCTGCTGCCGCGACTTGTGCTGTGCTGGCCCCGAGCAAGAGCACGTGGCGTCCATTGTCGATCGACCAAGAGCTGAAGCGGGACAAAAAACTTTGACCGAGCAACGGGACGCCTTTTGGATCACCTATGCTCGCAGGCACATCGTGCAGGATAATCGATCCAAGCTTTAGCGAATGTATTACGAATCTCTCCGAAGGCGCGGTCGATCCGTCCGCCATCGTGTACGTCTGACTGCCGATCGAATCCGAAGGAGAAATCGTTCCCGTGCGTATGAGCGTGAGCGCCACGTCAGCGGGAATGTTGACGTCCGACGCACCGCTGTCGATTATAAAATCCAACGAAATGGCGTCGTTTATCACAACGGGGATTTTGAATACGCCGCCTGAATCCTTCAGCGGAACCTCTCCAGCAGCGTCGGAAGACTGTCCAACTTCGCCACATTTTCGATATTGAGATTCTGTGCACAGCCGGGCCATTTCTTGCGATTCTTCTAGCTGCGGCGCGGAAAGCCTAGCTTCGATTTCGTCTCGCTCTTTTAAGGCGGATTGGTCGCCATGCGCGGCGGCTAGGTTGAACCACATATGCGCTTGAAGATCATCCTGAGCAACGCCTCGGCCACTTGCATACAGCCGACCAAGATACTCCTCGGCGACTGCGCTGCCGTGATGTGCAGCCCGGCGGTACCAATATAAAGCTTCGCCATAATTCTGAGCGACTCCTTCGCCGCTGTCATGGGCGAGCCCGAGCATGAACTCTCCTCGCGCGTCGCCAGCATCCGCCGCCTTGCGATACCATCTGAGCGCCTCCGGCATGCTGATCGGTACGCCGTGGCCCGTAACGTACATATCACCAAGCGCATTCGCGGCGCCGTTATCACCGCCAGCCGCCAACGATTCCCAGATGGTACGAGCTGTAACGAAGTCGCCGTGAGCCGCAGCCTTGAGAGCGTCTTCGAAAGGGGTGCTTTGAACATGCGCGATTGACTGAGTCTTTTTCAGAACTTTAGGCGTGACAGCTTGGTGCGTCGGTTCTCTGGTGCAGCCGTCAAGCAGGGCTGCCGCTGCAAGCATCGCCATGAAAGGAATGCCGATTCTGCGCACGGCCCTCCAACCCCTTAGAGTGTGCCAATGGGACATGAAATCTTTAGGCAGACGTAATTAAGAATGTTCCCCATACCGGACCGAAGCAATCGGATTTCCTCTGCCGTTGGCGCCATTTGGCACGGCTCTTTATCTCGGTGTGACATGCGCTAGGGGTGCGAATATTATTCTCCGCGCCGCCTGTACCTTGAGTGTCATTCGGCGCCCCGCCTGCCTTGCGTTGTATAAGGCAATTCGCGGGCGGCACCGCCCCCACCCGAAATGCTTTCCCCGCACTCCGTGCGAGGAAAGCATTTCGACCTCCCCACAAAGGGGGAGGTAAATGGCTCCGTCGATGCCTGTTCAATGACAACAAAAGAGGGAGCGCGGCTCTCCTCGGTATTGCCCGAATGCTGCGCAAGATGACGGCGGGAAGCGCTGCTGCATAGAAAACTTCATCGTTAATTCATCTCGCCGCCACGGACCGGAGACGGATCAACGCTGTCATCCCTTCACCGGCAAATCTGCCGGGGGGACGGGCCTTTCCTAGGAGAGATGAATATGAGGGTAGCAATGAGACGTTTTCGAAAACTAGCCGGTCTGGCGGCGCCCGCACTCGTGGGCGGTGCGATGATCGCGGCATCCGCCGGAGGTGCGCAAGCCGCCTGCAATCTGGGTGGCCAGATCAAGCACGTCGTCTACATCACGTTCGATAACGTCCACCTTCGCCGTGACAACCCGAATGTGCCGTCCGACATGGAGCAGATGCCAAATCTGCTGAATTTCCTGCAGAGCAACGGAATCGTCAGCGGCAATAACTACACCCCGCTCATCTCGCACACCGCAACCGATATCGTCACCGAGGAAACCGGCGTCTACGGCGACCGCATGGGCATTCCCGTCGCCAACAGCTACGGCTACTTCCGGTCCGACGGCTCGGTCGGATTCTCCAGTTCGTTCCTCTATTGGACGGCGCTCGGCGGCGACGGCCTGCCGCAGATGCTCGACCAGGACGGCAAGACGGCGCCGGCGCCATGGGTTCCTTACACGCGCGCAGGCTGCGACGTCGGCGCGTTCTCGATCGCCAACATCGAGTTCGAAAAGGTGCCGGACGACGTCACGACGTTTTTCGGGGCCGGTTCGAAGCAGGATATGAAGGTGCGCAAGGAGCTCGCCTCGACGAATCCCGCGACTCGGCAAAAGGCGACCACGGACTGGCTCGGTATTGCCCTGCATTGCGCCCGGCGTAGTGCGCTGTGCAAAACCCACGGGGCGGCGGAAGACGCTCTGCCTGACGAGCCGGGCGGCTATGTCGGCTTCAAGGGGCTGTTCGGCAACATCAACGTCCAACCGGCAATCTCCCCGAGCGGGCCGGTGAAGGACCTCGACGGCAATGTCATCGCCGACCAATACGGCCATCCGGGATTCCCCAACGCGTTCAGCCCGACCGCGACGCAATCGCTCGGTTACGCCGCCACCATGCTCGAGTCCGGCGTTCCGGTGGTCTATCTCTACATCGCCGACGCGCATGACAACCGCAGCGGTCCCGGCACGTTCGGGCCTGGCGAGGCCGGTTATGTGGCCCAACTGGCGCAGTACAACGACGCATTCGGGAAATTCTTCTCGCGTCTCTCCGCTGACGGCATCACCAAGGACAACACCCTGTTCGTGGTCGTGCCCGACGAGAACGACCATTTCGTCGGCGGCACGCCGACGCCTACCGGCTGCGACGGCGTCACCGTGCCGTGCACCTACGCCGACGGCCAGAAGGGCGAGATCACGGCCGTGATCAACCGGCTCTTGATCAGCGAGCAGAACAACAGCACACCATTCTCCGTGCACAGCGACGACGCGCCGACCGTTTACATCAACGGCAATCCGGCACCGACCAACCGGGTGACGCGCAAGCTGGAGCACGACATGGATGCACTGACGGCCGTCAACCCCATGACCGGGAACACGGACAAGCTGTCGGAACGGCTCGCCGACCAGGCCGAGATGAAATTGTTGCACATGGTCACGGCGGCTCCGGATCGGACGCCGACCTACACGATGTTCGGGAACGAGAATTATTTCTTCCAGACCGGCTCCGAGACCCCATGTTCGAATCCGCCGACGGATTGCATCTACGTCAATCCGAGCTTTGCGTGGAATCACGGCGACTATCAGCAAGACATCACCCGCGCCTGGCTGGCGATGGCTGGGCCTGGCGTCAAGACTCTGGGGCGTGACGACAGCGTCTTCTCCGATCACACCGACGTCCGTCCCACAATCCTGGCGCTGCTCGGACTGACGGACGATTACATCCACGACGGCCGTATCCTCGTCGAGGACGTGATGCCGGATGTGCTGCCGCAGCCCTTGCCGCTGCCGGCTGACGACTATGTCTCGCTTGCCACGGCCTACAAGCAGCTCAATGCACCGCTTGGCGCCTTGGGAATGAGCACTCTGGTGCTGTCGAACCAGGCAGTCACGTCCGACAACCAGACCTACAAGGGCTACCTGAAGGCGATGGCCCAACTCACCAGCACCCGCGACACGCTTGCGACAACCATGAAGACGGTTCTCAACGGCAGCGTCAGCGCACCGGCCTCATCCGCGCATCCCGCGGCGGCGACCAGCCGGCGGTTGACCCAGCAGGCGTTGCACCTGATCAAGGCGGCTCAACACATCGCGCAGAAGTAGGCGAACGCCGGCGCGCTTTTGGGCCGTTCAAGTATGCTGAAAAAAAAAGGGGGAGGGTGTGAGCCCTCCCCCTTTCGGCATCTTCCGGAATGTCCCGGGAAGATGCCGGCGCGGATCAATTTCCGTAGTGGATGATCTGGGCGGAGTTGCCGATGGCGGCACCCTGGATGTTCACGCTGCCTTTGGCGCCCCACACATTCGCATTGACCGTGGAGTTCAGGTTCGAGTCATTGAGCTGGTAGTTCTGAACCTGCGCGTTCGGCGCGTTGGTGTCTTCCTCGAAGCTGTTGCCGATTGCGGAAGACGACAGGTTGGCATTGCCGCCGATGTCGGCCACCTGCGCATTCAGCACCGCGGACGGATCGGACGCGTGGCACTCCTGCGAACTGTACACCTGGCTCGAGGTCGGATCGGTCGACACGCTGGCCGAGTTGCAGAACGCCTGCGCCGACAGATCCGCATCGCCGCCGATCCCATTGACCTGGGCGTTCATGTCCGCCGCGATCGAACCGGCGTTGGTGTACTGCGTGTTGGTCACGGTCGTGTTGTTCATCGTCGTCACATCGAGCGAATTGCCGCCGGCGACCGACTGGCCGTTTACATCGCCCCAGATCTGGCCGACATCGAGATTCACATGCGAGATGGAATCGGAGTCGGTGTTCTGGTTGTTGACGATGTTGCTGTCGTCAGTCGATCCGTCGGCGAAGCTCTGGCTCAGAGGCAGCATCGCCAGTGCTGTAGTAGCGATAAGGACTCTGCTGAGGTTGCGAAACATAGGGTCTCTCCTGTTTGGCCGGTTTCGGCTGTGCCGGCGGTGAAGTGGGCGTCTGCGGAACCGTGGCTGTCATGCGCGCGATGACGGGCTGGGCTGCCGGCGGCGGCGGATCGTCGGGACCGGCCAGTGGGTCGGCAGACGTTCCGATGATCGAGGCGCATCCGCCCGGCGGGGCCTTGTAGAGCCGCGACACCATCTCGAGCACGGCGCGCTCGATGACTGAGCGGACCGCCAGCTGGATCGGCTCCAGCGCGCTTTCGCCGGCGCTGGCATCGAGGAAGGTGTGGCCGAGGAAGTCGAACACGCCGGCCTGAATCTGCCGGCCGATGATCTGCTTCTGGTAGGACGTGACGTCCACAACTTCGAGCGTGTTGGTGTCGACCAGGCGAAGGTCGAGGCCGACATTCATCACATAGCTGTTGATGCCGCCGGTGCCTTTGACGCCGTCGGTGGAGGTCTGGCCGCCATCGGCGTTCACGCCGGTGGAGCGGATGTTGAAGTTGAGCTCGGTGATGCCGCCGACGAGGTAGTAGTCGGAGCCGGGAATCGAGCCTGCATAGATCTTGCGGTAGTCGCCGCCGTGCGGCCCTTCCTTGTCGTCGCCGATCAGCTTGTTGTTGGCGTATTTCAGCTCGAGCTCGGCGACCGATGTGTCGTAGCGCTCGACCAGCGGGACGCCGGCCTTGGCCAGCGCCGACATCGCCATCAGCGCGCCGCCGGCCGTGATCTTGCGGCCGCTGCTGTCGGATTCGGCCTTGCCGGTGTAGTCGGCGATCTGGCCCACCGCGACCCGCACGGGCCGGCGCGCCGTGTACTGCCCCATGCAGCGCAGCGCATCCGAGTAGGGCGTCTCATTGGCGATCACCGGCGAGCCGCCGATGGGGGCTGCATAGCGGCCGGTGTCGTCCGGCTCGGTGCTGATGCATCCCGACAATCCGACCAGCGCGATCACAAGGATCAGCGGTTTGGTGAGGTAACGGCGTCCGCGCGAAGTCATGGGATGGGTTCCCTTTGTTTCCGTTTGTTCAATTGCCGCCGTCGACATTGACGTTGGCGTTCTGGTCACCGTTGTTCGTCTGATGCGAATTCACGATGACGGTGTTGTTGCTGCCGACGGTGACGACGTTCAGCGAATTGCCGATCGCCTGCGCCTGGCTGATCATTCCCGGTCCGCCCATTCCGACTCCGCCGGTGTTGAGCGTGCTGCCGCTGCCGACGGCGCCCAGCGAACTCATCGACTGCATGCTCGCCTGGCTCATGTTCGAGCTGGTGAACACGCCGTTGACGACGGCGAGATTGCCATTGGCGTCGCGCAGCGACGGATCGGCGGCCTGGTTCTCCTGCGCCGCATTCATGCCGAAGGGCGAGTTGTAGTCGGAGGAGCTGCTGCCTTCACCGGCGCGTGCGGCTCCGCTCGCCGCAAGTCCTGCAAGGATGCAGGCTGTCATGATCATCCGGGTATGCGTCATGGCCTTGTCTTTCTTGACCGCACAAGGCTGTGAGCAATGGACATGCCACCGCGGCTGACCACTCGGGCGGCAAACCTGTTCCAAACGAAGACAGGTTCCTGCAACCGGACGGTCAATTCACGTGGGCAGTGCGCCGGCGCCGCGATCGTCCTGTTTCGGGAATGGCCGCAATCGGCGCATCAACCATGTTGCCGGAGCGGAAGTCGCGGCATAGATCAGGGCGATGGCCCACTTCTATCAACCATCCGGCCGCCAGCCTTTCCTGCGTGCACCGGGCATTGTCATCGCAGTGATCGCGCTTCTCGTCGCGATCGAAGCGGTGCTTCAGCTGGTGATTCCGGCGCGGTCGGAGGAGATCTTCTATCTCTACGGCCTGGTGCCGGCGCGCTACTCGCACGCCTTCCTCGCCGCGCATCATCTGAATGGCGGCAATGTGCTGGAGAGGGCGGGGCCGTTCTTCACCTACATGCTGCTGCACGGCGGCTGGATGCATGTGCTGGTAAACTGCATCTGGCTGCTGCCGTTCGGCGCGGTTGTCGCGCGCCGCTACGGGACGTGGCTGTTCCTCCTGCTGTTCGTGCTGTGCGGCATCGCCGGAGCAGCCGCGCATCTGGCGCTGAACTGGGGCTCGCCGGCGCCGCTGGTCGGTGCCTCCGCCGCGGTGTCCGGCCTGATGGCGGTCGCCTTCCGCATGATGGGGGCGACGCCGGACGGCAGGCTCGCGCCGCTGTTGTCGCCGCAGGTGGCCACATGGTCGGCCGTGTGGATCGGCATCAACATCGTGGCTGGCGTGACGGGACTTGGGACCGGCAGGCCGGTCCAGGAGGTCGCCTGGCAGGCCCATCTGGGCGGCTATTTCGCCGGCCTCCTGCTTGCCGGTCCGGTCGATCGCCTGCGCTTCCGGGGGATTGCCCGCGTCCCCAAGCCGGTCGATAGTGGTTGAAGGCTGCGGGCGACTGATTACCTATGACAGAGCGAACGGAGGAGAACGCCATGTCCGATCCCGCCAATGGCACCGCCCAGGCCGTGCCGCCGCCCGCGCAAGCGGCGCATCCGCCATTTCCGTTCGTCCGCCTGATCTATGCCTTCGGCTTCGGCATTCTCGCCTATTTCGTGCTGATGGTTCTGTTCGTCATGGCGGTCATCCAGTTCATCGTGCTGGCCGCGAATGGACGGCTGAACGACGAACTTCGCCACTTCTGCGCAAATCTGATGCAGTATCTGTTCGAACTGTTGGCCTACATCACCTTTGTGCGCGATGAGCAGCCCTTCCCCATCGGCCGTTTCCCCGGAAACCCGGCTGCCTGAACAGGGCCACGCCGCCCTCTCCGGTTTGGTTCACCTTGGCGCAACTGCCGGACCGTCATGGGCTTCGCTAGATGCCGAGAAACATCATGTCGATTGCATCGACAATTTGGCGCCGATATTCCTCAAGGCTCGCGACCGGCGTCTGAAGGTGCCTCGTCGATAGGGTTACGATTTCCGTCGGCAGGAAATACAGCGGTTCTTCAAGCACGATCACACGTGGGGTAAGGCGTGTGCCGGGCTTGATGATGCGCTCACGGACGAGAGGCGCGACGACACGCGACCGGAGATCGTCCAGATGCGAATGCTGCAAGCTCACCACGTACGGCCGGTCTTCCCGCCCTGAGCGAAGCGGATTCCGGAAAACATCAAACTGGCGGATCATCGAGATCCAGCAAGTCTTCTCCGAACACCCCATTGCGTTCGATGTACGCGTTGTACGAGTCGATGAACGCCTTGTTCTCCTCGGCCCAACGGCGTCCGCGCTGCTCCTTCACACGCTGGCGCAATTCGTCTTCCAGAAAATTCGACAGGTTTATGTCCATTGCTTTCGACTCCATCAGGAGGCCCTCATCGATGTCCACGGGAATCGAAACCCTTCTGCTCGGGCCAGGAGCTCGGCGAACATGTTTGTCGCGAAAACTGCGTGCCTCCTCGGCGAACCCTTCCGGAGCCTGGTTCGCACCGGCCGCGCCGACCGGACCGTGGTCCAAGCTATGGCGCGCTGCGCGATAGTGGGCGCCTGAATGGAATCCCGGGTGGTTTTTCCAGAAGCTCGCCCAAGATCGGATCGTGCTCTCCTTTGGCGTTTTGCCTCCGGTTTCCCGCCGAATTTTTTCACCCAGCGCTAAAGCGGCCGATAGCCCCCCGTTCTCATCGAACTCCCTATGGATTCGCCCCTTAATCGAGTCGGCACGATGCTGCCCCAGATAGCCCGCGTTAGCCTTTGTCATTTCCAAGCCTGTTGTAGAAGTGTCATCAACATATGTCGAATGCCATTCATGTGTCAACGACAAAAGTCGTTGATTCTTCGGCTCCGATGTCCGCGTGCTCGGACTACGCGTAGCGACGGAATTCGGCGACGGGATTGCCGAATCTGATGCAGTATCTGTTCGAACTGTTGGCCACCATCACCTCTGTGCGCGATGAGCAGCTCTTCCCCATCGGACGTTTCCCCGGAAATCCGGCTGCCTGAACAGGGCCACACCGTCCTCTCCCAATTCGAGCTTGCGCCGGAGCTCACGCATCTGAACCACGGCTCCTATGGCGCGCTGCCGCTCTGCGTTCGCGCCGAGCAGGAGCGCTGGCGCGCCCGGGTCGAGCGCGATCCGACCGGCTTCTTTCAGGACGTCTATCCGGCTGCGATCCGCGACAGCGCGCGCAACGTCGCCGGCTGCTTCGGCGGCGCCGCGGGCGATTGGGTGTTCTGCGAGAACGCCACGGTCGCTGCCAATTCCGTGTTCGCGTCGTTTCCGCTCGAGGCCGGCGACGAGATCCTCACCACCTCGCACGCTTATGGCGCGGTGCTGAAAGCGATTCGCATCTGGGCGGCGCGGCGCGAGGCGAGGGTGAAGATCGCCGAACTGCCCGATATCGTTGAGAGCGAGGATCAGGTCATCGAGCTGGTTACCGCGGCGTTCAGCGACCGCACCAGGCTCCTCGTCATCGATCACATCACCTCGCGCACGGCGACCGTCCTGCCGGTCAAGGCCATCGCGGCGACGGCGCGGGCCGCCGGCATTGCCGTGTTCGTCGATGGCGCGCATGGCCCCGGGCAGGTGCCGCTCGATGTCACCGAGATCGGTGCCGACTGGTACACCGGCAACGCGCACAAATGGTTCTTCGCGCCGCGCGGCTGCGGGCTTCTGTGGACGGCACCGGAGCGGCAATCGCAAACCCTGCCGGTCGTCCTCTCCCACGGCAGCGATGCCGGCTACACGGCGGCGTTCGACTGGGTGGGCACCCGCGATGCGACGCCGTGGCTCTCCTTCGCCGCCGCCAAAGCCGCCCATGACCATTTCGGGGGCGATGCGCTGATGCGGCGCAACAGGGCGTTGGCGGCGGAGGCAGCCGATCTGCTGTGCAATGCTCTGGACGCCACCCCCGCCGCTCCTCCGGAGATGCGCGCCGCCATGGCCGCGCTGTGCCTCGGGCACTTTGCCGATGCCGAGAACCGGGCGCTCGCGCTGCGGCGGGACCTGCATCGGGCGGGATTTGTGGTGCCGGTCAGCGCCGCGGGCGATATCTTGTATCTGCGGGTTTCGGCGCAGATCTACAACGAGATCGAGGATTACGAACGCTTCGCCGAGGCCGCCCGCCGGCTGTGCCGTCTGCTGCGCTAAATGAACTTCGATTCTGATTTTGAGGGAGCAGTGTCCTTTAGGCGTGATCAGCGCGTGAGCGATGCGTCAGCGGCGCGCGGGGCGGGCCCGACACTTCCACGAAAAACTCTAGTCCTTCCGTAGGTATACGCCGGTGAATCAAGACGCCGATTTTCTTGGCCATTGCTGGAGTGACGGGAATGTCGTCACCCAAATCGTGAATCGGCTTACGATCCGGGTTTACCATTTTCAGAACATCACCGACGGCCGCTTTGGGAACTGGATATCCGACCGCCAATTCTTCCGTCTCGCGGTCGAAGCCCACCAAAGCAAAACTCAAATCCATCCTACGGCTCCACTCTTCGCGTGGGGTCTGCATCTTTCAGCCGTTTCCCAGTATCGGGGTCAAACGCCCCCTGATGCTTGCCCCTAAGGTTATATAGTTCAACGTGTCCCTCTTGAGAGTCCCATTCGTATATATGGTGACCGTTCTTCCATCTGCGCCTTAACCCACCGCCCGGATACCGGCTCTTGGCCTTAACCCTGATCGCCTCCGGGAAGGCGGGGAGGCCCCCACGTGGAGCGGGAACGTATGCTATCACACGCCTGTTCCCCACGGGCCATACTCGGCCGGCGCGGGCAAGATGCTCCCATCATATCTCTTAGGAATCGGTTGCCCCCCAGCGTCGCCACAGGCTCTCCCCGAGAAGCGGTAGCGTCAAGTCTGAACGGAGCGAGTCCGAAGCCCCTGTCCTAAAGATACTGGACCGGTTGCCCTAGCCAGTGCGCTCCGCGCCGCTGCCGAATCTGCTGATTTCAGCTCAAGTGCATAGAGCGCCGGCTGCTTGGATAGCCGGGAGTGGTAGCGCTAGCAGTGTGACTTTCGTGCGACATTCGTTACCAATTGACAGTTCGTCAGGCAATCTCCTTGCCGGATCAAGCCCCTTACGACAAGGTTTCACACAATCAGCATCGCCTGCGCGAGTCTGCCGGTGTCGGGAGCGGCTTGCGATAGAGGGGTCCCGCGGTCAACGCGGGACAATAAAACGGGGAGCCAGAAGATGTCGTCATGCCGTCGGCCCGGACGGGGCCTTGCCATTACAGCCGCACTCCTGCTTTCGACCGCGCTGGCCGCGCCGGCCTTCGCCGAGATCGAAGAGGTGGTCGTCACCGCGCAAAAGCGGGCGGAAGACATTCAGACCGTGCCGATCGCGGTTACGGCCTTCACCGCCCAGGATATCCAGGCCCACCAGATCAACCAGTTCAAGGACCTGCAGTTCAACACGCCCAACGTGAGCTACACGAAGGGCAACTTCACCGGGTCGGACTTCCAGATCCGCGGCATCGGCATCACCGCGGTCGGTTACGACGCGGAATCCGGCGTCGCCGTCCATGTCGACGATGTGTTCCTCGCCGCGCCACCGCTGGCGGAAGCGACCTTCTTCGATCTTGACCAGATCGCGGTGCTGCGTGGACCGCAGAGCACCCTGTATGGCCGCGGCGCGACCGGCGGCACGGTCAACATCATCACCGCCAAGCCCGACCTCGACGCGTTCCACACCAACCTCGAGGGCACCTACGGCAATTACGATTACAAGGACGTGCGCGGGATGGTGAACGTCCCCATCGTCGAGGGCGAACTCGGCGTCCGCATCGCCGGCGACTGGACGGATCGCGACGGCTTCGTCACCAACGTGGCGAACGGCGACAAGATCGACGGCCGCAACGAATACGCCGTTCGCGGCAGCGTCCGCTGGGAACCGTCGACGCGCACGACGATCGATTTCGTCTTTGCAGCCGAGCATGAAGGGGATTCCCGCATGCGCGCGCAGAAGCAGTACTGCACGAGCGATCCGACGGGCACGCTCGGATGCCTGCCGTACTCGCTGTCGAATGGGCTGGTAAACCTGAACTCCACCTTGGCGACGATCGCGTCGAGCCAGCAAGGTTTCCAATCCGCCGGACTTCCGGGTTCGCTTGGGCTGTACGATCTTACGCAGCAGCCCGCGCTTCCGGCGCTGTGTCTGCAGGCCGGCAATCCGTGCAACCCGTCCGATCCGCGGAAGGTCTACACGGATTTCGATCCGAGCTATCGGGCGAACGACGGGTTCTACGCCATGAACTGGAAGCAGAACCTCACACCGTGGCTCGATTCGACCTTGGTTGTCGGCGCCGACCACAATGCGGTGTGGTCGCAGGAAAGCTACAACAACGTTGCCGGATTGACCTTCGACCCGACCAAGCTTGCGACCGCAGAAGGAACGGCGCTGTACCTCTTCAATGCGTTCGGCGGGCCGGCCTATGCCGCGAACTACGCGCCGTTCTTCCTGTCGCATCCGGGCGAGTTGCCGGAATCGGCCACCGGCAAGCTCGGTCTCACCGGCGGCAATATTGCAGGCTATGTGCCGGGGGCGACCTCCTTCGACCAGTCGAACGGAACGTCGAGCCAGTGGTCCACGGAATTGCGTTTCAATTCCAATTTCCAGGGGCCGCTGAATTTCCTGCTGGCAGGCTATTACCTGCATCAGAACACAACGGGAGATTACTTCGTCAACGGGCCGACGCTTGATTACCCGTCGATCGTGCTTGGCGGCGTGCTCGGATCGCCTGGCCTGCCGGGTGGCGCACATCCTGCGTTCTGCGCCACAACCGGCTGTATATTGGCGCCGGGCTTCTATCACAACGACGGCGAACTCAACACGCTGGATTCGAAGGCCGTGTTCGGCGAAGCGTACTATCAGGCCATTCCTGATACGCTGAAATTCACTGTCGGTTTGCGCTGGACGGAAGACGAGAAGTTCCAGCGTGGCCGCATTGCATTGTTCAGCGGCCTCGTCCCACTCGGCACGACCGACGAAGACAAAGCGATGGCCACCTTGGTGCAGCAGGGCCAGGTAGACTTCGATGGGTCTAAGCCCGGCGCCCAAGTCTGGCAGATCAATTCCGTGCAGTACAACAAGGTGACCGGCCGCGCCGTTGCCGACTGGACGCCGAAGCTCGACTTCACCGATCAGACATTGGTCTACCTGTCGTATGCACGCGGCTATAAGGCGGGCGGTTTCAATCCCGGCGTGGAGCCGGGTCTTGGCGTGCCGGCGAGCTACAACCCAGAAAGCATCGACGCGTACGAACTCGGCACCAAGAACACGCTGCTGGGCGGAACGCTACAGGCCAATATGGATATCTGGTATTACAACTACAAAGGCCTGCAGGTCTCCGCGATCGAGAACAACACCTCGGTCAACCAGAACATCAACGCCAAACTGTACGGTGTGGAAGGCGAATTCTTCTGGCTGCCGCAGGAAGATCTGCAGTTCAACCTGTCCTTCGGCACGACGCATTCGGCGATCCAGAATTCGCGGCTGGTGGACGACCGCAACCCGACGAATGGCCGCAACGATGTCGTGTTGATCAAGGATTCGACGCTGGGGTCCAATGTCGGCCAGAACTGCGTCATCTACATGATCGGCGGGCAGACCGTAACGCCGGCTGACAACCCCTACTTCCAGGGCTACCTTGCCGCCAATCCGCAATTTGGCCTGACCGGCGTCTTTTTCGATCCGCCCGGCGGCTCCAGTGCGATCGCCAAGGCCGGCGTGCCGCACACGAACTACGGATCGTGCGCTGCGCTTCCGGAAGCGCTGCTCAATCCTTTCGGATATAGCCGCGTCGATCCGACAGGCCAGGGCACGGCATCCGGTGCTTACGACAATCTCAGCGGCAATCAGCTGCAGAACACGCCGGACCTCACCATCAGCATCGGCGCGCAGTACACCTTCCACATGGGCGACTACACGGTCGTGCCGCGGGTCGACTACTACTGGCAGACGAGCATGTACGCGCGGATCTTCAACGACCCGTCGGACAAGATCAAATCCTGGGGCGTCGGCAACGCGCAGGTCACGCTCAACGCGCCGGATACCCGCTGGTATGTCACGGCGTGGATGAAGAACTTCGCCAACAGCAACAACATCACCGGCGAATACCTGACAAGCTCGACATCCGGCCTCTACACCAACGCGTTCCTCGGCGATCCGCGGACGTTCGGTGTGACCGCCGGTATTCACTTCTGAGAGAGAAGCGCAAGCGTTCCGTTCCAAGGGCGCCGGGAAACCGGCGCCCTTTTCGTTTCTTCCGCACAAGTGAAATGGCTGGCGGCGCTTTCCGAACCGAACCCTCCCCTTGAGGGAGCGTCGAAATTCGCGAGCGTACGCGAAGCAAATTTCGGGGAGGGGTGATGTTCGTTGAGCTACCCCTCCCCGAAAAATCTTCGCGCTTATTTGCGCTGTCGCTGCACTGGTTGAGCGCGCAGCGCTTCAGATTTTTCGACCCTCCCTCAAGGGGAGGGTGCGAAAATTGATTCCGCTTGAGCCAATCACGTCCTGGGCCATTGCCCGCGTTCACAGCGGGAGAGGGCAGACTCTGCGCAGCGCCGGAGCTACAATCGCGCCCATATCAGGAGAACTGTCATGGAGCTTCGCAATCTTGGCCGCTCGGGCTTGCGCGTGTCTGTCGTGGGCCTCGGCTGCAACAATTTCGGCATGCTCGACATCGAAGCCTCGCGCAAAGTGGTGCACCGCGCGCTCGATCTCGGCATCACCTTGTTCGATACCGCCGACGTTTACGGCAAGCGCGGCGGCTCTGAGGAGCAACTGGGCGAAATTCTGGGGCCGCGGCGCAAGCACATCGTGCTCGCCACGAAGTTCGGCATGGCGATGGATGACGAAGGAAAGAAGAAGGGCGCGTCGCGGCGCTACATCCTGGAAGCGGTGGAGGCGAGCCTTTCGCGCCTGAAGACCGACTGGATCGATCTCTATCAGCTGCACACACCGGATCCCGAAACGCCGCTCGAGGAAACGCTTGGCGCGCTCGATGAGCTGGTGCGCTCCGGGAAGGTTCGCCACATCGGCTGCTCCAACATGCCGGCCGCGCAGGTGAAGGAAGCGGCGCGCCTGTCACGCGAGAAGAGACTGGCCGGCTTCGTCTGCGCGCAGGATGAATACAGCCTGCTGGTCCGCGACATCGAACGCGAGCTGATCCCGGCGCTCGAGGCCGAGCACATGGGTTTGCTGCCCTATTTCCCGCTGGCGAGCGGTCTGCTTACCGGCAAGTACCGGCGCGGCGAGGACATTCCCTCCGGCACGCGCATGGCGGTGATGACGCGTCTCGCCGACCGCTACATGACGGAGAAGAATTGGGCCATCGTCGAGAAGCTGCGCGCATTCTGCGAAGCCCGCGGCCATTCCATGCTGGAGCTGGCGTTCAGCTGGCTGGCATCGCGGAAAGTCGTTTCGAGCGTCATCGCCGGCGCGACCAAGCCCGACCAGGTCGAGCAGAACGTGCAGGCGGCGAGCTGGTCGTGGTCGTCCGACGATCTTGCGGAGATCGATCGCATCACCACGGATCGTTGACACCCGTACCTCCCCCTTTGTGGGGAGGTCGAAATTCGCAAGCAGCGCGAGCGAATTTCGGGTGGGGGTCTGCAGGTGAAACAACCACCGGCCCCCCACCCGAATGCTTTCGCTTCGCTCAAGCATTCGACCTCCCCACAGAGGGGGAGGTATGGTTTTGCGTTCACTCCGCCGGTTGGGCGATGTGGCGGCCGCGGCCGCGCCAGTGGCGCACGCGCGAGCCGAGCCGGTCGAGATAGATGTAAAGCACCGGCGTGATGTAAAGTGTCAGCAGCTGCGACAGGATCAATCCGCCAACCACCGCAAGACCGAGCGGCCGTCGCGTCTCGCCGCCCTCGCCCCAACCGATGGCGATCGGAAGCGTGCCCATCAATGCGGCCATCGTCGTCATCATGATCGGGCGGAAGCGGATGAGGGCGGCTTCCACGATGGCGTCCTTGGGATCGATGCCTTCGCCGCGCTCGCGATGGAGCGCAAAGTCGATCATCATGATGGCGTTCTTCTTCACGATGCCAATCAGCATCACCATACCGACAAACGCGTAGAAGCTGAGCGTCACGTCGGTATGGATCAGCCCGATCTTGAAGAACTGATGGAAGAGATAAAGCGTGATCAGCGCGCCGACCGCGGCGGAAGGTAGTCCCGACAGAATTGTCAGCGGGTGGATGAAGCTCTCGTACAGAATGCCCAGCACGATATAGACCACGATGATCGCGATCAGCAGCAGTTCGGCCATGTTGCCGGTCGAGCTCTGGAACGCCTGCGCCGAGCCCTCGAAGCCGCCCTGCACCGTTACCGGCATGCCGATCTGCTTGGAGATGCGCGTCACGGCCGATTCGGCATCGCTGAGCGCGTAGCCGGGCGCCATGTCGAACGAGATGGTGGCCGAGGGAAGCTGGCCCTGGTGATTCACGCTCAGCGGCATGGTGCTGCTGGTGGTTTTTGTCACCGCGGTGAGCGGCACCAAGGTCTGCTGCGTGGTTGGCCCGTTCGGACTGTTCGTCGTCGTCGTGCCGGTGACGTAGATGCGCGACAGATCGGCCGGATGCTGCTGATAGCGCGGCAACAGCTCGAGGATTACCTCGTAGGTATCGGACGCCGCGTAGATGTAGGAGATCTGGCCGCCGCCGAACGACGCGCTCAACGCCGTCTCGATGGCCTGCGGCGTCACGCCAAGCGCACCGGCGCGATCGCGATCGATGGTGACGGTCAGCGCCGGCGTCGAAAGCTGAAGATCGCTGGTCACCTGGATGAACCCCGGCGTTGCCGCCAGCGCATTCTGCAGCTTCACCGCATAAGTCTGCAGCTCGTTCATATTGAGATCCTGCAGCGTGTACTGATACTGCGATTTGGTCAGCCGTCCGCCGATGCGGATCATCGGCGGCACCTGCGGATACACATTGATGCCGGGAATGTTCTGCATCTTGCGGCCAAGCTCGCGCGCCACTTCATCGGCCGACATGGCATGGAAGCAGAGGAAATGGCCGATCATGCAGGTGTGCACGCGCTGCGACTTCGCCTTAAGGCTGGCGAAGATGCGCCCGCTGTTGACAGCGGTGCTCGCTCCGCCGGAGCCCACCGCGGACATGAAACTGTCGATGTTCGGGTCCTTGGCGACGATGGCGGCGGCCTGCTGCTGATACTGCACCATCTTGTCGAAGGAGGTGCCGTTCTGCGCTTCGGTGAGCGCGAAGATCTGGCCGGTATCGGAAGACGGGAAGAAGTCCTCCGGCATAATGTAGCCGAAGAAGACCGTTGCGATCACGCTGGCCAGGAACACCAGGAAGATCACGGGCCTGTGGTCGACACTCCAGTGCAGCGTGCGTTCGTAGAGCCCGTGCATGCGGTCGAAGGCGTTCTCGCTCCATTCGTACAGCCGATTGTGCCGCACATGGCCCTCCGGCTTGAGAAACCGGCTGCACAGCAGCGGCGTGAGCGTCACGGAGACGATACCGGAGAAGATGATCGCGAGCACGATGGTGACGGCGAACTCGTGCAGCAACCGGCCGACGATGCCGCCCATGAAGACGAGCGGAATGAACACCGCAGCCAGCGAGGCCGTCATCGAAATGATGGTAAAGCTGATCTCGCGCGCGCCCTTCAGCGCCGCCTCGAACGGCGCTTCGCCGGCCTCGATGTGGCGGACGATGTTCTCGAGCATGACGATGGCATCGTCGACGACGAAGCCAACGGAGAGTGTCAGCGCCATGAGCGAGAGGTTGTCGAGGTTGTAGCCGAGGAACGACATTCCGGCGAACGTGCCGATCACGGCAATGGGCAAGGCCAGCGATGGAATCAATGTGGCGCGCAAGGTGCGCAGGAAGACAAAGATGACCGCTACCACGAGCAGCGCGGCGAGGATCAGGGTCGTCTGCACATCGGATACCGAGGCGCGGATCGAGGCGCTGCGGTCGTAAAGCACGTTCAGGTACAGCGAGGCCGGCAACTGTACCATGAACCGGGGCAGTATCTTGCGGATGGCGTCGACCACCGCGATGGTGTTCGAGCCCGGCTGGCGCTGGATCGCCAGCACGATGGCGCGCTGGCCATTGTACCAACTGGCGACGTAGCGGTTCTCGACGCTGTCGACGACTCGGGCAACGTCCTTCACATGCACAGGGGCGCCGTTGCGGTAGGCGATGATCTGGTTGCCGAACTCAGCCGCGTCCGTCAGCTGTCCCGTGGCATGGATCAGGATGCTTTGGTTGGGCCCGCTGAGCGAGCCGGTGGCGATGTTCGGGT
>DASYBT010000220.1:0-15734 GCA_036500585.1 Rhizomicrobium sp.
CCGTGATCTTCAACGGCGTGGTGGTGCAGGCGCACACCATCCTGATGGGGCCGACGGCGACGCCGAACGGCGAAGTGGCCCACTACACGCCGCATCCGCCGGAGCTCCCGCTCGAGATCCAGGATCACGGCAATCCCGAGAGCCGCGATTCCTTCCGCAACATCTGGGTGCGCCGGCTAAAGCTGGATTAGCTTCTAAGTAATACCCTCCCCTTGAGGGAGGGTCGAAATTTGCGGAACATCGTGACGCAAATTTCGGGGAGGGGTGATTTCCACCGCGACTTTAACCCCTCCCCGAAAAATTCCGCGCTGCGCTCGCATTTTTCGACCCTCCCTCAAGGGGAGGGTGTAGGAGACTACGATGCTTTCCACACCTCTACGGTTCTTCTGCGCCGCGGCGGTGTTGCTGCTCGCCGGATGCGCCGGCGCCGATGCGAAACTTCCGCTGCGTGTGCTGGTGTTCTCGCGAACCACCGGCTATCGCCACGCCTCCATCGAACCCGGCATCGCGGCGATCAAACAGCTCGGCGCCCGCGACGGCTATGCCGTGGACGCGAGCGAAGACCCGGACGTGTTCACGCCGGACAAGCTCAAGGCCTACGGCGCCATCGTTTTCCTGAGCGACACCACCAAGCACGACGATCGGGCGAGCGAATGGTTCATCGGCGCGCGGCGCGATGCGCTGATGGGTTTCGTTCATCATGGCGGCGGGATTGTCGGCATTCATGCCGCGTCGGATTCGCATTACTTCTGGCCGTGGTACGGGCGCCTGATCGGCGCCTATTTCGACCATCATCCGAAGGGCACGCCGACCGGCACGGTGCGCATCGTCGATGCCGACAATCCCGCGACGCGCGGGCTGGCGCGCGAGGTCGCCCGCGTCGACGAATGGTACCACTTCAAGCAATGGACGCCGGACAAACTGCATGTGCTGGTGGAGTTCGAGCCGTGGTCGATCGGCGAGACGGACGTGAAGCCCTATCCGATTTCGTGGACGCATGAATTCGAAGGCGGCCGCGTGTTCTACACCGGCATGGGCCATACGAATGGGTCGTATTCCGAGCCGTGGTTCCTCGCCCACATCGCCGGCGGAATAAGATGGGCGTTGCGCGACGACAAGTAACCTCCCCCGCGTGGGGAGGTCGGCGAACGCAGTGAGGGGTGGGGGGTACGTCCGCACCGTGCGCCTTGCTTACCCCCACCCGACACATTTCGCTTCGCTCAATGCGTCGACCTCCCCACAAGGGGAGGTGATCTTTAAGGTAAGCCCGCCAGAATCTGCGTCAGCGCCTTGCAGCTGATGGCGGCGGATTCGAACGGCGTCGTGGTGTCGTCGTTCTCGACGAAATAGTGCTCGATGGGCGTGGCCGCCGGCGCGGCCAAAAGCTCCGCGAAGGGAATCGTGCCGAGGCCAACATCCGTCATCGCGCCGTTCGGCAGCATATCCTTCACATGCACCATGACCATGCGGCCCCGATGCTTCGCCATCAGAGACACCAGGTCCTGGCCGCCCTTCTTCGCCCAATACATGTCGAGTTCGAACTGCACGAGCGCAGGATCGGTGCTCTGCATCAGCACGTCATACGGCAGCACGCCGCCGATCGCGGCAAATTCGAAATCGTGGTTGTGATAGCCGAAGCGCAAGCCCGCCGCTTGGCAGTGCACGGCGAATTTGTTGCAAATGTCCGCGATGGTCTTCCACTGATCGATGGTGGTGCGTAGCTCCGGCTTCACCCACGGCAGCACCAGCCACTGGTGTCCGGCGGCGAGCGCTGCGTCGATGGTCTGCTGCGGATCGTCGATGAAGGTGACGCCCTGGATGTGCGAACTCGGCGCGGTAAGCCCGAGATCGGCGACCATCTTGCGGATCTCCGCCGGCGAATGTCCAAAATAGCCGGCGAATTCCACTTCCTTGTAGCCGACATCGGCCATCTTCTTGAGCGAACCAGGAACATCCTTCTGCATCTCCGAGCGGATGGTGTAGAGCTGGATGCCGGGTTTGCGATTACGTGATGTGGCGATCATCGCCGCCTTCTTTGCCGCCGCCATGGCCCCCCTTCCCACCAAAGACATCGCCGCCAATGCCGCACCGCCGCCAAGCACTGCGCGGCGCGACGCTTCCACGCCCCTCATGCGATCACCCCCTGTTTGAGAATCTCCACGGCGTGATTCGCCGCGCGTGCCGACAGCGCCATATAGGTCAGCGACGGATTCTGGCACGCCGACGATGCCATGCATGCACCATCGGTGACGAACAGGTTCGGCACATCGTGCGTCTGGTTCCATTCGTTGAGCACCGATGTCTTCGGATCGCGGCCCATGCGCGCCGTGCCCATCTCGTGAATGCCGTAGCCGAGCGGCGCGGCCGGGCTGCCGTCGTCGCGCTTGTGCACGTTGACATTCACGCAGCCGGCGCGCTCCAGCATCTCCTTCGCATCCTGGTTGGCGCGTTCCGCGATCTTGAGTTCGTTCGGGCCGTACGCCGCATCGATACGGATGAGCGGCACGCCCCATTTGTCGATTTGCGCGGCGTCGAGCGTGACGCGGTTGTTGGGATCGGGCAGCATTTCGCCGAATCCACTTAAGTGCATGGTCCAGCCGGAGGGATTGCGCAGCTTCGCCTTCAGGCTCGCGCCGACACCCGGTTCCCAGATTCCGCGCTGCCAGGAGCCGCGCAGCGCACCGCCCTGGAAACCGAATCCGCGCACGAAATCATCGGCCGGTTCGGTCACGTTGGCATAACGCGGGATATAGGTGCCGTTGGGGCGGCGGCCGAAATAGTAGCGGTCGATATGGCCGGGGTAGTCGCCGCTCGCCCCCATGCCGCTCACATGATCCATCAGGTTGCGACCGACCTGATCGGAGCTGTTCGCGAGCCCGCTCGGGAAGACCTCCGATTTCGAATTCAGCAGCAGGGCCGCCGTGGAGATGGTGGATGCATTCACGAACACCATGCGCGCAGTGATGGTGCGGCCGGCCTTCGTGTTGGCATCGATCACGCGTACGCCGCTCGCGCGCTTCTTCACCGGATCGTAGATCACGCTGTGCACGATGGAATCCGGCTGCACGGTGAGATTGCCGGTGCGCTCGGCGGCGGGAAGGGTGGCGCTGAGGCTCGAGAAATAGGCGCCGAAGGTGCAGCCGCGCTCGCACAGGCTGCGGAACTGGCAGATTATGCGGCCCAGCGCGGTCTGCTCATCCGTCGGTTTGGTGAGATGCGCGCAGCGGCCGATGGTCATCTTGCGCGTGGGATAGGCCGCTTCCAGCTTCTGCTTCACTTCCTGTTCGACGATGCTGAAATCCATCGGCGGCTGGAACTGGCCGTCCGGCAATTGCGCCAGCCCTTCGGCGTTGCCGGAGATGCCGGCGAAGCGCTCGACATAATCGTACCATGGCGCGATGTCGGCATAGCGGATCGGCCAATCGACACCGTGGCCATCTTTCAGGTTCGCTTCGAAGTCGATGTCGCTCCAGCGATAGGTCTGGCGGCCCCACATCAGCGAGCGGCCGCCCAGATGATAGCCGCGCATCCAGTAGAACGGCTTCTCCGGCGACATCAGATATGGATGATCGCTGTCCTTCACCCAGAAATGTTTCGTTGCCGTGTCGAATGCGTAGCAGCGGCTCTGGATGGCGTAGTCGCGCGCCACTTCGTCTTCGTTGACGCGGCCATGGTTCTCCACTTCCCAGGGCTGCAGCATGTCGGTGTAGTCGGTTCCGTGCACGATATTCGGCCCACGCTCCAGGATGAGCACCTTGAGGCCCTTTTCGCTGAGCTCTTTCGCGACCCAGCCGCCGCTCATGCCGGAGCCAACCACGATGGCATCGAAGTCGGGTGCGTCGCTCATCCGACCGCCCACGCCCGGCCGATTTGCGCGTACGGAATGTCGGCCTCCCACGCGCCGGGCTGATGGATATAACGCAGCTCGACCGTCGCACCGGGCTCGGACAGATAATAGCCGGTGAGGATGACGTTCTTGAGCTGGCTGTAACCCTTGTCGCCCATCGAAAGAGCGCTGGCGTCGAAGCGCTTCAGCACATTGAGGCGATCCGTCGGCGAAAGATCGGCGAACAGTTTCCCCTTCTCGGCCTGCGCCTGCGCGTCGATCATGTCGAGCGCGCCGAGAACGAGCATGCGCGTGCCGTCGTTCGCCCAGTTCGTCATCATGCCGTCGATGACCGCCGGCACGCCGACCTCGTGCGCGCCGGGCGTGTCGGTTTTCGGAATCATGGTGGCGCAGATCGCGTCGAGCAGCACGAGCCGCGGTTTGGAGAAGAATTGCGCCGGCACATCGGCGGCGAAAGCGTGGCCCGCATCGAACGTCGCCAGCGCCGCAGCGCCGCCGACGAGATACACGGCACGGCGCATCACTTCGCGGCGGTCAACACCTTCAGGCTGGCTCATGCCCTTCCTTTATCCGCCGCTCGCAGCACGATGCAATTCTCTTCTCGTTTCATGTTGTGACATCGGGCAGCCCGAGTTCCTTCAGCTTGCCGCGCAGATGCGCCAGCGCTTCCGGCGACGGCCCGGGATAATCGCCCATGATCGGCGAGTTGCCCTTGTAGCCGATGTCGGCGATGCCTTCCGGCAGAGTGTAGAATCCGGCCATCACCAGCTGGCGCAATTTGCCGAAGAATTCCGCCCCCTCGCCTGTTCCGGCCGCGACTTTCCCGCGCCAGGCGATGTCATCGAAGATCTGCCGGCGCTGCGCATCGGTCGCGCCGGCGAAGTTGGTGCCGAAGCGGCGCTTGGATTCCGCATCCAGCCAATCGAGGCCGGCGAGGACGATCTTTGCGTCCGCCTGCTGGCGTGGATAAGGCGCGCTCACCCATTCGTCGATGAAGGAATCGATGTGCAGCGAGCCGGCCGATGGAGAATGTTCGTCCCCCGGAATGATGAGATCGGCGGCGATGCGGATTTCCTCGCGCTGCGCCGGCGACAGGGTCAGCGGCCATGGCGCCTTCGGCTGCATCAGATTGGGATCGGTGCCATAGCCTTGCGCCGCGGGCACAGGCCCGGTTGCGGCGCGCGCGATCTTTGCGTGCGGGCCGGTCGCCAGTGCCGCCGACGCCGCCAGCATCCACGCCATCGTCTGACGCCGGGAAAGTTCGCTGCCGCTCATATCTCGTGCTTCCGCATCTGCTCGACCATGCGATCGGTGCCGCGCCACGACAGCGCCAGGATGGTGAGCGTAGGGTTCTTGTGCGCCTGCGACGCCATCACGCCGCCATCGACGACGAACAGGTTCGGCACATCCCAGCTTTGGCAATACTGGTTCACCACCGAATTCGACGGCTTGTCGCCCATGCGCGTGGTGCCGACTTCGTGGATGATGACGCCGCCATCCGCGATCGCCTGCTCCGGTGGCTTGTCCGGCGTCAGCACGCGCGCGCCCATCTTGTCGAACAGCGCACGCGCCGTTTTCTGGCCGTGCGCGATCTGGCGGATCTCGTGATCCGACCATTTCCAGTGGAAGCGCAGCACGGGAATACCGTAGCGGTCCTTCACGGTGGGATCGATCTCACAATACGAGTTGGCATTCGGGATCATCTCGCCGCGCAGCGAGATCCACACCACCGCGCCGTAATAGCGCCGCGCATCTTCTTTCAGCTTGGCGCCATAGCCATCCTCGTTGCCGCCGAGGCCGAAATCGCCGTCTGGCATGTCGAAACCGCCGCCGATCTCGAAATGATAGCCGCGCGGGAAATCGAGCAGGCCCGCCTTCTGCTCCTTGTACAGCCACCATGGGATGAACAGGTGTTCCTGCGAATTGCCGTCCTCGTTGTAGCGTGGGCGGCCTTCCAGCGCCGGCACGTGCGCCGCCAGATCGGTGCCGGTGGAATCCATCAGATTGCGGCCGACCTGCCCGCTCGAATTGCCGATGCCGGAATTGAGCAGCAGCCGCGCGCTTTCGCAGGCGCTGGCTGCCAGCACCACCACGCGGGCTTTGGCGAAATGCTCCCGGCCGGTTTTCTTGTCGAAATAGAGCACGCCGGTGGCGCGGCCGTCTCTGTCGGTCTTCACCGTGTGCACCATCGCGTCGGTGACGATGCGCAAGTTTCCGGTGCCCATCGCCATCGGCAGCAGCGAGGTCGGCGTCTGGAAGGCGGCGCCGATCGAGCAGCCGCGACCGCAAGGACTGGCGAAGAAGCATTTGCTGCGCGGCGCATGCGGATGCGGCATGTCGCGCGTGAGGATGGCGCGCGGCGACTCCACGCATGGGATGTTCAGGCTTTTGGCGGCGGCGGCATAGAGCAGCTCCGGCACGCGGGGCTTCGGCGGCGGCAGGAAGTAATTCGAGCCCGGCTGGTTTTCGAGTCCGCTCGTCTTGCCGTGCACGCCGATGAGCTGCTCGACCTTGTCGTAATACGGGGCGACATCGTCGTACGAGACCGGCCAGTCCACACCAAGCCCATCGCGGCTGTAGGGCTTGAAATCGTACGGACCGAACCGTGGCACATGGCGCGCCCAATGATTGGTGCGTCCGCCCAGCATGCGCGCGCGCCACCATTTGAATTTCGAGCCCGGAGCCATGGTGTAGGGCTCACCTGGCACCTGCCAGCCGCCATCGACGGTCGCGTCATAGAAACCGAACGGCTTATCGGGAGTCGACACACCGGCGAGCGGCGCATCGCGCTCCCAATTCAGCATCGGCGTTTCCGTAGTGGGATCGTAATGGCGGCCGGCTTCCAGCATCAGCACTTTGATTCCGGCTTGGGCGAGCACATACGCCGTCATGCCGCCCGACGCGCCGGAGCCGACGATCACGACGTCGGGCTCGAAGTCTCGCATCATCCTTCGGGGCCTGTCGCATCATGCTGAGGTGCGAGGCGCCAGCCGAACCACGAAGCACGCGACGGGCACCTCAGGATGACGAGATGTGGCGCCATGCTCATTCCGCTGGTTGGGTTGCTTGCGTGCCGCCGAATTGTCCGCGCCGCTCGAGCACCCACAACAGGCCGAAGGCGAAGAACAGCACGACCGGAATGAGCGCCACCGTCTGGAACGAGGTCTTCGCGGCGTAGGCGAGGATTTCCGCGTAGTGCGTGCCGCCGGCTTTCTCCGCCGCATCGAACGCCGCCTTGCCGCCGGCGCGCGCGAGCTTGGCGTCGTCGTAGATGGCGCCGAGGATCGGCAGCACGAACTGGATCGCCATGGCGCCGGCAAATCCGGTGAGCCCGATGGTCCACGATCCGCCGCGCGGATAGCGTTGCGCCACGGCCGCCAGCATGGTCGGCCACATGAAACACACGCCCAATGCCCACACGATGGCGGCAATGATCGCCGTCACCGGCGAATTGGCGACGCTCAACAGATAGAGGCCGATGGCGGCCGGCACGGTGCACAGCCACAGCATGCCGATATCGGAGAAGCGGTGCGCGATCGGTGCCGCGAAATGGCGCAGAATAAACATCACCGCCGACATGAACACGAGCAGCAGAATGCCTTTCATGTGCACCGTGTGGGTCAGCGTGACATCGACCCACGACCCCGGCGCCAGCTCGGTCGACGATGTGAACAGCATGATCACGAAGAATATCCAGAAGGTGGGATGACGGAACGGTTCCAGGATCATGTCGCGGAATTCCGCGCGCGTGCCGGCCACGCTGGTCTTCGGAAATGTCTGCACTGCCGCCCACAGGCCGAGCAGCAGTCCGGGCACCGCGATCAAGGCAATCTGCACCTGCCAGCTGAGGTTCAGCCGCGGAAACAGCAACGCACTCAACAGTCCACCGACGATGAGGCCGCCTGGCCACCAGGCATGCAACATGGAGAGGCGGCCGATCTTGTTGTCCGGGAACAGCACCGCGACCACTGGATTAATTGAGCCTTCGGTGCAGCCCCAGGCAAGACCGGTGAGACCCATGCCCCACCACACCAGGCTACCGGCCACCGCGGCAGAATGCGCCAAAGTCGGCGCGAGGCAGATCAGCAGCGATCCCGCCACATAGCAGAACGAGGCGAACAGCAGCACGCGCTTGGCGCCGAACACATCGAGCAGCGGACTGACCACCAGCAGCGAGATGGCGAAGCCGGAGAATGCCGCGCCAAGTGCTGCGCCGATCAGCTGCGCCGAATGCGCCGAGTCGAACTTGTCGAAAATACCGGCCTGGATCGCTCCGGACGCGCCGATGCGCATGGCGTTGGCGATGGCTGCGGTGAACAGCGCCAGCACGCAAATCCAGAACAGCGCACCACGATTATAGCCCGTGGCCGGCACGGCCGTGTTCGACACTCTGTCTCCTCCCCCAGTGCCTGTTTTGTCAGGCTTATGACAGTCCCAGAATGCGGCGGTTGCGCGCGGCATCGGTCCCACCGCCGGCGAAATCGTCGAAAGCGTGCTGGGTGCGTCGAATCATGTGCTTCTTGATGAACGGCGCGCCTTCGCGGGCGCCATCCTCGGGATGCTTCAGCGCGCATTCCCATTCGAGCACGGCCCAGCCCGCGTAATTGTACTGGGCGAACTTCGAGAAGATGCCGGTGAAATCGATCTGGCCGTCGCCCAGAGAACGAAAGCGGCCGGGGCGATCCACCCAATCCTGATATCCTCCGTATACGCCGGATTTTCCGGTCGGGTTGAACTCGGCATCCTTCACGTGAAAGGCGCGGATGCGCTCATGGTAGAAGTCGATGTATTCGAGGTAGTTCAGCTGCTGCAGCACGAAGTGGCTGGGATCGTAGAGAATGTTGGCCCGCTTGTGGCCGCCCACCTTGTCGAGGAACCGCTCGAAGGTAATCCCGTCGTGCAGGTCTTCGCCGGGATGGATTTCGAAGCAGGCATCCACGCCGTTCTCCTCGAACACATCGAGCAGCGGCTTCCAGCGGCGCGCAAGTTCGGTGAAACCTTCCTCTACCAATCCGGCCGGACGCTGCGGCCACGGATAAACAGTCGGCCACAACAGCGCGCCGGAAAAGGTCGCGTGCGCGGTGAGGCCAAGGCGGCCGCTGGCGATGGCGCCGAACTTAACCTGCTGCGTCGCCCATTCCGTGCGGGCGTCCGGCTTGCCGCGAACTTCCGGCGGCGCGAATACATCGAACAGTTCGTTGTAGGCGGGATTGACCGCCACAAGCTGGCCTTGCAGATGCGTGGAGAGTTCGCTGATGGCGACGCCGGCATCGGCGCAAATGCCCTGGATCTCGTCGCAGTAGGTCTGGCTTTGCGCTGCTTTCGCGAGGTCGAAGAGGCGCGGGTCCGTCGTCGGGATCTGCACCCCGATATAGCCGAGATCGGCCGCCCATCGCGTCATGGATTTCAAGGAGTTGAACGGCGGCGTGTCGGAGGCGAATTGCGCCAGGAAAATGCCGGGGCCTTTCATGCTGTGTCTCCTTCGGTGCCGCCGAGCGATGCTAGATCGATCCACTTTGCATCGGATTCGCTGCTCAGCCGCGCGGCGCGGACGAAGCGCATTGCTGAAAGCCCATCGGCGATGGTGGCATAGCCGGGGTCGGCGGACGATTGTTTTCCGGCGCGCACATCGTCGGCGAACGCCCGGTAGTTGTTGGCGAACGCCTCGAGATAGCCCTCAGGATGACCGGCCGGCAGGCGCGCCGCGGCGATGGCTTCGTTCGCCAGATAAGGCCGGTTGATCCCGGCGGTGAGGATCTCCGCCGGCTCGTTCTGCCGCTTCAGCAGGAGCGTATTCGGCTCTTCCTGCTTCCAATGCAGGCCGGCTTCGTCACACCAAATTGAAATTGCGAGCGCGTTGATGTCGCCGGTGCACACCTGGCTCGCGGTGAGCAATCCGTGCGCCCCGCTCGCCAGCCGGAACATCGCGGAACCATCGTCATCGAGCTTGCGGCCCGGCACCACGGCGCGCAATTCCGCTGCCAGCCGCGCCACGCGTTCGCCGGTGATGTATTCGACGAGGCTGAACGCATGTGTGCCGATGTCGCCGAACGCGCCGGCTTCGCCCGATTGCGCCGGATCGGTGCGCCATGCGGCCTGTTTGCCAGGTTGCTCATGCGACAGCCAATCCTGCGTGTAGGACACCGCGACCCGCTTCACGCTTCCGAGTGTACCGCCGGCCACCAGCGCCCGCGCCTCCTTCACCAGCGGATAGCCGGTGTAGGTGTGCGTGATGCCGAGCAGACGGTCTGTGCGCGCGGCCGCTTCCGCCATCGCGCGCGCCGCTTCCAATGAGTCCGCAACCGGCTTGTCCGTCAGCACGTGAAAGCCGCCTTCCATGGCCGCGATGGCCGCCGGTGCATGCACATGGTTCGGCGTGACGATGGCGACGAATTCGATGCGTGCGTCGGCCGGCAACTCGCGCTCCCGCGCCAACATCTCGCAATACGAGCCATAAGCGCGATCCGGCGACAGGCCGATAGCGGCGCCGGAGCGCTTCGCCCTCTCTGGTTCGCTTGACAGCGCGCCGGCGACCAGCTCGCAATTTCCCGCAATGGCTGCGGCCGTGCGATGCGCGGCGCCGATGAATGCGCCCTCGCCGCCGCCGATCATGCCGAAGCGAAGTCTCCCCACGCCTCACCTTATATGTAAGCGTCTGCGTCTCCCGCGAGCGTAAGCGCTGTCATGAGCCGCTTCAAGCGCTCGGGACATTCTACGGCGTCACGGTGAGCGAGGCGTGCTTCACATCCGCGGAATTGCTGCCGGCCATGATGTCGAAGTCCCCCGGCTCGACCACGCGCCTCATGTCGGCGTTCCAGAAGCACAACGATTCCGGCGTGAGCGTGAAATTCACCGCGCGGCTTTCGCCCGGCTGAAGTGTGATCCGCTGGAAGCCCTTCAGCTCCTTCACCGGCCGCGTCGCCGAACTGACGAGATCGTGGATGTAAAGCTGCACCACCTCGTCGCCGGCGCGCACGCCCGTGTTGCGCACATCGACCGACACCTGCACGGAATCCGACGGCTTCATCGTGGTGCGCGACAGCCGCGGCGCACCGATGTCGAACGTCGTATAGCTGAGGCCGTAGCCGAATGGGAACAGCGGCGCTGTGGTATCGAACAGATAACCGCGATGCGCGCTCGGCTTGTAGTCGTAATACATCGGCAGCTGGCCGACCGAGCGCGGGACCGTCACCGGCAGATGGCCGCCAGGATTGGCATCGCCGAACAGGATGTCGGCCATTGCCGTGCCGGTTTCCTCGCCGAGATACCAGCCTTCGAGCAGAGCGTTGGCATGCTCGGCAACATTGACTACAGACAATGGCCTGCCGTTGATCAGCACCACGATGACCGGCTTGCCCAGCGCGAACATCGCATTGGCGAGATCGTTCTGCTGGCCGACGAGATCGAGGCTGTCGCGGTCGCCGAGATGATTGTTGGCCCAGGCTTCCCGGCTGGTCTCCTCATTGCCGCCGATGACAAGCACAATGGCATCCGCACCTTTCGCCACCTGCACCGCGTCGGCGACGCGCCTGGCATTCTGCGCCGGATCGGCGAGTTGCACATTGTCCTGATCCCAGTCACTGCTTTCGGTGATGCGCACGCCTTCGGAAGTGACCACGTTCACGCGTGGCCCGAGCTTCGCCTTCAGGCCATCGAGGATGCTGACCGTGTGCGCTGGATGGCCGGAATAGCCGCCGAGATGCACGGTCGCCGCATTGGGGCCGATGACCGCCAGGGTCTTCAGCTTGTCGGCCGAGAGCGGCAACGTGCCGTCGTTCTTCAGCAGAATCACGGCCTCGCGCGCGGCTTCGGCGGCGAGCGCATGGGCTTCGTCGTTCTCCGTGATCGCCACGGCCGCATCGGCATCGGCGTAAGGATGTTCGAACAAACCCGCCTCGAACTTCAGAGTGAGGAAGCGGCGCACGGCGGTGTCGATCTCATTCACCGCGACGCGGCTGGCATGCACCGAATCCGCCAAGGTGCCGAACGAGGCGCCATCCGGCAGATCGACATCGACGCCGGCGCGCAAGGCGCGAATGGCGGCAAACGCGTGATCCGGCACAACATGATGCAGATCGGCGAGCTGCTCGATGCCGTAGTAGTCGCTGACCACGGCACCCGGATAATTCCATTCGCCGCGCAGCACGCGCTGCAGCAGCCACGTGTTGGCATGGCTCGGGATGCCGTCAATCTCGTTGTACGAGGCCATCACGGCGCGAATATTGGTGCGCTTCACCGCCTGCTCGAACGGCGGCAGGAAATAGCCGCGGATGGTGCGCTCGCCATAGAGCGCCGGCCCCACATTGGTGCCGCTCTCCGGCTGGCCGTGTCCGGTCATGTGTTTCAGCGTGGCGAACACGTGCCCTGGCGCCAGCGGCAACGCGTCGCCCTGAAGTCCCTGCACGGCCGCCACCCCCATCTCGCCGACGAGATACGGGTCTTCGCCGAAGGTTTCCTCGATGCGGCCCCAGCGCGGGTCGCGCGCGACATCCACCCCCGGCGACAGCACCTGCGTTACGCCACGCGCGCGCACCTCGCGCGCGACGACCGTGTCGATGCGGCGGATCAGATCGGGGTCCCAGGTGCTCGCCTGCGCGATGGCCTGCGGGAAGCTGGTGGCGTTCTCCGTCGCGTAGCCGTGCAGCGCTTCCTCGTGAAACCAGATCGGGATGCCGAGCCGCGTCTGCTCCACCGCCCAGCGCTGCGCGGCGTTGACGAAAGCGATGGTGTCGCGCACGCCGCGATAGCCGGGCGGCGCTCCGGCGGGCGCGCCGCGGCGATCGGACGGCCGCGCAATGCCGCCGATGGCGTTGGGGAAATTCTTCGAGGCTTTGGCCGAATCGAATTCCAGATTGACGCCGTAGAGATCGGGCTTGCGCTCCCAGACGGTGGTGATCTGCGCGACCTTTTCGTCTAAGGTCATGCGTTTGATGAGGTCGTTCACGCGAGCATCGATGGGCGCGTTCGGGTCCTTGTAAAGCGGCAGTGCGGTCTGGCGGCCAAGGTCGGGCCGGTTCTGCACCGGCTTCGGCGCGCGTGGCACCGGGGCGGCATGGCCGATGCCGATGGAGGCAACGACAAGCGCGCAGGCGCTCAGGATGGTGCTGAACAGCCTCATTCCGGCAATCTCCCCTCCGCTCGCCGCCCCGCTACGGCTGATTGTGGTAACGCTACCAACGCGCGCGGGCTGCTGTCGAAGCATCGCTGGAGCTGCAACACAACCACGGATTTCGCCGGCAAGTTCACCTGCAGCGTACCGCCGCTGACCGATGCCGCGGAGAACGGCTGAGGCTTCACCACATCGGGACGACTGAAGGTGTTGTGCGCATCCATCGTGTCCGCGGTGATGATGGTGCCGCTGACCTTTGCCACGCTTGCTCCCGCAATTGTCGCCGCGATGTGCGCAGCGCGATGCGGATCGATGTTCACCAGCGCAATGACCAATCCGCCCGCGGCGGTTCGCGCGGCAGAAGCATGAATGGCCGACAGCGTTGCGCCATCCAAGGCGTAGTTTGGCGACGTCACATCAACCGGCAGATCGGTCGCGCCGCGGAACGGCTTGTACAGCATGAACGCCCAGTAGGTCGGCGTCAGCACCATTTTCGGCCCGTCGGTCAGCACCAGCGCCTGCAGCACATTAACAACTTGCGCGATGCAAGTCATGCGCACGCGATCGGCATGGGCCTGGAAGATGTTGAAGTTCAGGGCCGCCGTGATGGCATCGCGCAGACTGTCCTGCTGTTCGAGGAATCCGGGATTGCTGCCAGGCGACGGATCGTACCAGTTGCCCCATTCGTCGACATCGAGCCCGACCTTCTTGTCCGGATCGTACTTGTCCATCACCGCCGTCTGCGCACGGATGAAATCCTCCATCTTCAGCGCCGCCTGCATGGTGGACATCCATTGCGACTCCGGAAAGCCGATGGCCGCACCTTTGTGCGACCAGTCTCCCGTCGGCAGCGCATAGTGATGAATGGTGATGGCATCCATGTCGCCGAAGCTGTTCGTTTTCATCAGCGCTTCGGTGAGCTCGGTCTTGTCGTCATACGGACCGGCCGCCAGCTTGAGCGGCTTGGCATCGTCCGGTGTTTTCGCGAACGCGGCGAAGCGGTGATAGAGATCGGCGTAATATTCCGGCCGCATGTCGCCGCCGCAGCCCCACGGCTCGTTACCGAAGCCGACGTAATCGATGCGCCACGGTGCATCGCGGCCGTTCTTGCGCCGCAGCTGCGCCAGCTCGGAATGCGACGGCGAGGTGAGATATTCCAGCCAGTCTTTCGTCTCCTGCGGCGAGCCCGTGCCGACATTGGTATCGATGTACGCCTTGGCGCCGAGTTGCCCGACAAGGTCCATATATTCGTGCGTACCGACGGCGTTGGTCTCCTCCACACCGCCCCATGTGGTGTTGATGCGCACCGGGCGACGGTCGCGCGGGCCGATGCCGTCGCGCCAATGGTACTGGTCGGCGAAACAGCCGCCCGGCCAGCGCACCACCGGAACGCCAAGCCGCTTCAGCGCCTCCACCACGTCCTTGCGGAAGCCGCGCACATTGGGGATGGGCGATTTCGGCCCCACCCACAATCCGCCATACATCAGGTGGCCGAGATGCTCCGCAAACTGGCCATAGATTTCCGGCGCGATGGTGGCGCCCGGCCGATCGGCATGGATGGTGATGGTGGCATCGATCGTCCCGGCCGGCGCATCTGCTGCCCGGGCTGCGCTGCCGGCAAGCATTGCGCAGGCGATCAGCGCGCCGCAAAACACTTTCATGAATACCCCCCGCTTGTGCCGCGACCCTCTGATGGTAGCCTTACCATTCCGCGGCGTACCGGCAAATCCATGAACGTCCTGATCCGCGCGATCCTGCTGTCGCTGTTGCTCGCCGGCACGGCCCGGGCGGAGGACGGCTACGATCTGTGGCTGCGCTACCGTCCCGTCGAACATGCGTGGCTGAAGCGCTACCTGCCGGCCGCCACCGAGATCGTCGCCGAAGAGCGCTCGCCCGGCATTCTGGCGGCGCGCGGCGAACTGGAGCGCGGGTTGAGCGGCATGCTGTGGCACGCCGTTCCGGTCCGCCGCGAGATTTCCGAAGACGGCGCCGTAGTGATCGGCACGCCCGCGAAATCACGGCTGATTGCCGCCCTGCATCTGCCGCTTTCGCGCGCCGGCAACGAAGGATTCCTGCTGAGGAGCACTGTGCTGAAAGGCCGCAACGTCACCATCATCACCGGCAACACCGATGTCGGCGTGCTCTACGGCGCCTTCGCATTCCTGCGGCTGATACAGACGCGCCAGCCGATCGAGCATCTGAACATCGTCTCGGCGCCCAAAATCGAGCTGCGCATCCTCGATCATTGGGACAATCTCGATGGCTCGGTGGACCGCGGCTATGCCGGCCGCTCCATCTGGCACTGGAGCGATCTGCCGGAGAAACTCGATCCCCGCACCATCGATTATGCCCGCGCCAATGCCTCCATCGGCATCAACGGCGCGGCGCTGAACAATGTGAATGCCGATCCGGCGATCCTCACGGGGCCCTATCTGGAGAAGGTTGCCGCACTCGCCGATCTGTTCCGCCCCTACGGCATTCGTGTGTATCTGTCGGCGCGGTTTTCCGCTCCCATCGACATCGGCGGATTGAAAACGGCCGATCCGCTCGATCCCCAGGTCATCGCGTGGTGGAAGGCGAAAGCGGATGAAATCTACCGCCTCATTCCGGACTTCGGCGGATTCCTGGTGAAGGCGAATTCGGAAGGCCAGCCAGGGCCGCAGGATTATCACCGCACGCATGCTGACGGCGCCAATATGCTGGCCGATGTGCTAAAGCCCCACGGTGGCATCGTGATGTGGCGCGCGTTCGTCTATTCAAGTGCGGTGCCGGAGGATC
>DASYBT010000221.1:0-6704 GCA_036500585.1 Rhizomicrobium sp.
CAGAATGTCGGGATTCGCGGCCGGAAACAGTATTTAATAGCAAGCTGAAGAAGCGGGACGGCGGCTCGGCCCCGGAACTGAAGCTGGCCGCGAATCCCGACATTCTGTCCACCATCGCACAGTCCTCGAAGCGGCCGCGGCTGGTGATCGGGTTCGCGGCGGAAACCGATGATGTGGTGGCGCATGCCAAGGAGAAGCGAGCGAAGAAGGGCGCTGACTGGATCGTCGCCAATGATGTCTCACCATCGACCGGCATCATGGGCGGCGACGACAACAAGGTGCATCTCATCACCGCTGATCGCGTGGAAGCCTGGCCGACGATGAAGAAATCCGAAGTTGCCGCGCGGCTGGTGGCGCGGATTGTAGCTGCGTTGGGAAGGGTCGCGTGAGCCTATTGCCGCCCCCCCACCCGGCTCGTCTTCGTGCTGCGCACGAACCCTCGCCGACCTCCCCGCAAGGGGGAGGTGAAATCAAGTGCCGGCTAATCACTTACCTCCCCCAACGCGGGGAGGTCGACCCACCTGACCCCGCACTTGATACGGGGGAAGATAGATCGGGTGGGGGGCGCCGATGAAACTCCTCATCCAACGGCTTGCGCACGCGCAGGATCTTCCCCTGCCCGCTTATGCGACGAGCGGATCGGCCGGACTCGACCTGCTTGCGGCCATCCATGAAGACATCGAAATCAAACCCGGCGCGCGCGCGGGCATTCCCTGCGGGATCGCGATTTCGCTTCCTGAGGGACACGAGGCACAGGTGCGGCCCCGCTCCGGGCTCGCGCTCAACCACGGCATCACATTGCTCAATGCACCGGGCACAATCGACAGCGACTACCGCGGCGAGATCAAAGCCATCCTCATCAATCATGGCGACACACCGTTTCGTATTACGCGCGGCATGAAGATCGGGCAGATGGTGATCGCGCCCGTCACGCACGCGGAACTGGAAGAAGTAGCTGAGCTTTCGACAAGCGAACGAGGTGCGGGCGGGTTCGGCTCGACCGGCCATATGGCGAAGGCCTGAGCGATGCTGAAGCTGTCGCGCAAAACACTGCTGGCTCTGGAAGCGGTGATCGACATTGCGTTCAACGCACGTCCCGAACCGGTGCAGGCGAAGGAAATCACCGCGCGTCAAGGCGTGCCGCAGCGCTATCTGGAACAGGTGATGCAGCAATTGGTGCGCGCCGGAATCCTGAAAGGCGTGCGCGGTCCCCGCGGCGGCTACCGACTCGCCAAGGAGCGGCGGCGCATTTCCGTGGGCGACATCGTCCGGGTGGCGGAAAGCGTGGAGGACGAGAACGGCGACGACGGCAAGCCGCGCTCCGATCTCGGTGCGCGCATCGTCACGCCGCTGATCCAATCTTTGCAGCAGGAGGTGATGCAGCGGCTCGATGCCATCACCATCGAAGAGCTGTGCCGGCGCGCGCGGACCGAGGGTGTCGAAGCCGGCCCGGTCGCCGCGGACTTCACGATATGACGGAGAACGAGATGCACAACCCCGGACGCGGACGCATTTACAACGACATCACCGAAACCATCGGCGACACGCCCCTCGTGCGTCTCAACAGCATGGCAAAGCATGCCGCCGTGAAGGCAGACATCCTCCTCAAGCTCGAATTTTTCAATCCCATCGCCAGCGTCAAGGACCGCATCGGCGTCGCCATGATCGAGGCGATGGAAGCACGCGGCCTCATCACAGCGGGCAAGACCGTGCTGGTGGAACCCACCAGCGGCAACACCGGCATTGCGCTGGCCTTCGTGGCCGCGGCCAAAGGATATCGCCTCATCGTGGTCATGCCGGAATCGGTTTCGGTGGAGCGGCGCAAGATGCTGGCGCTTATGGGCGCCGAACTTGTGCTCACCGAAGCGGCGAAGGGCATGAAGGCAGCGATTGCCAAGGCACAGGAGATCATCGCGGCCACCCCGAACGCGATCATGCCGCAGCAGTTCGAGAACCCGGCGAATCCCGACATCCACCGACGCACCACGGCGGAGGAAATCTGGCGCGATACGGATGGCAAGGTGGATGTGGTCATCTCCGGCGTCGGCACCGGCGGCACAATCACCGGCGTCGGCCAAGTCCTGAAAGAGCGCAAGCCAAGCGTGCGCATGATTGCGCTGGAGCCGGAGGATTCGCCGGTGCTTTCCGGTGGACAAGCCGGACCGCATCCCATTCAGGGAATCGGCGCCGGCTTCGTGCCGGCCATCCTCGATCGCAGCATCATCGATGAAGTGATCACCATCGGCAACGAGACGGCGTTCGACACCGCGCGCAAGGTGGCGAAGCTCGAAGGCATCCCCGTCGGGATTTCATCTGGCGCCGCGGTCGCCGCGGCCCTCGAAGTCGGCGCCCGGCCGGAGATGGCAGGAAAAACCATCGTTGTCATTATCCCGTCCTTTGCCGAACGCTACCTCTCGACCGCGCTGTTCGAAGGACTCTAGGCAGTAGGCAGTGGGCAGTAGGAATGGAATTCGACTGCCTATTGCCTACTCCCTACTGCCTGTTCCAGAGAACTCACCGCTTTGCCAAGCGTTATGCCCTCATATGGAGTAACGCCGATGAAGCTTTACTATTCCCCCGGTGCCTGCTCGCTGGCCGCTCATATCGTCGCCGATGAGGCGGATTTGCGCCTGCAGCTTGAGAAGGTCGATCTTAAGTCGCACACGACGGAGAACGGCCAGAACTACTACGAGGTCAATCCGAAGGGATACGTGCCTGCCATTCAGCTCGATGATGGCAATGTGCTGACCGAGAACATGGCGGTCCTGAACTACTTGGCCGACCACAGCGGACAGCGGCTCCATACGCCGCCACCCCACTCCATCGCGCGCTATCGCCTGGAGGAGTGGCTCGCCTTCATCAACAGCGAGCTGCACAAGTCTTTCGCACCGATCTTTCGAGGCGGCAGCGATGCCGAGAAAGCAAACGCGAAGAAGCACATTCTCGAACGCTTCGGCTATGTCGACAGCCAGCTCGCCGGCAAACACTTCCTGATGGGTGACCGCATAACGGTTGCCGATGCCTATCTCTTCGTCATGCTCGCCTGGGCGATGAAGCAGAACATCGAGCTGAAGCCCAATCTCGCCAGCTTCTTCGCGCGCATGGCGCAACGCGACTCCGTCCAGCGCGCCATGAAGGAAGAAGGCCTGCCGCTTGCGGCCTGACGGCATTGATCGGCCGCGACTTTGATCCATGATCGCGCCTCATGAGGAGGCATTCATGAACGTTGAAGGTCAATGTCATTGCGGCAGAATCGCCTACGAGGCGGTCGTGAATGAGAACGTCGCCGGCATCTGCCATTGCACCGATTGCCAGACGTTTTCCGGTTCGCCGTTTCGGGCCAGCGTTCCGGCGGAGGCCGGCGACTTCCATCTGCTGCGCGGCGAGCCGAAAACCTATGTGAAGACGGCCGACAGCGGCAACAAGCGCGCGCAGGCCTTCTGCGGCGATTGCGGCACGCCGATCTGCGTCGGCGCCGGAAAACCCCACGCGATACAATCTGCGTCTCGGCGCCGTCAGGCAACGGGCGCAAATCAGACCAAGGCGGCAAATCTGGTGCAGCTCGGCGCTGGAGTGGGCGCAAGACATCTCAGCAATTCCCGGAATCCGGAACGAGTGACCGCGGCGCTAGCGGCCCTTCAGCCAATTCGCATATTGCACGGGCAGCACATCCTGCGGTTTCGGTAAACCCAGCGCTTTGGCTGCGTGGTACGGCCAATACGGATCGGCCAGCTCCGCATGCGCGAGCATAATGAGATCGGCCTGACCGTCACGCACAATTGCCTCGGCCTGCGCCGGCTCGTTGATGAACCAGCCGACCGCCGTCGGGATATCGGCCTCACGGCGGATGCGCTCGGCGATCGGCACCATGAAGCCCGGTCCCCATGGCACGCCTTTGAGATCCGGCGAGTTGAAGCCGATGCTGACATCGATGAGATCGAGGCCGCGCGATTTGAACTGGCGTATCAGCTCGACGGATTCCTCGAGCGGCTGGCTCTCGGCATTGAAATCCGACACGCCGAGCCGCGCAGTCAGGGGATATTTCTCCGGCCACACCTCGCGCACGGCCGACAGCGTCTCCAGCAGGAAGCGCGCGCGGTTCTCGAAACGGCCGCCATATTCATCGGTGCGCTTGTTGGCGATAGGGGAGAAGAAGCTCTGCGCCAGATAGCCATGCGCGAAATGCAGCTCCAGCCATTTGAACCCTGCATCGAGCGCGCGCTTGGCGGCCGCGGTGAAATCGTCACGCACGCGTGCGATCTCATCCTTGGTCATCGCGTGCGGCACAATCGGCAGATTGCCGCCGAACGCATTCGCCGATGGCGCGATGGGTTGCCAGGCGCGAGGATCGCCCGGCTTCATTTGATCGTCGCCTTCCCACGGGCGATTGGCCGATGCCTTGCGGCCCGCATGGGCGATCTGGAGTCCAGCAACCGTGTATCGCTTCACGAATGCCGCAATGCGCGCCCACGCCTCGGCTTGAGTGTCATTCCAAATCCCGGTGTCGCCTGGCGAGATGCGGCCCTCTGGCGAGACGGCGGTGGCTTCGCCGATGACGACCGCGGCCCCGCCCACCGCGCGCGACCCCAGATGCACGTAGTGCCAGTCGTTCGGCACGCCATCGTCTGCCGAGTATTGGCACATCGGCGACACCGCGATGCGGTTCTTCAGCGTCACATCTTTCAGGCGAAATTCGTCGAACAGAGCGGGCATGACAGGTCCTGTGTTTTGGATAGCAATTCCCGCGAGACGTATTGGTTCAGGCGGAATTTGCAAGCTTGGCGAGAAGATCGGGCCGGTCGGTGCAGATGGCATCGATGCCGAGGTCGATCATGTGCTGCAGATCGGCCGGTTCGTCGACGGTCCATGCGCCGATCCTGAGGCCGAGTGACCGCGCTTCGGCAATCGCGGATGGATGAAGGTCTCGCCAGTACGGAAACCATCCATCGCCCCCGGCGGCTTTGATGGCACGGATAACCGAACCGCCATAGTTCACCGCATCGTATCCCGCAGCCCATGGCGACGTCCCGGATCGCGCCCACTGCCGCAACATCTGCAGCGCCGGCTCGGATGGCGGATCGTCTTCGTCCGGCACCGGCGCATCGCGGAACCAGCTTTGCGGCAAGGTGGTGAACCAGCAATCCAGCGCGGGCTCCAGCGTCTTGGCGTGCAGCAGCCCCGGCCAATCGAACCCCACAAGGATCGTGCGATCGAGATAATTGGCATCGCGCAGCACGCGCAAGGTCGCTACGGCCAGCGCAATCGGATCAGCGGAAACTGCGCGATCGGCGAATGAGGTTTTCAGTTCCACGAACAGGTGAAACGGCCTCGCTGCGGATTGTGCAATCTCGATCACTTGCGCCAAAGTCGGGATGCGCTCGCCATCCAGCCCGTGCAAATCAGGATGCAGCCGCGCGTAGCCACTCGAAGGATCGGCGCGACCGATATCGAACGCCTGCAATTCGGCCAATGACAAATCCTTGATGCGCGGCGTCGGTGGCTTCAGCCACGCTCCGTCCGCGCCACGACAGATCTCCGGCTTAAGGCGATAATCGTGGAACACGATCACCTCCCCATCGCGCGACAGCTGCACATCGAGCTCGGCGCCGTCGCAGCCGCGCGCCACGGCATCGCGGAACGCCGCCAGCGAATTTTCCGGCCAGAGCCCTGCCCCGCCGCGATGCGCGATATTCCACATGCAGGAACCTACAGGTGCGGCACCGGGAACACGATGCGGCACTCCACACCTTCAGGACGGAAGGCGAGATCGACCGCGGCGCCTCGGTCGCCCATGGCATTGCGGATCACGCGGCTGCCGAAACCTTCGCGGATAGGAAGGGTGACCGGCGGGCCACCGCGCTCCCGCCACTCCACCGTCACGGTGCGTTTCTCGCCCGCTGGCGCGATGGCCCACGACAGCATCACCGAGCCTTCCTCGCGCGACAGGGCGCCGTATTTTGCCGCGTTGGTGGCCAGTTCGTAGAAGGCGAGCGCCAGCCCGCCGGCGGCGTTTTCGGGCACGAAGACATGCGGCCCCTGCACTGCCACGCGAGGCGCGGCGCCGGCGAGGAACGGCCCCAGCGCTGCATCCGCGATGGTGCGCAAATCAGCGGTGCGATGCTCCGATAGCGACACCATCTCGCCAGCCTCCAGAAGCGCGCGCACCCGCCCCATGAAGGCATCGAAGAATGCCTTCACCGGCGGCTGATCCTTCGGCAGCGACTGACGGCCGATGGCGTCGATCATCGCCACGAGATTGCGCACGCGATGGCGCATCTCGCCGATCAGCAGGTTCTTGCGTTCCTCGATGGCCTTCTGCTCGCTGATCTCGGAGGCCGTTCCGACCACAAGGCGTGGCGCGCCATCGCCGTCGGCATCGAGCAGAACGTCGCGGCTGATGAAGTGGCGCCAGTCGCCATCTGCCGCCTGCATGCGGTACGTCCAGGTGAGCGTTTCCTCCGGCCGGATCGATTTCAGCCGGACGCGATGCTCCGGAAATCCGGCGGCGTCGTCAGGATGGATGTAGCGGCGCCAGTCATTGCCGCCGTCCAGCGGCTGGCCGAGCAGCTCGGCGAACCGGCGGTTCTGGAACACGCCCTTCTCCGCCTTTACGTCGTAGATGTAGATGATGGCGGGCGCCTTCTCGAGCGCGGCATGGGCGAGCGCAGGGCCAAGCGGCCACGACCATTCGCCGGCGCGGTGCG
>DASYBT010000222.1:0-10952 GCA_036500585.1 Rhizomicrobium sp.
CGTCGTCGACGAGGTCTGGCTCGTGCTGCCGCCGAACGCACCCACCAACACGGTCGCAAGGTCCGATGCCTTGCCGTTCTGCACGTGATAGACGAAGAGCTTGCGCTCGTTCTCGCCGCCCTCTCGATCCAGAATCTCCAACCACTTCTTCAGCTGCGTCAGGTATTTCGGCTGCGGCGAGATGGCGAGAATCCCGTTCAGGCGCTCGATCGGGATAAGGCGCACCAGTCCCGCAATCGGCGAGTCCTTGCTGTTCACCATGGCATCCAGCTCGGGCAGCAGCACGTGCATATCGGTACGGGTAGGAACGAGCAGGGCGAAGGACATGCCGTGCATCCAGTCGACGTCGAACTGCTTCACCAGGTCGCGGATGGAGCGCCGCTCGCCGGCAGTGCCCGTGACGATCAGCAGGTTACGCGCCGGGTCGGCGGCGGCGATGGCATTTTCCGGCACCAGTGGATCGAGCAGTTTCTTGAGCTCGACGGCATTCACGAAGCGCAGCGGGATCGCCTCGCTGCCATAGCCGGCCTGATTGTAGGTGAGGAGTTGCGGCTGCCGCTTTGCCTTTTCGAGCGCGACGACCGTGTACACATCCCCCTGCCTCACCAATGCCATTTTGGCGGCGCGGAGCGCCTCTTCGAAGATCGGCAACACATCCCTTTTGGCCACCGGTTGTGCCGTTTCCAGCGTTACGGTTCCCTGCACCTGCGGATCGACGGCGTAATTCAGTCCGAGGATGTCGCCCAAAATGGCTTTCGCCACTTCATGCACATCGGCATTGGGGAAATTGAGCGTCACATCGCTCGATTGCGCGGACGCCGGCGCCACGGCTTGCGGTCCAGCGGTGAATTGCCGTGTCCCGGGATAAACCCGGGACGGAGAGGCCTGAGGTGGCGCGGCCTGCGGCGCGACCGGTTGCGCATCCGCCGCTGCCGCGGCCAGGAACGCCAACGCGCACGCAATCGCCCAAAAATGTTTCATGGTCTCTCTCATGATCAATCGTCGTTGTTATCGTCGTCGTCGTCATTCTTATTGTCGCTGGAATCGTCGTCGCTATCGTCGTCATCGCTCTTGGCGGCCCGCGGGCCCTGCGCAACACCCGCCGGTCCACCGAGCGCTCCGGGGCCGCGCATGGGGGCCGCTTCCACGGGCAAGGTGCGCCGCTCGCCGTCGCGATCGAATACGAGTTCAGTGCGCTCGATGGAGACAAGGCGCCAGCCCTGCAGCAACGCATCGGGCTTGATGCGAATGGTTCGGCCGGTTGTGTCGCGAACCAGCGCCGTCGACACAGGCCCCGCAATGGCGGTGCCGATGACGTTGAAGCCGGCGAGGTTGCCTGAGGTTTGCGCAGTCAGGAGGATCGGCGCGCGATCCGGGGCGAAAATCGGGGCGTGGAGGATGGCGGAATAGTCGCCTTCCGCCGGTGTCGGCGAATCGGGCATCGCCTGCGGCCGTACCGCCTGGACGTGCGGCAATTCCGCAGACGACGACAGCGACAGCTGCAGGGCAGCTGCCGCAAGCATCACAATCGCAATCGCAGCCGGCCAGAGTTCCGGACTACGTCGGCTGACCAATCCGGACGGGAGCCGAGATCTCAATCCGGACATCCATCGGGGCTGCGTGCCCTGTTTTGGCTGCCCGATCGGCCGCGACCGAAAGGTATCCAACGACGACATAAGGCGCCTCGCTTTCGAGCTTGGTCAGGCTCTTGTAGAGTTGAGCCATGGTGAGCGTGAGATCGCCGCGGACCTTCACCCAGCCATCGGGGACATCCCCCTGAATTTCGGAAATCGTCTGAACCGTCCCGCCTTCGTCGCTGGCGAGCTTGGTCAGCCGCTGTTTGAGCTGTTCGGCGGCGAGTGCGCCGGTGGGAGCGACGATGGCGTAGTCGTCCACGTCGTCCTTCTGCTTGTCGGCCTCCGCGCGCCACACCGGAATCCCGGCGAGGACCCGCTGATTGTGGATGTAGGTCTCGCGCAGGCCACCACGCTGCAGCGCGTCGGCCGCAAGGCCGCCGAACACCGGCAGCACCACGACGAAGAAGACAATGGCCACGACGCCGATCAGGATGCCGACGGCAACGAAGCGGCGCTCGCGTGATGTCATCGCTCTCATCGCGTCGTCTCCGCGCGGCGGTCGGCGGCGAGATCGAAGCTCGCGCTCGCCTGATTTACGGCGCCGGGATTCGGCGTGAGCGAGCGCGCATTGTGCAGGAGCGGCGAGGCTTCCAGCCGCGCCAAAAGATCGGGCGTATTTTTCTCGAATCCGCGTATCTGCACACTCTTGCCGTTCCACTCGAAATGTTCAGCCCAGGTGCCTTGCGGCAGCGCCATCGTCACGGCGTCCAGCACCTTGAGCGGCGAGGCCTGTTCTTTCTGACGCATGAGCTCGACGCGATGCGCCGCTTCCTTCTCCACCTTGTCGCGCAGATGCATCGCGACATTCACGGCCGTCTGCTGCGCCTCGACCGCCGAGCGCAGCTGTTCCACCTCATTGGAGTCGCGCCAGCTGAAGAAGAAAAGATTGAAGGCGAGCAGCACACCGGCCGCGGCCCACCAATACACCGCCCGTTTGCGCGCGGCATTGCCGCCGGTGATGTCGCGCAGCGCCGGGAGGAAATCGAGATTCGACCGGATGCCGTTCCCAACGACGCCGAGCCCCGCCGGTTCCAGGCCGAACGCCCGAGCGCGTTCCATCGCCGCAACCGCGCCGTCGCGGGTGATGACGCCGAGCACGACATGCTGGCGTCCGGCATCGGCGTCGCGCGACACGATTTCCGCGTCGAACAGCACCTGGTCGGCGCGGAAGGGCGTCAGCCGGTCGAGATCAAGCGCCAGCATCCGCTTCATGTCGCTGACGGGCAGAACCGGCAGGTCCATCTCACGCGTTAGCACCTGATCGGGCGGCAGCAGCACCTTGATGGCGCCGCGCGGCTTCTCAGCCAGCACGGCCGAAGTTTTGTCGTCGCGATAGAGGATGTGCTGGTCAGTGAGTTCGGCCACCGTAACCTTACGCTGCAGGAAGCGCTCCCGCCATTTCTGCGGCACCAGGTCCATCAGCTCGCCGATCCACCAGCGCCAGCCGTTCACCACCCACTGTAGCAGGGCTTCGTGATCCGCATTCAGGAGGTCTTTGAGGTTCACGCTCGGCCTCGGCACTTCCCGGTCCGGACGATGAGGACGCACATGGTATCCACCGTCGCGAAAGGCTTGATCAAAAGTTCCGGCCAGACCCGCGGGTCCTGCGGCGCGAAATGTACGCGGATCCGGATGAGCTGGGGCGGGGCCGGCAGCTGCTCCCACGCGAATCGCCAGTTCGGCTGATTGTCGGGTGGGGCAGAGCCGTAATAGGCAATATCAACACTCTGCGCATTATGCAAAAGCACAAGTTGCTGGGGCTGCGCCTGCGGCGTGGCGACATCGCTCAACGCGGCGAGCACCAGATCGCCGTTCGCCGCCAGGCTCAATTGATAACGCATGCTCGCGTTTGGCTGCTGGGCGTCGCGAGGCGGAGACAGGAAGACCATGCTGTCCGCCTTGCCGTCAAAATCGGCATAGGAGGGAATCTTGTCGAACTTGGTCGCCGGGATCAGGCGCTCGATGCGCTCGCGTAGCAGGATCTGCGCACCGGCAATCTGATCGCCGATATTGTTTGCCGTATCGATGTGCTCCCAGACGCGACGGCCGGTGCCGATGCCCTCCACCATCATGGCGGCCATCATGCCGATGAGCGCGAGGCTCACCAGCATCTCGATCAGCGCGTATCCGCGGTCGCCGCCCATCAGCCGTTTCCTGCATTGCCGCCTGTCGCTGCCGTATGCAGCGAGGCGAGCAGCGTGCCTTTGGCGCTGCGCACCGAGACCTGAACGTCCCACAGGACACCCGCATCGCTTTTCGGCATCTTCAGCGCCAGCAGCTGCACGTCGATCTCCCAGCGATATCCGGCGCTGATGCCGGTCGTCGTGCCCGGTGACAGCGGCACGAGCGAACCGACGCTTGCCAGCTCCGATTGTGCGATCAGCGAGGCGGTGCGCTTGTCTTCCGCCATGTGACTGCGTGCGGCGCTGTCGGTGATGGCGCGATACATGCCTGCAAGGGTGATGGAAACAACGGCGATTCCGACCAGTGCTTCCACCAGCGCCGATCCTGTTTCACCGTGTGCCCAGCCCAGTTTGCGCATCAGCTTCCCGCGGTAATCGCGCCGATGGCGGTGTTGAAGTTGATGGGCACGCGGCGATTGCGCACCCACAGGGCAACGTCTGCGGGCTTCATCGAGCCGTCCGGCATAAAGCTGACCGGCGCCGACATGTCGAGCCGCACCTCCTCCGGCAATTGCCTTGTACCGCCGACCCAGTCGTAGCCATGGTGATCGGGACGCGGCGTCACTGTGACGATGTTGCCGGTGCGCATCGCGGTCGCCCGTGCCACGCGAAAATCCGCCTGCACGACGCGCGCGGATTCACGCAGCGACAGCAGCGCCAACGACTGCATCATGTTTGGCGCGACGATGGCCGCGATCATCGCGGTAATGGCGAGGACCACCAGCGCTTCGAGCAGCGTGAAGCCCCGATCACCAGCTTCCGACATCCTGATCCTCTCCGGTACCGCCGGGTTGCTTGTCGGCGCCAAGCGAAAACACATCCACCTCGCCGTGTTGTCCCGGATTTTTGTAGAGGTACGGCGCTCCCCATGGGTCGACGAGCGCACTGTCCTTCTTCAGATACGGCCCATTCCAGCCGACGGCGTTCTGCGGCGCGGTGACGAGTGCGGCGAGGCCTTCCTGCTGCGTCGGGTAGTGGCCGAGATCGAGGCGATAAAGTTCGAGCGCGCCGACGACATTCTGGATCTGCACCTTGGCGGTTTGCGTCCGCGATTGGCCCAGATACTTGATCACCTGCGGCGCGATGATCGCCGCGAGCAGCCCAAGGATCGCAAGCACGACGAGCAGTTCGAGCAGGGTAAATCCGGCTTCACGCCGGCGGCGGAGTATCTTGTTCATCAGGGTCCCAGTGCCAAATCGTTGAAGCCGAGAATAGCAGTCATCACAGATGCAATGATGGTGGCGACAATCGCCGCCATCACAATGGTGATCGCCGGCGTCAGGAACGCGATCAGGCGCTGAATCGACTGGCGCACCTCGCGGTCGAGCACGTCGGCAAGGCGCATCAGCATCATGCCGAGCTGCGCCGTCTCTTCGCCGGTGCGCAGGAAGCTCATCGCCATCGGCGGAAACAGCTTGGTCGCGGCAAGCGGGCCGGAAAGTCCGCCGCCCTGCTTCAATCCCGCCGTCACCTTATCGATCGCTTCAGCCATATGCGCGTTATTGAGCGATTTCTGCGCAATGGTCAGCGCCGTCGGTAGCGCCACGCCGCCATCGAGCAGACTGCCGAGGGTGCGGGCAAAGCGCGCCGTTTCCGCATCGCGCACGACTTTTCCAACCATTGGGAAATTGAGCAGGCGCCGATCGAAAGCCCGTCGCACCGCAGGCTGCTGCATCCAGCGCGACAATATCAGGATCAGCACGCCCACCATGAGCACGCCGACGAGGCCGTAGCTCTTCAGCGCGTGGCTCGCCGCCATGATCATCTGGGTCATCCACGGCAGCTTGGCGCTCGATTCCGCGAACAGGTCCTCGAACTGCGGCACCACCCACAGCAGCATGACGAGAATGACTCCGGTTGCGATGATCAGCAGCAGCGCCGGATAGACCATTGCCGAGACGATTGTCTGGCGCAGCGCTTCGGCACGATCGAGCGCCTCGGCGAGCCGCGAGAGGGCCTCGTCCAGCTTGCCGCTGGCCTCGCCGGCTTCCGCCATGGCCGACGCCATCGGCGGAAACACGCCGCCGGAATCGGCCATCGCCCGCGACAGCGATGTGCCGGTGCGCACACGGTCGCGCAGCTTCTCGAACACGGATTTCAGCGCCGGCTTCTGGATGTTTTCGACGCAGACGGCGAGCGCACGATCGAGCGACAATCCGGCATTGAGCAGAACGGCAAGTTCGCCAAGTCCGTTGACGATGCCCTGGCGGATCGCCGAATTCGTCTTGATGACGCCCGGGCCCTTGCCGCGCGTGCTCGTCTCCACCGCCTCGATGGGCATGAGCCCAAGGCGCTTGAGCCGGTCCAGCGCGTCGGCACGCGAGGCGCTTTCGAGCACGCCCGTCCGGAGTTGGCCGCTTCCCGTCGCCGCGCGATATCGGTAGGTCGCCATCAGCTCACACTTCCCGCGTCGCGCGCAGGACTTCTTCGACCGTCGTGAGACCGGTGCGCGCCTTCGCCAGACCGTCGCCGAACATCGTCATCATGCCGTGGGCGACCGCGACCTTCTGAATCTCGCGCGCCTCGGCACGCGCCAGCACCAGGCGGGCGATCTCGTCATTCATCAAGAGGACTTCGGTCACGCAAAGCCGGCCGCGGAATCCGGTGCCGTCGCAGGCTGCACATCCCTTTGGACGGTAGAGGCGATCGATGTGATCGACCTTGCCTTCGATGGAAAGCTTGCGCAGCACCTCTGGCGGCGGGACGTATACCTCGCGGCAATGCGGACACAGCCGACGCACCAGCCGCTGCGCCATCACCGCGTTTAAGGTCGAGGTGATGAGGAACGGCTCGACGCCCATGTCGAGCAGGCGCGTCACCGTGCTCGACGCATCGTTGGTGTGCAGGGTCGACAGAATGGTGTGGCCGGTGAGCGCGGCCTGCACGGCGACTTCCGCCGTCTCGAGATCGCGGATTTCGCCCACCATCATGATGTCCGGGTCCTGGCGCAGGAAGGAGCGCAGGGCCTGGGCGAAGGTGAGGCCGATCTGCGGCTTCACCTGCGTCTGATTGATTCCGCCGAGCCGGTATTCGATCGGGTCTTCGATAGTGAGGATCTTGCGATCGGGCCGATTGAGCACCGACAGCGAGGCATAAAGCGTCGTCGTCTTGCCGCTTCCGGTCGGGCCCGTCACCAGCACGATGCCGTGCGGCTGGTTGATGGCGTGCAGATAGTGATCCAGCGCTTCTCCCTCGAAGCCAAGCACCGCGAAATCCAGCGATAGCTGCGAGCGGTCGAGAATGCGAAGCACCACCGTCTCGCCGTGGATGGTGGGCGAGGTGGCGACGCGCAGATCGATCTCGTGCCCGCGTACCGAGATGCGCAAGCGGCCGTCCTGCGGCAGGCGCCGCTCGGCGATGTCGAGGCCGCTCATCACCTTGATGCGGGAGATCAGCGCCGACTTCATGCTCACCGGCAAGCTCTCGATTTCCTTCAGTGCGCCATCGACGCGGAAACGCACCTTCACGCCATCGTCGCCCGGCTCGATGTGGATATCCGAAGCGCGGCTTTCGCTTGCCCGTGTGATGAGATTGTTGACGGTGCGCACCACAGGCGCGTCGCTCGCCATGTCCTTCAGTCGCTCGACATCAGCTTCGCTGGCAGAGCCTTCCTCGTCGCCTTCGCCGGCCCCCACCGCTCCATAGAGCCGGTCGAGCGCGGCTTCGACGTCGCTCGCCCGCGCCACCATCGGCGTCACCCTGAGCGCGGAGGCATAGCGCAACGCACGCATGGGATAGGGATCGAGCGGATCGATCAGCGCGACTTTCAATTCCTCGTCGGTCTTGGCGAGCGGCACCGCCCGCACGTCGCGCAGGAAGCGCGGCGAGATCATGTCGTCCTGAACAGGCTCGGGCGGAAAGTCCTGCGCGCTGACGATCGGCAGGCCGGTGGCATCGGCAAGAGTGTTGGCGAGAGTCTGCTCGGCGATGAGTCCGAGCCGCGTGAGCACGGCATCGAGGCGCTCGCCCGTTTCCTCCTGCACGAGCTTGGCGCGTGCAAAGGTTTCGGGCGCTACAAGTCCGCGTTCGAGGACGAGCTGGTCAAGCCGCATTGTCATGTGGTCCGTGGCTGCCGTCTTTGAGCATACACCCCATCCGCCTACAAGAGCTTGTTTCGCCAAGCAATTAGGCCGCTCCTTGACGCCATCGCGCCCTAAGAGTTCGTCATTTTCGGGGCGGCACCTGCCTTACATTTGCCTTGCCTTGGCGCGCGCGCCCGCAAAGGCTCGGCGCCGCGAGGCCAATCGTCGCGCGCTCCGCTTAACATTTCGTCAGGCTCCCGCGGCGTTGCCAGTCGACGGGCCGTCGCAGGGCAGACGGGCCGTCGCAGGGCAGAAGGCTATCGTCAGCCGATATTCTGATTGGGCGCAATGAAGCCTTGGGCTGCCGCGACTCTAGTGGCGCTCGTCGTTAGAGCGGGGTTTGGTTTTGACCGGCCGGTGCCGCTATGCCATCAGGCAGCGCCTTCGGAGTTTTCGCCGTGCACGACATCGCCGCCATTCGGAAGGACAGGGACGCCTGGGTTGCCGCGCTGGCGCGCCGGCCGGCCTATGCGGCGGAAGCCGGGCGGCTGGCGGACGACATCCTCGGCCGCGATGCCGAACTGCGCGAACTCGTCACCCAGCTGCAGCAGAAGCAGGCGCAGCGCAACGAAGCCTCCAAGCTGATCGGGCAAGCCAAAGCGAAAAAAGATGAGGCGCGCGCCGCCGAGCTGATGGCGGAGGTCTCAGGGCTCAAGGACGACATCCAGAAGGGCGAGGATCGCGAGCGCGAACTGAAGGCGGCGCTCGACAAGGTGCTGGCGGAGATTCCCAACCTGCCGGGGAGCGATGTTCCGCCAGGCGAAGATGAAAATGCCAATGTGCCGGTCGAGCATCGCTACTTCCGCAATGCGCGCGCCGTGCCCGCCGATGCGCTCAACGATCGCCGGGAGCATTACGAGCTCGGCGAGTCGCTCGGCATGATGGATTTCGAGCGCGCCGCGAAAGTGTCCGGCTCGCGCTTCGTGTATCTGTCGAGCGGACTGGCGCGGCTCGAACGCGCCATCGCCAATTTCATGCTCGATCTGCACACCGGCGAATTCGGCTACACCGAATTCCAGCCGCCTGTTCTGGTCAAGAATGATGCGATGTTTGGAACAGGACAGCTTCCGAAATTCAAAGACGACCAATTCTTCTCGGCATCGATGGATTGGCGCGAGCACAGACTCAACGAAATTCTCCAGCCGCTGAATTCCGAAATCGAACGCCGGCATAAGCCGCCAGCCGAAACCGTAAGCGAGTTACTGCAGGAGGCCGAGACCGTCGAGCAGTTTTGGCTCATCCCCACCGCCGAAGTGTCGCTGACGAATTACGTGCGCGAGGAAATCCTCGACGAAGACTCGCTGCCGCGCCGCTACACCGCGTGGACGCCGTGCTTCCGTGCCGAAGCGGGTGCCGCGGGCAAGGACACGCGCGGCATGATCCGCATGCACCAGTTCTCCAAGGTGGAGCTGGTGTCGATCACCACGCCGGAAAAATCCGACGAAGAGCACGAGCGCATGACCGACTGCGCGCAGGAAGTTCTGAAGCGGCTGAACCTGCATCATCGCGTCGTCACCCTGTGCGCCGGCGACATGGGATTCTCGGCGAAGAAGACTTATGACATCGAAGTGTGGCTGCCGGGGCAGAACCGCTTCCGCGAAATCTCGTCGTGCTCCAACTGCGGCGATTTCCAGGCCCGCCGCATGAGCACGCGCTATCGCGGCAAGGAGGGCAAGGTGAAAGGCTACGTGCACACCCTGAACGGCTCCGGACTTGCGGTCGGCCGCACCTTGATTGCCATCCTCGAGAACTATCAGGAAGCCGACGGCTCCATCGCCATCCCCGACGCGCTCAAACCCTACATGGGCGGGATGACGAGGATTGAGAAGCAATGAGAGTGGCACCGCCGCACACCTTACCTCCCCTTGAAAAGGGGAGGTCGGCGCGCGCAAGCGCGGCGGGTGGGGATCAATCGAATGCGCGAAAGCATGATCCCTCCCCGAACCGCTGCGCGATTCGACCCTCCCTTTGCAAGGGAGGGTGACGGATGCCCCATCCCCTCCGCATTCTCATCACCAACGACGACGGCATTCATTCGCCGGGTTTGGCGGTGGCGGAAACCATCGGCCACAGCTTGACCGACGATGTGTGGGTGGTGGCGCCGGAGACGGAGCAATCCGGCGCTTCGCATTCGCTGACCTTGTCGCTGCCGCTGCGCCTGCGCCAGGTGGAGCCGCAGAAATTCGCCGTCACCGGAACGCCGACGGATTGCGTCATGATGGGCGTTGCAGAGATCCTGAAAGACCGCAAACCCGATCTCGTGCTCTCCGGAGTCAACCGCGGCTCCAATATCGCCGACGACGTCACCTATTCCGGCACCATTGCCGGTGCGATGGAGGGCACGTCGCTCGGCATCCGCTCCATTGCCATGTCGCAGGCGTATGGCTTCGACGAGGGCGTGAAGATCCGCTGGCGATGCGCCGAGACGCACGGTCCTGCGGTCATCCGCAAACTGGTGGAGATCGGCTGGCCGGAGCCGCAGGAAGTTCTGATGAATGTGAACTTCCCGGATTGCGAGCCGCACGATGTCGGCGGTGTCGAAGTGACCGAGCAGGGCAAGCGCGATCTGCAGACGGCGGTGATGGACCGGCGCGTCGATCTGCGCCGCAATCCCTACTACTGGATCGGGTTCAAGCGCGTGCGCTCCAATCCGCACAAGGGCACGGATCTGCGCGCCATCTACGAGAAGCGCATCTCGATTACGCCGCTGCATTTGAACCTCACCGAATTCACCGTGCTGCAGCGGCTGAAAGGCGAGATCGACATCCGGCTGCAGCGCGCCGCCAGCAAGCCAGCCGATCCGGACGCGCTGCTGCCGCAGGACGATGCCAAGGCTGCGACCGAACGCTAATCCGTCATCACCGGGCGCACCGAAGCGAAAGCGCAGGTGTGTCCCGGTGATCTATCCCGTGCCCGCGATGTTCATGCATTCAGAAATAAAACCCAAAAAATCGTCATCCCCGGGCGCGCCGAAGGCGCAGTCCCGGGGACCCATTGGGACGCTGCCCCGGCCTGCATCAAGCATTCTAGATTGCTTCGGCACAACCCAC
>DASYBT010000223.1:0-33934 GCA_036500585.1 Rhizomicrobium sp.
CTTGCGCGGCGTCTGGGTGGGGGGAGGGTTCTGCAAGCGTGATTTCAACAATCAAGATGTAGTGCTTTCAAGGAATTCACTCCTACATGAAGGGACGCGCGGCGGGCATGGGGCGCAAGCCAGCGATTTTCTCTCGCAAGAAGAGCCTTCCCTTCGGCGGGGGTTCCCCGCTAAAACACCAGCCTTCCCTGAATGGATAGCGTTCAAGGAAGGGTTGGGGCCGGCAAGCCCCGCCCGGGAAAGGAAGCTTTATTATGGCCGTTGAAACCACGCCGCTGATGCCGAAGGCGACCGCCGTCTGGCTGATCGACAACACCTCGCTCACCTTCGAACAGATCGCTCATTTCTGTGGACTGCATCCGCTCGAGGTGAAGGGCATCGCAGACGAGGACGTGGCCAAGGGCATCAAGGGCCAGGACCCGGTGACCTCGGGCCAGCTCACCCGCGAGCAGATCGAGGCGGCCGAGAAGGATTCGTCCAAGCGCCTCAAGATGGCGCCGGCGAAATACAAGCTGCCGCCGGTCAAGCTCAAGAAGGCGCCGCGCTACACGCCGGTCTCCAAGCGCCAGGACAAGCCGGACGCGGTGTACTGGATTCTGCGCAACCATCCCGAATTCACCGATGCCGACATCATCAAGCTGATCGGCACGACCAAGTCGACGATCCAGAAGATCCGGGAGCGCTCGCACTGGAACGCACAAAACATCAAGGCCGTCGATCCGGTGACCTTGGGCCTATGCTCGCAGCTCGAGCTCGATCTTGCCGTGTCGCGAGCCGGCGCCAAGCGCGAGCGCGCGTTGCACAAGGCGGCAAGCCGCGGCGAGGGCCTCAGGCCGATCGAGGAGACGACGGCCGGGCTTAACGAGGCGGAACAGGATCACTCGCCGGGCGCCGCCAGCGCGGCCGCAGACGCCGAGCACCAACCCGAAAATTCGGACGAAGGTGAACCGGCGCCGGACGACTACCTGCCATCCGCCGAACTCGAGCAGGATTAGCCTTGGATCTCCCCGCCCCCTGCGGGCGGGCGCGCATGGCCCGGGCTCAATGCAGGCGCAGTTCCCAGCGCGTGCAAAAATATTCTTGTGGCGACACCCATCATCCTTAAGTTTGGATCGGGAACATTGCGGTTGCGCTCGCTGTTTTCTCCCACGGGGCTGGTCACCTTGGAGAGGCGGCAACCCGTCAAAAGAGGCCTTAGGCTTAGGAGACCAGAATGAGAACGAGATTTTCCACTGTCAGACAGGGTCTGATGCTTGCCAGCGTGCTCACCGGCACACTGATGCTGCTTCCGACCATCGGCCAGGCGCAAGACAACGACGATACGCGGCCGGCAACCGCGACGAGCCAGAAGATGGATCGGGCGCAGGACCGGTTTCAGGACCGCAGAGAAGATATCCGCGACAACAAGGATAGTGCGCTCCACCGCGTCAACGACCGCACGCAGGACAAGATCGGCAACACCCGCGAGCGCATGGAAGGCACGACCGGCGATCGCCGAGAGGATCTGAAGGAGCACATCAGCAACATCAAAGATCGATCCCAGGACCGCAAGGAGGACATCCGCGATAATACGCAAAATGCCCGTCATGCGGCTCACGGTGCCTATCAGGATCGCAAGGAGGATATCCGCGACCAGGGCGGCGATTACGACAGGATGCACAACGGTCTGGAGAAGACGTCCGGGAAGAAGCATTACGCTCATCCCGACACGGACGACACCGCGCCGCACTGAACCGCGACGCTGAACCGCAATCTGGTGCAAGGCCCGGAGCATCGCTCCGGACCTTGCTGCCGCTTGTTATTCGGCAGTTGTCAGCGGCCGCGGGCGACGAAGAATTGGTTGGCGAATTTCTCTTCGACCTTGCCATAGGTAAACGGCCGGCCGTCGATGGTGGTGATGTGGCCGCCGGCGGCATCGAGCACCGCGTGACCGGCTGCCGTATCCCATTCCATCGTGCGGCCGAGGCGTGGATAGATGTCGGCCTCGCCGGTCGCAATGAGGCAGAACTTCAGTGACGAGCCGGCGGCGACAAAATCCTTCACGGGAAATTTCCTCAGATATTCCTCTGTGTTGTAATCGCGGTGGCTGCGGCTGGCGACGGCGACGAGTCCGTCCGCGGCGGGCGTGCGGGCACGGATCGGTCTCGCGGCGGCGAATTGAGGTGGCGTGCCGCGCGCGGTGGTAAGCTCGAAGGCGCCGGCGCCACGTTCTCCCAGGAACAGGCGATCCTTCGCCGGCGCATAGACAACGCCGCGGATCGGATTGCCGTTTTCGATCTCGGCGATGTTCACGGTGAACTCGCCATTGAGGCTGATGAATTCCTTCGTCCCATCCAGGGGGTCCACCAGAAAGAATCGAGCGCCGATCGAGGTCATCTTGCCGGCAGCGACTTCCTCTTCCGCGATGATCGGCACGTCGGGCCAACGCTGTCGCAACTCGGCAAGAATGAAAGCCTCGGCATCTTCATCCGCCGCCGTCACCGGTGACTGATCTTCCTTGCGCCGCGCTTCAACGCCAGAATCGTAGTGGCGCAGAATGATCTCCCCGGCGTTGCAGGCGATGTCCGCCAGCGCGACGAGGAATTCCGATGGTGTGGCAGGTGAAGTCATTCCAGGGTCCCGTTTCGATTCGAGCAATTGGACACCGCATGGCGGTTGCCATTTGCGCAAGTGGGGTGCAGTCGCTTAAGCATTGCTTAAGTGGGCAATCGCATAGTCACGAAAGAAAAACCATAGCAGCGCGCCCGAAAGGATTTGTTGATGAATGAGATGGACTTCGCGGCTCTCCTGGTTTCGCGAGTCTGCCACGATCTGGTGAGTCCGCTCGGCGCGGTGATGAACGGTCTCGAAATCCTGGAGGACGAACGCGACCCATCGATGCGCGCCGATGCGCTGAAGCTTGTCATGTCGAGTGCCGAGAACGCGGCGGCGCGGCTCAAGTTCGCGCGGCTTGCCTACGGCGCCGCTGGCTCCGCCGGCGCGGAGCTCGACCTGAACGAGGTCGGCCGCATCGTCGGCGGGCTGCTCCAGGGGGGCAAAGTCGAGCTCGATTGGCGCGCCGCGGTTCTGAACTGGCCCAAAGATTGGGCGAAGCTGCTGATGAACGCGACCTTGCTGGCAGCGGACAGCCTGCCGCGGGGCGGCACCGTCGCCGTCGAGACGTCGGGCGATCCTTCGGCGCCGGGTTTCAAGGTTCGCGCTGCCGGTCAGGGAGCGCGGCTGCTCGAGGAAGTGGAGAAGGCCGTGCGCGGCGAGCCGAACGGTCCGCTCGACGGCCGCACCATTCAGGCCTACCTGACGCACAAGCTTGCGCGCGCTCTGAATGCCGGGCTTACCGTTTCCCCCGGCGATTCCAGCGTCGAATTGGTCGCGGGCTAGTTAAGCGAGCAAGCGTAATCTTCAGCGGGCGTTTACGTGTGCGCGGTTACGGTTGCGCACGAGCGTTTGAGGGAATGCTGACGTGCATCGCTGTCTTGTTGTCGACGACAGTCGCGTGATGCGAAAAGTCGCACGCGCGATTTTCGAGAGCTTTAAGCTCGACACGGCGGAGGCCGAAGGCGCCGACGCGGCACTTGCCTTCTGTCGCGAAAGCATGCCGCAAGTGATCATGCTGAACCTCAATTTGCCCCATACCGACGGTCTGCAGTTTGTCCGGCACTTGCGCCGGGAGCAGAACGGCAAACGGCCTTTCGTCATGTTCGCGACCACGGAAAACGACGTGCCGCGCATCGCGGAAGCGCTGTCGGCCGGTGCCAACGACTATGTGATGAAGCCGTTCGACCGCGAAGCCATCCAGGCGAAGCTGGCTTCCGCCGGCTTGATCTAACCGGAGGCGGCACCGTTGACGCCCGCCCAATTCGATCTCGTTTCCGATTTGGTGAGCCGCCGCTCCGGCATCCAGCTTCAAGTCCGCAAAGGCGAGATGATCGAAAGCCGGCTGGTGCCGGTTGCTTCCCGGTTCGGCTTTGCCAGCTTGGACGGATTGTTTCGCGAGCTTCAACACGCACCGGAGACGTTGGCCGCGGCCGTGGTCGAGGCGCTGCTGATCAAGGATACGGCGTTCTTTCGCGATGCGAGTGTGTTCGATCACTTCCGCGAAACCATCCTGCCGGCGCTTCTCGGCTCGCGCCAAGGCGATTTGCGCATCTGGTGCGCAGGCTGCTCCACGGGCCAGGAGCCCTATTCGCTTGCGATGATCCTGGAAGAGCAAGGGTTGGTGAGCGCCGGCTGGCACATCGACCTCATTGCGACGGACCTTAGCGAGGATGCGATCGCTCGCGCCAAACAGGGGCTTTTCTCCGACTATGAAGTGTCGCGCGGGCTTTCGGCGGCAATGCTCAATCGCCATTTCGTGCAGGAGAACGACGCGTGGCGGGCGAACGAACGCCTTCGCCGGATGGTTCAGTTCCGCACCTTCAACCTGCTGGACGATTACGGCTGGCTGGGGCGGCTCGACGGCATTTTCTGCCGCAACGTGCTGATGTATTTCGACGCGCGGGCGAAGTCGCGCGCGGTGCGCAAGCTGACAGAAGCCCTTGCGCCCGGAGGCTGCCTCATCCTTGGCGCCTCCGAGCACATCCCCGGCGCGAAAATCTCCGCCGGCGACGCCGCGCGCGTGTTTTACCGCCAGGCGGCCTGAAGCATCACAGCGACGCGCGGATGCCGCCATATGCCGCGCGGCCGGGCGCGCCATAACCGAAGACCGGTTCGTATCTCGCATCGAACAGGTTTTCGATCCGCCCGTAAAATTCGACCGTATCGTTCAGGCGGTAGGACCCGAAGAGGTTCGCCACCGTGTGCGCCGGCAGCGGATTGATTTCGCCGGCGCTGTCGAACCTTCGGCCGACATAAACGAGACTCGATCCAAGGTTCCAATCGCCGGTTTTCCAATCGGCCGTGGCGCTCGCGGTCCAATGCGGCCGGCGGGCGAGGTCGAGATGTGTGGCGAAGTCGCTTGCCACCATGTCGGTTGCCGCGGCTGTGAGGCTGAGTTCGTCCGTGACGCGGCCGGTCCCCTCCAACTCCAATCCATGCACGTGGGTGCGTTTTATATTGTCGTAATAACCGAACGGCCGGGTCAGGCAGATGGGTGGCAGCGGCGTCACGGAGCAATCCGGCGTGAAGAAGTCGATCTGATTGTCTGTTCGCCGATCGAAATAGGTCAGCTCGGCTTGCGCGCGGCCGCCGAAAAGGTTCTGCGTTGCTCCTGCTTCCCAGCCACTGGCCGTTTCCGGTGCCAGCGCATGGAGCGGATTGGAGTATTGCGAGAACTGCTCGTACAGCGTCGGCGCCTTGAAGCCGTTGCCATAGTTGGCGTGCAGAACGGTTGTCCCGTCGTTTGGCGCCCAGGCGGCCGATGCCTTTGCCGACACGTGCGTGCCGAACTCCGCGTCGTCGTCATAGCGAACGCCGCCGGACAATGTGAGCTGGTCGAAGAGCGTCGTCAGGTATTGGGCGTAGCCGCTTGCGACGTGCGAGTGTCCTTTGGTGATCGACACCGGCGCGAACGAGCTGAAATCCTGTTCGTCGGATTCGATCCGCTGATACTCCGCACCGAACGTCAGTTGGTCGTCGGGCGAGAAGTCGAAGGTGCCTTGATACTCCAGCCGTCCGGTCCTGCCCGCGAAACTTTCGTTCTTGTGGATCGTATCGAATGCGGAATCGAAAAAGGCCCGCCGGCTGTCGCTCGCCATGACAGCGAAGCGGTTGTGAAACATGCCGCCGAGCAGATCGACGTTGAGGCCGGTATAGCCTGCGAGCAATGTGTTTCGTCCGTAGGCTTGCGAATCGGCCACCGTGAACGGCGGCACGAAGAGGAAATTGTCGTCGAAATCGTCGCGTGCGTTCGTGTAGTAGCTGCGCAAGTCGACGCTGACCGTGTCGCTGAGCGTCGCGCGGACGCTTTCGGTGAGACCGAGATTGGTGTACCCGTCGCTCTCCGGGTTTCCATTGCGCGAATCCGCGGCCGAGGTTCCGTTGGTGTGATAGAAGTTTGCCGCAGCACCATACTCGATGCTGTCCGCGGTGCCGTTCGCGGCGGCGTTCATGCGGTAGGTGTTGAACGAACCGCCCTCGGCGCTGGTCCGCAGGGCAAAGGTAGAATCGCCGCCGCGCTGCGTGATGATGTTGACCACGCCGCCGATGGCATCGCTGCCGTATAGCGTGCTCTGCGGCCCGCGCAGGATCTCGATGCGCGCGATGTTGTTGACCAGCAGGTCTCCCAGCAGCGCCTCGTTGTCGACGGAGCTTTCGTCATTGATGCGCACGCCGTCGATCAGCACCAGGCTTTGGCCGACCTCTGCCCCGCGGATGCTGACGGTGGCGTTCTGTCCTATGCCGCCGTTGCGGGTAACGACGACCCCCGGGGTTTCCTGCAGCGCATCGCCGACGGAGACGATCTGCTGCTGCGCCAGCTGTTCTGCGCTGATGACGGAAATCGACTCGCCGGTCTTTGCAATCGGCTCCGGCGTTCGCGTGGCGGTGATGACGACGGTTTCCGGATCGTCGGCCAGTCCCGGGCTGGGGCCGGCGGCAAGCGATAGAAGGGCTCCGACAATCAAAATTGAAGATGTGCGCATGACTGCCTCCTGGTTGGATTTCCAGGAGCCGGCGCAGCGTGAATCGCCCGCAATGAAACGAGACCTGAACACCCCGCGACAACTCCTTCCGGCGTCGTCGCGACGGTCTTCCCGCAGCTTCCGGCACACCCCGGCCGGAAACAGGACGACAGCGCGGGGCAGGTCTCCTGGCTTCCGGGTCTTCGCTTCCGTCCTGCCTTCCCAAGGCCTTCGCCTCAGTGGCTCATCGGACGATCACTCGCCGGTCACAGTTGCGGGGGCAGCGGCGGGAGTTTCACCCGCCTTCCCATTATCCCTCTCGGGAACCTCGCGCTTATTTGAACGCTAACTGAGTCCGCGATGTCCGTCAAAACGGCACGCATGGGGGATAATCCGAACCGAAAAATTCCTCGATGCTGCCGCAAAGGGCGGCTCGTCAGCGCAGTTTCGCCGCGAGCCGGATGTAGTTCGCGAGAATGTGGGAGGAAGACATGGAACGATTCGCCGCATTGGTGTCTTTGCACGTTTAATGTTCCAAGACATGAAATGTTCATGACAAAAGTACCGCACACCACCCGATGGGACGCATTGCCGGCGAGTGGCCCGCGTGCGGGACCCTGTGCCGCCGACCGCAGGTTGTATGCGCCGCAGGCGCGGCTGCGGAGACTATTCCCAACTCCTGTGTTTCCCGTTTGTGCGCTGGACCGCGTTGAAAAAGCATGATTACGATGCATCAAAAGAAAGGCAAATCGCGCGCCGCGCAGGTGGCGCTCAAGGGGGACTGCGTGAGCTTGGTCATTCACCGCCAAGCCCGGCGTGACCGCGCCGGGTTCAATTTTATCTGGTCACGTTGAGCCATGGAACAGCCCGTACACGATCTTAGATCCTTTGCGACGCCGCAGGCCTCGCCGAAGCGCCTCGTTGCCCTCGGCATTGTCCTCGCGATCCACCTTGTCGCGATCTGGGCATTTGCGACCGGCTTGGCGCAGCGCCTGATTCATCAGGGCGAGCAGATCATCAAGGTCCAAGTGGTGAAAGAGAAACCGCCGGAGCAGCCCAAGACTCCGCCGCCTCCGCCACCGGAGTTGCAGAAGCCGCCGCCGCCTTTCGTGCCGCCGCCGGATATCACCCTGCAGAACATGACGCCTCCCCCGACGGCGATTCAGCAGGTGGTGAATACGCCGCCGCCGCCTACTCCGGCCCCGACAAAACCGGCGCCGCCGGCGATCACATCACCGGCATCCGTTGGCCGCCCGCATGAGTGCCAGTCCAAGTACCCGCCTCTGGCGGTGAGGTTGAATCATCAGGGTAAGGTCACGCTCGGCATGACCATTGAGGCCGATGGAAGCGTCACCAATGTTCATGTGGTGACGCCGAGCGGGTTCGACGAATTGGATCGCGGTGCCGTCAGCTGCGCCTCCGACTGGCACTACAAACCGGCAATGCAGCAAGGCCACCCCATTGCGGTGCCGTGGCAGGCCACAGTGCAGTACAAGTTGACCGGATGATGGATCCGGATAGTCGCGTCGCAATCTATTCCACGATGGAGTCTTGACGAATGATCTCGAAGAACCTGGCGATCGCAGCCGCGATCCTTCTCCTGTCCGGCTTGAGCGTCGGCCAGGCTGCTGCCCAAAATAATCCGCCTGCCGGTCAGACAAACACGGCGGCACCGGCGACACCGGCCACGACCAACCCCACGCCGGATGCAGCAGGGACGCCCGGCGGCGCGCCGGCTGCGGCACCGGCTGCGGCTGCGCCAGCCCCGGCGGCCACGACACCGCCCCCTGCGGCCGCCGATCAGCCGAAGCAAAATCCATACGGACTTGCGCAGTTGTGGAAGGGCCAGAATGGCAAGCCCGACTGGGTGGCCCGCGGTGTCATGATCATTCTGGGCCTGATGTCGCTGGGCACCTGGTACATCTTCTTCATGAAGTACTGGGAGCAGAGTCGGGTGATCGGGCAGGCCAAGCAGGTTGAGCGCCGCTTCTGGAGTTCGAACAACCTGAACGAAGGCATCGACAAGCTCGCCAAGAACAGCGTGTTCCGCACGGTGGCCGAAAGTGGCGTTCGCGCCTCGTCGGGCGGCTCGGGCATGGTCAACATGAACGACTGGATTGCCATGTCGCTTAACCGCCAGCTGGAAGAGATCAACGCACGCCTTCAGGGCGGCATCGCCTTCCTCGCCTCGGTTGGCTCGACAGCGCCATTCGTTGGACTGTTCGGCACGGTTTGGGGCATCCTGAATGCCCTTCTCGCCATCGGCTTGTCCGGACAGCCGTCGATCGACAAGGTCGCCGGTCCGGTGGGCGAGGCGCTGATCATGACGGCCATCGGTCTGTTCGTGGCCGTTCCGGCGGTGCTGCTCTACAACCTGCTCGTTCGCCGCAACAAGGTGATCAACGAGAGGCTGCGCAGCTTCGCAAGCGACCTGCAGACCTATCTGGTCACCAAGGGAAAATGAGCGGCGGCAGCGAACGCGGCAATCAGCATCTTGAGGTAACCCGCCCATGTCCATGAATGTCGCTTCGCCCGATCATGACGATGCGGAGCTGAACACGACGATCAACACCACCCCGCTGGTGGACGTGATGCTCGTGCTTCTGATCATCTTCCTCATCACGATTCCGGTGGCCCTGAAGGTCGTTCCGGTCCAGCTTCCGAACGCGAGGAACATTGCCACGCAGACGAAGCCGGAAAACATCGTCATCGCCATCACGAAGAACGAGGATGTGTTCTGGAACAACCAGCCGGTCGAGAGCAATCAGGAGCTGATCCAAAGGCTCGAGCAGTCGATGCTCAGGGCGCAAAGTGCAGGAAGGCAGCTGCCGGAAGTGCAGATTCGCGCCGATCAGGATGTGCGCTTCGAGGCCGTCGGGCGGGTCGTGTATGACGTGCAGCGGGCAAGCGTTCCCAAGCTGGGCTTCCTGCTTGAGCCACGCACAGAAGGTCCATAATGCGCACCAGGAACAGGGATTAGACCGTCATGGCGATGAATGTAGGCTCCGCGTCTGGCGAGCAAGAGGTGATGGTGGAGATGAACACCACGCCGCTGATCGACGTCATGCTCGTGTTGCTCGTGATGCTGATCGTGACGTTGCCGATCCAGACCCACGCCGTGAAGCTCGACATGCCGGTGGGCAAGCCGCCGCCACCGCCGCCGATTCAGCCTATCATCGACAACATCATGGTCGACTTCGATGGCACGATCTATTGGAACAATGCGCCGGTCAGCTTGAGGACCATCGACGGGTACTTCTACAACATCGGTCAAAAGCCAATCGAAGAGCAGGACGAGATCCACATCACCGCCAACCGTCTCGCCAAATACGATATGGTCGCGAAGGTGATGGCGGACGCGCAACGGCGCAACGCGCTCAAGATCGGCATCGTCAATACCAACGCTTACGAGTGATTTGAGGAACAGCTCCGGAAGATGGCGCTTGCGTTTGGCATCAGCGCCGCTTTCGCCTTTGTGGAACGAGGATCGACATGAGTTTCAAATCTCTGCAGGCGATTGCGGTCGCGCTCGGACTGGCCGGCGCTGCCGCGGTTATCGGCGCCGCTCCACTGGCCACGACCGTGCAGGCAGCGACCGTGAGGCCGGCCGTCGGCAAGCCTCTTCAGCAGGCGATATCACTTGCCAACGCGGGCAAGGGCGCGGCGGCCACGGAGAAGGTCCACGAGGCGGAGTCGGTCGGCGGCCTGACGGCGAGTGAGCAGGCGGCGATTTCGCAGACACGAAACTTCGTCGCTGCCAAGACCGGCGCCGGCGGCGGCGCGGTGGGCTGCAAAACAAAATTCGCGAACGATTATAGCGCCAATCGATTCAAGGATGTGGTCGGTCCGGACATGGAGTGTCTGCGCAAAGCGGGCGCCTACGATTACCAGAGTCAGGTGGTTGTGGCGCAGGCCTACTACCAGATGGGCGACTACACGACGGCCATCAAGCTGTTGAAGGGATTGGGCGACAACGATCAGGTTCTGTCGGTCCTGATGGCTGCCGCTGGCCACGCTGGTGACACGCAAACCGAGGGTCAGGTGGCCGAGCGGCTCATTCTGAAAGGCCAGACAAAATATTGGACGTATCTGCTCACCTCTGCGCAGGCCGGCAGGCTCACCGATCCGGAAATGCTCGATCTTTATCGCGTGCGCCTCGCCACAGGGAACATGCGCAACGCCGACGATTACGAGACGATGGCGCAGCTCGCGCTCGAGCTCGGCTTTCCCACCGAAGGTCTCAGTGTTGTGCAAAAGGGCTTCGACGCCAAGGCCCTGCAAGGTGAGCGCGACCAGCGCCTTCAGAACTTGGCTCAGACGCAGGCAGCCAAGGACAGTGCCACTCTCGCCAATCAGCAGAAGCAGGCCCAGGCTTCCAAGAACGGCGACCTGCTCGTGAAGTATGGCGAAGATCTTTGGGGCGTGGGCAAGTTCCCCGACGCGCTCGAAGCGGTTTCTGCAGGCATCAAGAAGGGCGTGACCAAGCCTGATGAGGTCAATCTCACTCTGGGAATAGTCTCGTATTCCGCTGGCCAGAAAGACGCTGCGCTCAAGGCCTTCGCTGCCGCCAAGGGCACGCCTGGCGCGGCAGCGGTTGGACGCGTGTGGTCCGTGTTTGTGCGGTCCGGCGGCGCAGCTGCGCCTTCGGCCACGGCATCAACCGACAACACCGCCGCGCCGAAGAAGAAGTCCAGCCGGCATCACCGGTAAGGTTCGGCGCGCGAGGGCGGTTCGTGTGGCTCTCGCCGCCGGAATGGCAGGCGCTCCTTCTGAGTCTGAAGGTGTCCACCGTCGCGGTTGCGTGCGCGATGCCATTTGCTCTCGCCGCGGCGGCGCTGCTGGCCGACCGCACATTCCCCGGCAAAGCGTTGATCGACGGCATCCTGCACATGCCGCTCGTGCTGCCCCCGGTCGTCGTCGGATATCTCCTGCTGCTGGCGTTCGGCACGCGCGGGGCTTTGGGCAGTTGGCTTCTGCTGCATCTGGGAATCCGCTTTGTCTTCAGCTGGACCGGAGCCGCCCTTGCCGCTGGACTGATCACGTTTCCGTTTCAGGTGCGTGCGATCAGGGCGGCGATGGAGGTGGTCGGCGCCGGCTTGAAGGATGCCGCCGAGACCTTGGGTGCCGGCCCGTGGGACCGATTCGTCAATCTCACCCTGCCGCTGGCGCTGCCCGGAATTGTCGCCGGCGCGATCACCGCTTTTGCCGCGTCGCTGGGCGAGTTCGGCGCCATCATCACGTTTGTGTCCAACATCCCGGGCGAGACGCAAACCTTGCCGCTTGCAATCTATAGCGCTTTGCAGACGCCGGGCGGCGAGGCCGAGGCTGCACGGCTGGCGGTTTTGTCGATCGGCTTGGCGATCCTCGGCCTGCTGCTGGCGGAATATGCCGATCGCCGCGCTCGCGCCATTGCCGCGCGATGAGCGTTGACGTCTCCGTTTGCCACCGTTACGGCGATTTCACCCTCGACGTCGCGTTCAAGATCGAGCAGCCGGGAGTCACGGCGCTTTTCGGGCCATCCGGCGCGGGGAAGACCAGCATCATCAATGCGATTGCAGGCGTGCTGCGGCCGCAGCACGGCCGCATCGTTGCCCGCGATCGCGTGCTCTACGACACGGCCGCGAACATCTGCATTTCGCCGCGCCAGCGCCGTGTCGGGTACGTGTTTCAGGATGCCAGGCTGTTTCCGCACATGAGCGTCGAACGCAATCTGCGGTTCGGCTGGCGGCGCGCACGTGAACGCGCACCGGAGCCCGAAGTTCGGCACGTGATCGAACTGCTCGAGCTTCGCTTTCTTTTGGCGCGGCGGACGCAGGGCCTTTCCGGGGGCGAAAAGGCGCGGGTTGCGCTGGGACGCGCACTGCTCGCGTCCCCCGACATCCTGTTGCTGGATGAGCCGCTCGCGGCGCTCGATACGGCTCGCAAGAACGAAATCTTCCCCTATCTGGAGCGGCTGCGCGACGAGGCGCGCATCCCGATCCTTCTCGTCAGCCATTCGTTGGATGAGGTGTCCCGGCTTGCCGGTCACATCGTGATCCTGCGTGCTGGAAACGTGGTAACGAGCGGCTCCGTCTTCGACGTCCTGTCGGACCTCAATCTGCCGGACTACACCGGTGCGTCTCCCTACGGCGCCGTGATCGGCGCGACAGTGGCGGAAAACGATACTGATACCGGTCTTTCCACCCTGGCTTTCCCGGGAGGGCGGCTTGTCGTTCCGCTGCTGGAGAGGGCGATCGGCGAGCAACTGCGTGTGCATGTCCGTGCCGAAGATGTCATGCTGTCGCTGGAAGAGCCGCACGGGATCAGCGCGAACAACATCTTGCCCGCGATTGTCTCCGGCCTGCGGGCAACGACCGCGTTGCACGCCGATATTCGGCTGGCCTGCGGCCCCACCGCCATTCTTTCCCGCATCACCCGCGCATCGTGTGAGCGGCTGTCGTTGAAAGCGGGGATGGCGGTTTTCGCCATCGTCAAGTCTGTGACGATCGCAACCGCAAACGACGGTCCACGGCATGACTAACGATGAGGGGAAAAGACAATCCGGCTCGACAGCGCGAAATTGAGAACGAGCCCGGCAATGGTTCCGCACGCGAGCGCGACATAAGGAATCGCGAAGGGCCGCGGCCCGAAGGTGATCAAGGCGGCGTAGACGGAATAGTTGACCGCGAAGCCCAGGGCGTTGGCGAGCACGAAACGCACCCATTCCATGGCAATTGCGCGGGCGCCATGTCGGGCCCGGTCGGCAAAGGTCAGCGTCCGGTTGCCCCACCAGGTGAACGTGACCGCGACGGCAAACGCGACGATCCCGGCAAGATATTTGCCGGCGCCGAGCACGTTCAGCGAAAACCAGAGCGCCGCTTCATTGACGACAAACCCCGCCGCGCCGACCACGGCAAACCGAAGGAAACGGGACTTCGTCAGCGTGCCGAGCAGCGAGCGATCGCTCGTCACGAAAGCTTCAGTCCTTGCGGCCCAGGAATCGCCAAATAGGCCATGCGCTTGGCTTCCCACCGCCCGCGCGTCACCGTGTCCAAGATCAGGCCAGCCACAAGCGACAGAAACGCCAGCAACATCAAACCCGTCGAAAGGATGGCAGTGGGCAGCCGCGGCACGAGACCGGTGTGCATGTATTCCACGACGACAGGCAGGCCGACCACCAAAGAGGCCAGCACGAGCAGGACGAAGATGCCGGTAAAAAACACAAGCGGCCGCTCCTCCCGTACCAGCGCCACGATGGTGAACAGGATGCGGAAGCCGTCCCCCCAGGTGTTCAGCTTGCTGACCGAGCCTTGCGGCCGCTCCTTGTAGCGTGTGTCGATCTCGATCATCGGCATGAGGAGGCGCACGGCATGCACGGTGAGTTCCGTTTCGATGCCGAATCCTTCGGCGGTGAACGGAAACGATTTCACGAACCGTCGCGACATCACACGATAGCCGGTAAGGAGATCGGCGATCTTCACCCGGAACATCGACGCGGTGAGATTGGTGAGGAGCCGGTTGCCGAGGACGTGGCCGGCGCGATAGGCGGCTTGCGCCACGGCAATGCGCCGGCCGGACACGATGTCGTAGTCGCCCTCGATCAGCGCGCGAACGAGTTCGGGAGCCGCGGCGGCATCGTAGGTATCGTCGCCGTCGACGAGCACGTAAATATCCGCTTCGACATCGGCGAACATGCGGCGCACGACATTGCCTTTGCCCTGCCGGTTTTCCGTTCGCACGATGGCGCCGGCTTCCTCAGCGCGCGCAGCGGTTCCGTCCTTCGAATTGTTGTCGTAGACATAGATCTCGGCATGGGGAATTGCCGCGCGGAAGTCGTGCACCACCTGGCCGATCGCCGCTGCCTCGTTGTAGCAGGGGATCAGGACGGCAATGCGCGCGGGGCTTCCGCTCAAGTGGCCGGCTTCGGCGGAAGTTGCTTCAACGGACAGAATCGGTATTCCCCCCCGAGGTTGGTGGTGAAAAGCTTGCATTCCGTCCAGCGCATGCCAAGCCCATAATCGGCCAGCGCGGCTCCGGCGCGACCGACCTCGAATTCGTTGGCGATGACGTAGAGGTCGCCCTTGAATGCCTTTACCCTAGCGCGGGTCTTGGCCGTCAGCAGCGAACCATCCTCGGGCTGGATCATCCAGCTATCGATGCGCAAAACCGGGACCTGATGGGGCAGGGAAGGGACGAGGAACCCCATCGGGGCCTCTCCGGTCATCAAGACCATGCTGTGGCTCGGATCCGGGATTGGCGGCACATCCGCCTGCACATACGGATCGCCCAGTGGCGCGTGCGTGAGGAATTCGTAACGTGTGGTGGCAAGGATCAGCAGTCCGATCACCCCAAGTGTCACCAAGCGCGCGTGCCTCGAGATGGGCCACAGCCCCACGGCGGAAACGATCAGCAGCGGCGACAAAATTTCGAGAGTGATGATGTAGCGGTAGATGCCGAACATCAGCAGCCACGCGAGATACGAAACGGCGGCAAAAGCAAAAAGAGCGCCGGCGGGACTCACATGCGTGAGCGGATCGCGCGGGCGGCGCCAGATCACGATGGGGATTGTCAGGAGGCCGAGCACATAGGCGTCGCCGACGCGGATGTCCTGAAACGGCAGATCGTCCGCCACGTGCCAATCGATCGAAAACAGGATCGGGAACAGCAGCCGTTTGACCAGACGATGCGGGATGAAGCGGACGTCACGATAGGACGCGTGCAACGCCAAGGGAGAATGGAAATACTGGTTGAAGTACGGAAACAGCGGATTTCCGGTGGTTTGGTAGAGATGCAGCGTCCAATAGGCTGCGAACGCCGCCGTGCCGAGAACTCCACCGATGGCACCGGCGGCAAGGCGGGTGCCGCGATGCCGCGCATCGCCCGGCAACACCAGTAGCGCTGCCGCAAATCCCAACGCAAACGGCGCCTCCGGAAGTTTCAGTCCGACGGCGCTGCCAATCGCAAACCCGGCCAGCCCGCAGATCAGCGCGCCGCGGAATAAGGCGCCGGACCGCAGGGTCTCATGATTGCAGATGACGGCTGCCAGCCCGCTCAGCACCACCACGCTCAGCACGTTGTCGTAATAGGTCGCGCCCGCCAGCCCGACGGTGAGGCTGCCGCCAACGCAGAACAAGGCGACGATGGCGCTGACAAGCCTCTTCTCGGGGACGTCCAGGATGGAGCGCGCAATCAGGTAGACGGGTACGATATTCAGTCCCTGAGCGGCGCCCATGACTGCGAGAGCCATCCAGGAATGCGTGTGGGTCGCCAACAGGTAGAAGGGAATGTCGAGGAACGGGTTGTAGTAGGTCGCTTGGTGGGCAACCGCGACGTCAAAACCGTCTCGCCCGTTCAGGAAGGCATAAGGGATGTACCAATGATAGTTGCGGAAGTCCCACGACATATCCTTTCCGAGGGCGACGACCAGCAGCGACCATGCCACGATCACGCAGCCAAGGAACAACAGTTCCGGAGGCGCGAGCCGGGGGCTGCGGTTGCTGTGTGCTGTCGCGGGCATGAAATAATCAGTCGGCGTGGCGACGGAAATTAGCACGGCGTGCCCGATGCGCCACCAAATGACGCTTCAGGAGAGGGGTAGGTTGGCCAGAAATTGTTCGGTGCAGGCGTGCCAGGAGCGCGCGACGGCGAAGGCGCGACAAGCCTCCTTGGAGAGGCCCAGCGCCGCGTGGCAGGCGCGGCCGAGATCTTCATCCAGCTCTCCAACCGGAGCACTGCCGATCACGTCCTGAGGCCCTGCGACCGGATACGCCGCCACCGGCACGCCGCAGGCCAGCGCCTCCAGCACGACAAGCCCGAACGTATCGGTGCGGCTGGGAAAGACGAAGACGTTGCTGGCGGCGTAGTGCCGGACGAGGTCTTCGCCGACTCTGGGACCCAGGAACTTGGCCTTGGGATACTTCCGCTCGAGAGCGGCGCGCGCCGGTCCATCGCCGACGAGGATCTTCGTGCCGGGCAGGTCGAGGGAAAGAAAGGCTTCGACATTCTTCTCGATGGCAATGCGGCCGACGTAGAGCCAGATCGGCCGCTCGAACGGCAGCGAAGCGTCGGGCATCGGCCTAAAGAGATCGACATCGACGCCGCGCGACCAGAAGCGGATGTTGTGAAATCCATGCTCTTCCAGTTCGCGCTTCAATGTCGGTGTTGCCACCATCATGGCGCTGGCCGGCCGGTGAAACCAGCGCAGCCAGCGATAGACCGTCCGCTCCGGCACGAACGGAAAGCGGGCGTGGACATATTCCGGGAACCGTGTGTGGAACGATGTTGTGAAGGGAAATTTGCGTTTGATGCAGATCGCCCGGGCACTGAGGCCGAGCGGTCCTTCAGTAGCGATGTGGATCGCGGTCGGGCGGAATTCGTCGATGGTGCGCTCGAGGCTGCGCCGTGGGAGCACCGCCAGCCGGATTTCCGGATAGGTCGGCATCGGCACGGTGAAGCTGCCCTGCGGCGTCGCGTAGCGAACCACATGGCCCATGGCGGTGAGATCGCGGCCGAGCATCTCCAGGGTGCGCACGACGCCGTTCACCTGCGGCGACCACGCATCGGTGACGATCAGCAGGCGTACAGGATGTGAAAGCGCATGCGCCGGAGGCGCGGCAAGCGTCTCCGGCATCATCGCGGATGTCTTATGCGGATGCCGCCGCGACTTGGCCCAAAAGCGCACTCGCGCCTGTGTGTTCGCGGCTTTCGCCGAAAGCGGTCCAGCGGAGAATCTCCAGATGCCCATGGGCATCTTCGGCAAGCGCCGTGCAGCTTTCAACCCAGTCGCCGTCATTGATGTAGAGGACGCCGCCAAGGTCCTCCATCGCCGCGTGATGAATGTGGCCGCAGATGACGCCGTCGAAGCCGCGCTGGCGAGCCTCGCGGGCAACCGCGTCCTGGAACCGGCAGATGTAATCGACGGCATTCTTGACCTTTTGTTTGAGCATGGCCGAAAGCGACCAGTACGGCAGGCCCATGGCGCGGCGAACGGCGCCGCAAATCTCGTTCAACTCGAGCGCGACGGTGTACGCCCAGTCGCCCAGATGCGCGAGCCATTTGGCGCAGGAGATGATCCCGTCGAACTGATCGCCATGGATGACGAGGAAGCGCTTTCCGTCGGCGGTTTCATGCACCGCCTCACGTGCAACCTCAATACCGGCAATGAACCGGCCGCAATAGTCGCGGAACGCTTCGTCGTGATTTCCCGGCACGTAGATCACGCGGGTTCCGCCGTCGACCTTGTGCAGGATTTCCTGGATGACGCGGTTGTGGGCTTCGGGCCAGAACCAGCGGCGCTTCAGGCGCCAGCCGTCGATGATATCGCCCACCAGATAGAGCGTATCGCACGATGTGCGCGACAGGAAATCCGCCAGCAGCTCTGCCTTGCAGCCCCTGGTGCCCAGATGCACGTCGGAGATAAATACCGTCCGGTACCTTTTCTGGGGTCCCAGCGGCGACCTCCGGCCTTGTTCGCGGCGACGGCGGTCATGAAGCGGAACGGCGTTGCGCCGGTCGAGAGTGGCGATGGACTCGCGCCACAGGAGCGTTTCACTCACACGCTTCTCCCGTTTTGAACACCTGCGAATCACTCTCGATCCGCCAAGGATATCCCTGCCCGTCGATCACGACGGTCGCATTGCAGCGCAGTAATGCTTTTGTGAATCTCGGGATTTGTGCGCCGCACAACCCTTATCGCCCCTATATAGCGCAAAATGGCCCCTCTTCAAACTGCGGATTCTCCTTAAGAATCTGTTGCTTTTGGTATCTTTTGGCGACTTCGCTTGCCGGAACCCACGGTCCATGGCATATTGCTGCAGTGCGGCATAACTCTGTTGTGACGCACAGCCCTTCCTGGGCGTTTCCTCCCTGAACTTGGCCGCTCCTTCGGGAGCGGCCTTTTTTCTGAGCAACTTGCCGTCGGTTCGAACTCGCCGGTTGACTCAAGGCAGCCGGGACGGTTGATGATCTCAAACCGAGCAGAGGACAGGACCGTGAAATACGAAATCGATTTTCAGTTTCTGCCGAAGGGTGCCTCGGAGACGGAAGAGATCGGCGGGATCGCGGATCTCGTCCTCGGTGAGGAAGCTGGTTTCGGCCTCATTCCGGCGGTTGGCGATCTGGTCGACATTCCGCGCAGCCGCATGGGAGAGCGCGAGAACTACCGTGGCCGCGTCTGCCGCCGCATGTTCCGATTCGTACTCGGGTATTGCTACGTTCGGATTGTCATCGAGGAAGTCGATCAGGCGGAGTGGTCGGGCTGCAAGTAGCCGCTACTCTGCAGCGATTCCCATGCCGTGATGCGGCCGCAGCAGCGCCGCATCGATCGTGACGACGCGTTCCAGTGCGGATGTCAATCGCGACGCCACCCGGTCGAAGCGCGGGTTCGGTGTGATCCGCTCCTCGTCGAGATAGAGCGCGCGGTTCACCTCGATCTGCAGAGCATGAATCGCTTTGGCGGGCCGGCCATAAATGCTTGTGGTGTATCCGCCGGCATAGGGCACGTTGCGGGCAACCTTGAATCCGGCGGCAAGCAGCGCCTGTTCGGCGCATCGCAACAGGGGGTGAGCCGCGGCAGTGCCGTAGCGATCGCCCAGCACAATATCCGGTGCGGCGTTCACTGAGGGCATCGAATGGCAGTCGATCACGACAGCCGTTCCGAAGCGGTCAAACGTTTCCTGCACCAACTTTGCCAATGCCGCGTGATAGGGGGAATGAAGCCGCGACAGGCGCTGCACGGCGTCGTTCGCGCTGAGTCTGGTTTGATAGATTTCCGCCCCATCCCGGATCAGCCTCGGCACGGCACCCAATCCCGCACTAACGCGCGGACTGGTGGCATTGACCGGCAGGCCGAGCGGACTGTCGAACATGTCCGGATCGAGCTCATCCGACGAGCGGTTCGCGTCGACATAAGCGCGGGGAAAACGGGCCGCGAGAAGCGGCACGCCCCTGTCCACCATCCCGCCAAACAATTCGTCAACATAGGCATCCTCCGAGCGGCGGAGACTGATCCCTGCCAGGCGGGACTGGGCGAGAAAAGTCGACGGATAAAGACGGCCGGAATGGGGTGAGGCGAGAACGAAGGGATGGAGCTGTAACGGGGGCGCTAGCAGAGAATATGGCCGTGCCCAAAGGTCGGCGAGAAGCGGATCCGCCATCATCATCGTATCCAAATCGTCAGCCCGGCTTACGCTCATGGAGAAATCCATCGCTTCAGTGAATCACCACACCCTCTCGCGATCAACTGGAATGATCCGCCGCCCTTCCTGTTCCCGGATTTGTGTTGCGTCAGCGGGGCGTTTACGGCCGGCCCAATATGGCCTTACAGTTCCATTGAGGGGTAATCGAGCATGGCGCAGATCCTGCTGGCCGAGGACGACGAGTCGCTGAGGCGGTTCCTGGCGGCTGCCCTGGTGAAAGCCGGACACAACGTCACAGACTTCGGCGACGGTTCGGAGGCTTACGAATGCCTCCGGAACATCCGGTTCGATCTGCTTTTGACGGACATCGTCATGCCGGGCATGGACGGCATTGAGCTTGCCAAGCGCGCGGCTGAAGTGGATGCGCGCCTCAAGATCATGTTCATCACCGGCTTTGCCGCCGTGGCGCTGCATCCATCTTCGCAGGCACCGAAACAGGCGAAGGTGTTGTCCAAGCCCTTCCATCTGCGCGAGATCGTCCGCGAAGTGGACCGCATGATCGCGGCCTGAACCGGCCGGCAGGCGATCTTGCGTTGGGCCTAGCCACTTGGCTATAGCAGGCGCTCCCGGGCGGTTAGCTCAGCGGGAGAGCACTACGTTGACATCGTAGGGGTCACTGGTTCAATCCCAGTACCGCCCACCATTCGCCGAAGCCGATTGTGCGATTTTGCGTTGGAGTTCGGGAGAGCCTGGATGAGAAGAAGCTCCCTTGTTTCTGCGGCGGCAGTGCTGATCGCGTTGACTGTCGCCGGATGCAACCAGTCGTCCAACAAGAACCACACGGCGAATACGCCGGCGATGACGACGGGCGCGAAAGAGACGCGCGGCGGTTTCCGCGCCGCCTGTCGCGAGGATATCAGGCAATATTGTGCAAGCCAGCGCGGAAGAGAGCGGCGCGAGTGCCTGGAGACCCACAAGTCCCAGCTTTCCGAATCGTGCAGAGCGTTGCTGGATAGTCGCGGCGCAGGCCGTGTTCGCCGCCGCCGGTCCTTCTAGGCTGAGGCGCTGACAAGCTCTCCGGCTGCGGCGCGGCGCACCAGCGCGGCCGTTTCCGCGCACCCGAACAGCACGGCAAAAGAGCCGAAACGCGGGCCCTGACTCTGCCCGAAGACAACCTCGTAAAGCGCCTTGAACCAGTCGCGCAGCGGTTCGAACTGGTACCGCTTGCCAATCTCGTACACCTCGAACTGCACGGCTTCGCCATCGCGCTCGCCATGTTTGGCGTCGAGCATGTCGGCCAACTCCAGCATGGCGCCACGCTCTTTTTCCGACGGTGCGCGATACCGCTTCTGCGGCCTGACGAAGTCCTCGTAATAGCGTACGGCGTAGCCGACGAGCCGGTCGAGCCCGGGATTGTGCGCCGGAGAGGCCTTCGGCGCATAGGCGCGGATGAACCCCCACAATAGCTCGCGGTCGTGCGCGTTGGATGCGCTCACCAAGGTGAGCAGAAGCGCGAAGCTCACCGGATATTCCTCTGACGGCGGATGTCCATCGTGCAGATGCCATACGGGATTTTCGATCCGCTCCGCTTCGTCGCTCTCCGCGTGATACTTGCGCAGGAATTCGATGTAATCGTCGACGGCCTTGGGGATCACGTCGAAATAAAGCCGTTTCGCGACGCGCGGCTTCTGAAACATGAACAGCGCGATGCTTTCCTCCGAGCCGTAGGACAGCCATTCCTCGATCGCAAGTCCGTTGCCGCGGGATTTCGAAATGCGCTCGCCGTTCTCGTCCAGGAAGAGTTCGTAATTGAATCCTTCCGGCGGTGTGCCCCCGAGCGCAAGTACGATTTTCGAAGACAGTTCGACCGAGGAGATGAGATCCTTGCCGGACATTTCGTAGTCGATGCCGAGCGCAAGCCAGCGCATCGCCCAGTCCGCCTTCCACTGAAGCTTGCAGTGACCGCCGGTAACTGGCGTTTCCGCGCGCACGCCGTCTTCCTCGTACACAATCGTGCCGCGGCTTGCGTTCCATTCGAGAATGGGAACCTGCAGCACGCGTCCGGTGCGCTCCGATACCGGCAGGAATGGCGAGTAGGTGGCGCTCCGTTCCGTCCCAAGCGTCGGCAGCACGATGTCGCGGACTTTCTCGTAATTCGCGAGAAACATAAGCAGCGCGTCGTCGAAGCAGCCGGACTTGTAGCAGTCGGTCGAGCTCATGAACTCGTATTCGAATCCGAACTGGTCCAGGAAGGCGCGCAGCCGTGCATTGTTGTGTGCGCCGTAGCTCGCGTGCGTGCCGAAGGGATCAGGCACGCTGGTCAGCGGCTTGCCCAGATTTGCTGTAAGCAGATCGGGATCGGGCACGTTGCCCGGCACCTTGCGCAGGCCGTCCATATCGTCGGAGAAGGCGATCAGGCGCGTTTTCAGGTCGCTCATGCGCTGAAACGCATGCCGTACCCAAGTCGTGCGTGCGACCTCGCCGAAGGTGCCGATGTGGGGCAGGCCGGATGGCCCGTAGCCGGTCTCGAAACATACGGTCTGCGTTGCCTTGCCGGCTGCCGTGCTCTTCTCGATCCGCGCCAGGAGTTTACGCGCCTCCTCGAACGGCCACGCATGAGCCGAAAGCGCCAGCGAAGGATGCAGTCGAGATGCAGCTGAAGGCATTGAAATGACTTAACCTTAAGCGTTTTGAAAGAGGCCGAACCTAGGCTTGGCGCCAGAGAGCGTCAATGTCGCAGCCGACCATGTCCTTGCCCGTCGCCACAATTCCCGATGAGACGGCAAGTCTCCGGGCAGAGACCGATATTCTTCGCCGCGACAATGATGCACTCAGACTGCGAGTGGCGGAAGCAACGAAAGCTGCCGAGGAAGCGCGAGACGCTGCAGTTTCTGCTTCGCAGGCGAAGCGGTCGTTCATCGCCAATATCAGCCACGAGATCCGAACGCCATTGAATGCGCTGCTCGGGATGGCGCAGCTCCTGGAACGAAGCGACCTCGATCGCACGCAGAAGAATCAGGTGAAGGTGCTTCTCGAAGCCGGCACTGCGCTGAAGACTCTGCTCGACGATGTCCTGATGCTGTCGCAGGAGGGTGCGCCGCCAGCCGATGAAGACTGCGATCCAGCGCAGGTGGCGCGCACAGTCGGGCGGCTGCTGCAGCCCCGTGCCTGGGAAAAGCATTTGCGGTTCACCATCACCGCGGCCGCGGGCTTGCCGCGTGTTGCCGCCGACGCTCGCCATCTGAGACGCGTGCTGCTGAAGCTGGCGGAGAATGCGATGAAGTTCACCGATCGCGGCGGCGTCGAGGTTCGGGTCGAGTGTCCGGAGGACGCGTTCCTGAAGTTCTCCGTCATCGATACCGGACCGGGGATTCCCGGCGAGTTCGCCACCAATTTCTTCGAACCGTTCTCCACCGCCGAAACCGCCTATGCCAAGCGTCGCGATGGCGCCGGTCTCGGCCTGGCCGTCGCAAGGCGGATCGTGGAAGGGTGGGGCGGTTCGATAGGCTTCGACAGCATTGCCGGAGAAGGCACGATCGTCTGGTTCACCGTGCCGGCGCGTCGAACGGCTCAGCCGGCAGAGAGCCGTGCGGCAACGGGCACTGCGGCTCCCCCCAGTGCGATTGCCGTGCTTCTGGCGCTAAAAGAGCCCGCAATTCGCAAGACTTTGGCGGATCTCCTCCGGCCATTCGGCAACGCGGTTACCGAAGCCGACAGCGTGGCGGCAGCAGCGCTTGTCGCCGGGCAAGAACCGTTTGATGCGATCATCGTCTGTGGCGCCGAAGCGGACAATCTGGCAGCGGTGCCGGCCGTGACGGCTCCGCTCGTCGCCATTGTCGGCTGGGATGCGCCGGCGCGAGTAGCCGTCGCGCAAGTGGTGCGCTGGCCTGGGGAGCCTGACGCCCTCTATCACGCACTGAACGAAGTTGTTGTACGCCCCGGCGTAAGCCAGTCGGCCATCGAACAGCCCGCGATCGAACCCGACGTCTTTGCGTCCCTTGAAGCATCGCTCGGGCGGGCGAGCTTGATTGAAATTCTGCGTTCCTACGTCACGAATGCGGAGGAGCTGGTGGAAGCGCTCAAGGCCGCGAGCAGCACGGAGCGATGGTCCGACACCGCGCGCATCGCGCAGGATATCGCTGGCGCGGCGGGAGGCTTTGGGCTTGCCGCGCTGAGCGCTGCCGCGCGCGCTTTGGTCCAACAAACGCGCGAGGCCGGCGAACCCCGCGCACTGCGCGCCGCCGCAGAAAAAGTTGCCAGCGAACACATCCGGGTGCAGCGAGCACTGGCCGGCCTCTATCCGGATCTTGCGGCCTGAGCTTCGCCGCAGGGAATGGGGCGGCCCTTGTCGCCGCCCCGAACTCATTCGCTCAACTCAGCTTTGGCATGTCTCCTTCCCTTGTGGGCGCAATCGTCATAGGGAATCCTCATGTCGAAGGGCGTTTTCCTCGCGGAGTTTCCGTCGCTTGTGCCTGTTGCAAGCGGCGCGGCGATCGCGAATGCATCAGGACAGGTGCGCCGGATTGGCATCGAGGAAGCACGATCTCTGTTCCGCTCCGGCGATGTGCTGGTGGTGCATGCTGCCTTCATCGCGGGCCGTCTGAAGGTACCGCCTGCAAAGCCACTGTTCGACGTGCTGGAACTGATGGCGTTTTTGCGGCCAGCGCAGCCCGTCATCCCGAGCCCGCTCGGCCTGGCGCGCATCCTGATGTTGCCTGCGCCCCATGCCGCAGAGGATGGCGCGTCTGTTCTGCACGCTGCTGCAAACCTCCTGCTCGAAGAACTGCGCGGCAAGCCCGAGGCGGAGCGCGCGCGCCTTCGCTCCCTGGCCACCACGATGGGACGAATGGGATGGCGCTGGTCGCCGCTCATCCTCGACGCGATTGGCCAGCCCGAGCATGCGCTTCCACCCATCGCGGGCTTCGATGTCTGGGCGCGGCTGCCGGAATGGGAAGACTCGGCAGCTCCGGCAAAGCCCGGCACCCAAGCCGTTTCGCCAGAAGAGGCACGGGCTCGGCTGTCGCAATTGGTGGGGAGTGCCGGCGAGCAGCGACCCGAGCAGGCAGAATATACGGAGTCCGCAAGCTACGCCTTCGCGCCGCGGGAGCGGCCGGGAGCACCGCGCGTCGCGCTGATCGAAGCCGGCACCGGCGTCGGAAAGACGCTGGGCTACCTCGCACCGGCATCTCTCTGGTCGGAGAGGAACGGCCCCGGACTTTGGATCTCGACCTACACCCGGAATCTGCAGCGCCAGATCGTGCAGGAGATTGCGCGCGTTTATCCCGATCCCGTGGAGCGCGACGAGAAGGTTGTCGTGCGCAAAGGCCGCGAGAATTATCTCTGTCTTCTCAACTTCGAAGAAGCTGCGAAGCGCACCGCGCTCGCCCCGGGCCAGCGCGCCGTTGCCCTTGGGCTGATGGCGCGCTGGATTGCCGCCACATCCGACGGAGACTTATCTGGCGCCGGCTTTCCGGCATTCCTCGCTGCGTCCTATCCGCTCGGCGAGATCACCGACCGGCGTGGCGAATGTGTGTACGCAGCGTGTCCGCACTACCGCCGCTGTTTCATTGAACGCGCCATCCGCCGCGCGCGCCATGCACCCATTGTGATCGCCAACCATGCGCTCGTCATTGCACAGGCGATGGCGGACTGGACCGGCACCGACGACGAAGACGCGCCGGACACCCGTCATGCCCGCTACGTGTTCGACGAAGGCCATCATGTGTTTGACGCGGCCGATTCAGGTTTTTCGGCGCTGCTCTCGGGGCGCGAGATGGCCGACCTGCGGCGCTGGATCAGAGGCCCGGAAGGGCGCGCGCGAACGCGCATGCGCGGCCTCGAAGAGCGTCTCAAGGATATCATTGAGGGCGACGACGAGGCGCGCTCGGCACTTGATGAAGCGGTTGCGGCGTCCGGAGCGTTGGCCGCCGAAGGATGGCTGTCGGGCTTGCATGGCGGTGGCGGCATTCGCGGCGCCGGAGAGACGTTCCTTGCCGCCGCGTACAGCCATGTTCTCGCGCGGACCGATCAGGACGACCGCGTCTATTCGCTGGAAGCCGAAACCGAGCCGCTCGGACCCGACATCGTCGATGCCGCACGCAAATTAGCGGGAAGCCTGAAGCGCATCGCCGTCCCACTCGCGCGTCTGGCGCAGACGCTGCGCAAGCAACTCGACGACGAGGCGGCCGATCTCGAAAGCCACGAGCGCCAGCGCATCGAAGCGGCTGCGCGAGGCCTCGACCGTCGCGCCAAGCTTATCCTGCCGGCGTGGATTGCCATGCTGGACGCGCTGGAAACCGGTGAAGGCCACGAGCAATTCGTCGACTGGTTCGAAATCGAACGTGAGGATGGGCGCGATATGGATGTGGGGCTCCGGCGACACTGGATCGATCCCACCATTCCGTTTGCGGCGGAAGTGCTGATCCCATCGCATGGGGCGCTGATCACGTCGGCGACTTTGCGCGACTCCGATCCGGGCATCGATGATTGGCAATCGGCGGAAATCCGCACTGCCGCGGCGCATCTGCCGGAGCCGCCAAAACGCGCATTGTTCGGCTCGCCGTTCCGCTATGCGGATCAGGCGCGCGTGTTCGTCGTCAAGGATGTGAACCGGCGCGACGCCGATCAGCTCGCGGCCGCCTACCGCGAATTGTTTGTCGCCAGCGGCGGCGGTGCGTTGGGACTTTTCACTGCTGTGCGATCTTTGCGCGCCGTTCAGAGTCGAATCGCCGAACCTCTCGAAGAAGCCGGAATTCCGGTGTACGCACAGCATGTCGATCGTCTCGACACCGGCACCTTGGTGGATCTGTTTCGGGCCGAGGAGAATGCCTGCCTGCTCGGCACCGATGCGTTGCGGGACGGTGTGGACGTACCCGGCCGTTCGCTGCGTCTCGTCGTCTTCGACAAGGTGCCGTGGCCAAAGCCCACGATCCTGCACAAGGCGCGGCGTGCGCGCTTCGGCAAGACTTACGACGACCTGCTCACGCGCTTTCGTCTCAAGCAGGCGTTCGGACGGCTGATACGAGGCGCCGGTGATAAAGGCTGTTTTGTGATTTTGGAGCCCGCCACGCCCTCGCGGCTGCTGACTGCATTCCCGCCCGACGTGCCGGTCTCACGCTGCGGCTTTGCCGAAGTCATCGCAGAAATCCGTGAATTCCTTCGCGAATCGCGGTGACCCGCCGCACGCTCCTGCCTATAAACATGCCATGGCAGAACCGGCGGAAAACCTGTTTGGGGAACTTGAGGCAGATGCGGCCGATAGCTACGGCCGTCACTCGACCGGTATCCTGCCGAGCCATGTGTTGCGCCGCCTGATCCGGGCGCGCCGGGAAGTGCTCGCCGCCGAAGACATTGAGGACGCCCAGATCCAGCCCGCCAGCCTCGACCTGAGACTGGGCCCGGTGGCGTGGCGGGTGCGCGCGAGCTTCCTGCCAGGTAAGGGCGCCACGGTTCGCGACAAGCTCGCCGCGGTCGCCTCGCACGAAATCAATCTTGAGCACGAGGCCGTGCTGGAAACCGGCTGCGTCTATGTCATTCCGCTGCTGGAATCGGCGGACTTCAGCTTTCGCGTGTCCGGGATTGCCAATCCGAAAAGTTCTACCGGCCGGCTCGACGTGTTCACACGTCTCATCACCGACCGTGCCCAGGCATTCGATCGGATCGACCCCGGCTATCGTGGTCCCCTCTACGCCGAGGTAAGCCCGCGCACCTTTCCCGTTCTCGTCCGCAAAGGATCCCGGCTCAATCAGCTGCGCGTCCGCCGCGGCAGCCCGCAGTTCACCGACACGCAATTGAAGCGCTTGCATTCCGAGCAGCCTCTCGTGAGCGGCGCCGCTGACATCGACAATGGATTGGCGCTCACGGTCGATCTCGAAGGCGAGGCACAGACGCGACAGGTCGGTTGGCGTGCACGGCGGCACACCGGCATCATCGATGTGGACAGGCGCAACGCTCTTGAGCCCCTTGACTACTGGGAGCCGATTTTCGCCAGCCGCAGCGGCTCCATCGTGCTCGACCCGGACGAATTCTACATTCTTGCCTCGCGTGAGGCGGTGTCGATTCCACCGGAATTCGCAGCCGAAATGGTGCCGTTCAACCCCTTGGTCGGCGAATTCCGCGTGCACTACGCAGGCTTCTTCGATCCTGGTTTCGGACACGAGGCCGGTCACGGTCACGGCTCCCGCGCAGTGCTGGAGGTGCGGTCTCGCGAGGTGCCGTTCATCCTCGAACACGGCCAGATCATCGGCCGGCTGATGTTCGAGCGGCTGACGGATCCCCCGCCCGAGGTGTACGGACAAGGCATCGGCTCGAATTACCAGCAACAGGGGCTTCGGCTATCCAAGCACTTTCGCCAACCGTGATCGTTTGTTAAGCAAACGATCAGCCTAATTGTTGCCACAAATCCACACCGCTTCGGAATCCGCAGAGCGGTCCCTTAGAACGGTTGCGCAGGAACCTCGTCTCGGCACACTTGCAAGTGCCGCGGGTAACCGGTGTGGGGGATGCACGGGGACCTGCGGCGAGGGTCCGTATCAACGGGGGCAGCGTGAGGCGGCTACGGCGCATCCGGCGCCGGCCGCCTCACAATTTTTTGGGACCTGCCGATCCGCGGGCTCGCGTGAAATCTCCAGTATATCAAAAGCTTAGCCGCGGAGCGCGGACGCCAGTCTATGCGTTGAATCCGGAAGGAGGGAGCGCAGAGAACGGAGACAAACGATGCGAAAGATCGAAAAATTTGCTCTCGGGGCGCTTCTGGCAGCTGGCGTTGCGGCGGGTATGACTGCGCCGGCAGATGCGCGAGTCGCGATCGGGATCGGTGTAGGCGTGCCTGGCCCATATTACGGCGGCGGCTGCGCTTGGTACTTCGACCGCGGCTTGGCGGCGCCGGCCTACTGCTATGGCGGATACGCCGGATATGGTCCGGTCGTGTATGGAACCTACGGCTACGGCTACCACCCGTACCGGTACTGGTCGCATGGCCGCTATTACTGGGGCCACCGTCCGTGGCGTCGCTGGTAATCCGGCCGTCTTCTCACGATCGACTCGACCACAGCCCCGGTATCCGGGGCTGTGGTGTATTCGGGCAGGATCAGATGCGCCCGAGCAGCGTCAGCGTGCCGACCTGCGAGATGGACCCGCCGCTGCCGCGCAGATAGTCGTAATTGACACCGATCGACCAGGCGCCGGTGGTGGCGGCAAGGCTGCCACCCAGCACGATGTTTCCACGCGACGGGTCCGGACCCGTCAGTGAGAATTGCGAGGTCGGTTCGCTGACGAAAGACGCCTTCACCTTCTCTGCGTTAGAGGCAAAATCGTAGCGGTATCCCGCCCTTCCTTCCGGCTGCAGATAGAAATCGCCCAAGTCGATGTCCTGCCGGAGATTGATGCCGGCGAAGCCCCGCAATGAGTCGTAGTAGTTGTTCGCCACTTTCAGATCGAAGCCGTCGCCGCTGTTGGGATCGCCGCCGCCGTGCTCGGTGTAACCACCCTCGCGCATCGCCAGGCCGTCCAGGCTGACGAGCGGCGTGACCACTGTGCTGCCGGACGTCAGGATAACGCCCGTCGTCGCGCCCAGCGCGCCGAGCAACGCAGAGCGCTTGCCATGCGCGGTGCGCGTCAAGCCATCGACGTCCATGTGGCGATTGCCATCCAGATTTCCTGCGCCGGCGCTCACCTGGGTATCCAGGAAGAATCCTTTGCCGCGCCAGTCCGTGTATCCGGTCAGCACGGCCCACAGGGTGTTCGTTTTGCTGGTGAGCGGTTCTTTCTCCGTGATGTCGCCGGAGTAGAAGGTGAGCGCGCCGCCATACCGGCCGCTGGCCGGATCGCCCGTGTCCATACCCATCGCCAATCCGTATCCGGAGTCTGTGTACCCGATGGTTTCGGGGCTGGATTTTTGATTGAGGCTGACGCCGAACTGCTGGCCCCAGATTGTGGTGTCGCCGGGCTGGGCTGCGTACATGCGAAGCTCGCGCTGACGCGCGCCAACAGGTCCTGTCGCCTGATCCGTCAACTCAATTCCGAGGGCGCGGGAGGCCCCGGTGACGTTGGGTGCGAATTGCGAATAGATGCCCTGGTACAGCGCGTTCCCGGTTGCGCTGTCGAGCGGTATGCCGTTCACGGGGAGTCCGGCCGAAATCACCGCGGAGCCAAGCTGATCGTCATTCGCCAGCGCCGCGTTGGCGAACGGGAACATTTTTGCGGCGTAACCATGCAGGTCAAGCTGTTGAGCCGTCTTGGGATCGAGTGTCAGGACGAGCTGCGACCTGCCGGGCACGGTGTCGTTCGGCTGAAGGCAGGTCGAGGAATTGTTGAATAGGAACGGGACTGCATTGCAGACCTGCGTCTGCAGGGAAGACAAGTCCCCCACCTGCAGTGCGCCCGCCGGCGAATCGAACAGTACGAATTGAGATTGCTGGCCGGGCACGATGATGAAACTGCCGAATCCGAGACCGAGCTTTGAGCCTTGCGCCAGGGTGGTCTGCCCGGTCGTCGTGATAATGCCGCCGGCGGTCGGGTTGGCGGCAAGGTTGTACGTGTTGGACAGGGTGAGGTTGAGCGTTCCACCCTCATTCACGGTGAATGTGTTGGCGGTAAAGCGCTGATCCGGGTCAATCGAATCGTTGTTGACCGTGAGTGTACCGCCGCCGTTGATGGTCACGTCCAGGCGGCCGCCGGCACGATCGGTAATGGCACCGGTCACTGTCGAAAAATCATTAATCGTGAGAATGTCGTCCCCGCTCCCCGCGGTGCCGCCGAACGCGATGTCACCTGTGATCGTCGATGGCTGATTCTGCGTGCCCTGGAGAATCAGCGTATCGGCGCCATTGCCAAACAGAATGTCTCCGATGACCGTTCCGCCGCCGCCGGTTGCGACATCATAATTGGTGAAGGTGATGTTCTGCTGGGACGCCGACAGATCGACGGCGCGGGTGAGTTGAGAGGCATTATCGAGGGTGGTCGCCGTAGCTTCGATGGTGCCGGAATTGGTGATGTTGGTGAGGGTGCCGGAGCTGTCCAGAATGGCATATGCGTTGAGCGAGGGAATCGTCGTGTCCGTCGTGGTGGCGGCCGCCGAGATCGTGCCGGAGTTGACGAGTGAGCTCAGTTGGCCCTGCTGATCGATCCTGATGGCATAGACCGTCCCGCCACTCAGCCCATCGCCGGTCAGCTCGGCACTGATGAGCGCAGCACTGGTCGTCGAAGTTTCGTTTTCCAACAGCGGCACGCGCGCGTAATTGCCGATGTATAGAGCCTGCACGACATTGGCGCCGACCTGCTTCGTGTCGTTGGTGGCGTTGGCGACGATGTTGCCGCTGTTGAAGATTCCGCCCGGCAGATCGGTGCAAGCGACGCAAGTCGAGCCGGTGCCTACGCCGAACAGGTCGATTGCCGTCGCGTTCAAGTCGGGATCTGCCGGGCTGGCCTGGATGGAGCCGCGATTGAGCAGGCTGAAGCCATTTTGAAACTGGCCCGTGGTGCCGATCAGGAGGTCGGTCGTGGCGTCGGAAGTCGGCCCGATGAACACCGTTGGAGCCGTTCCAAGCGTCGATATGCTAGCCTCTATCGTCGTCGTGTCGTTCGCGGAGGCCGGCCCATCGTTCAGGATTCCGCCGTCGATGCTGTCGGAAACAAACAGCGCCGAGAGGGCCTCGGGGTCCGGTTTGTTGGCGACCGGCGTGCCGGTGCCCAGAGCGGACAGTCTGCCGTGGTTCTCCAGATCGCCACCGACCTCACCCTCGATCGACAGTGCGCGCGCCCCTTCGCCATTCGCCGAGATGCCGCCGGTTGCCCCGATCACGATGTTTCCGGTAACGGCTTGGCCATTCGCGTTATTCTGGATGAGGACGCCGGTGACGTTTCCGGCGCCCGTCGCCGTGAGGTCAGTCGGGTTGATCGTCATCGTGCTTTCGATGTCGAGGTTCCCGTTCAGAACCGAATTGGGCTCGATTTCGATTCCGAACGAACTGTCACCGGTCACGTTGAAGGCCGAGGCACTGCCCAAGGTGATGTTGCCGTTCATCACCGCGGGGGTTGTGGACGTGACGCTGCCAAGCAGGATGCCGACCTTCGCATCCCCCGTGGCGGTCATGTCGACCGTGCCGTCGAGGTTGATATTGCCGTTGAAGGTTGTGTTGTCGCCGATATGGATGGCTTCGCTTTCGTCGCCGCTCACCTTGACGGTCGATGCCGACTCCACGGTGATGTCGCCGTTGAAGATGCCGGTGGAATCGCCGTTGGCGATGCCGACCAATATGGCAACCTTGTCGCCATTCTTGCCGGTGAGGTCGATGGTGCCGCTGTTGTCGAGCGCCACGGTGCCGACGCCAGGGCCGTTTCCCGCAGCTGTCGCGTCAAGCTGCACGCCGATCGCGTTCGCTGTGTCGAGGTTGCTGATCGTGCCCTTGTTCGTGACGACGTTGGGAGAATCGATCTCGACGGCGGGACCCGCTACTGTAACCACCACGGAGCCCGCGCTCTCGATCACGATATCGGATGGCGATCCATCCTTGGCCGTGCTGGTCTTGATCTGCTGGGTAACCTTGGTGGTGATGTCGCTGAAATCGTCAGCGTAAGACGCGCCCGAAATCAGGGCGGCGGTGGCGACCGTCAGCATTAACACGCGCTTCAGCAAGGCGAACCTCTTTTGTCGCTGTTTCGAACATGCAGCCGGGATTGCCGGTCTTCTGCCCAAGCCCAGCCACGACGACGCCTCGGCACGGCGTCTTCGGGCGGCCGGAACTTAGCCACATTCCAGCAGGCTCCGCTAGGGCTGCAAGACCCGAATTTCACTCAACTTTTCGATTTTTAATGGGGCATTAGGCGATGTGAGGAAAGAATAAAGGTCCAACAGGCAACCCGGCTGTCGCTCCGATGAACGCTGCCCGTCGCATCAGCTTTGCCAAGCTCTCGCAGAAGGAGGCGACGGCGATCGTGGCACGCCATGAGATGCTGTTCGGCGGACGCCGCGGCGGCGCGAGGGCGGCGTTTGCCTTCTGCGACTTGAGCGGACTCGACCTGTCTGGGCGAAATCTCGCCGACGCCGATTTCACCGGCGCCGTTCTGGAAGAAACAAATCTGACCGAAGCCAGGCTCGATTCGGCGAGCTTCTTCGGCGCAGACCTAAGGCGCGCCAATCTCAGCGGCGCGAGCCTCAGGCGGTCGGACATGCGGGGTGCCTCGCTTCGCGGCGCCAATCTGATCGGTGCAGATCTCTACGAAGCCGATCTTCGCGAAGGCACCATTGCCGAAAAGGATCAGCACGGAAATTTGCGTGTGATGCAGCACGATGTCGGGCCATCGGAGCTTCCGGACGCGCTGCTCAACTGCGCCAATCTCGAGCGCGCGCGGCTCACCGGCGTCGTCGCTGTGCAGGCGGATTTCACCGACGCCGTGATGCGTGGCTGCCGGCTGCAGCGTGCCAATCTGCGGCAGGCGAAGCTCAGCGGCGCCAACCTCGAATGTGCCGATCTGTCGAACTGCAACCTCTCCGGCGCCGATCTTTCCGGTGCCGTCCTGATCGGCGTGCGTATGCAGCAGACGGTGCTGAATGGCGCCGATCTTACGGGTGCGCTCACCGATGCACCGGCAGGCATGCAGACCGCGGCAGCGGCTGCCCCGGTGGAGCCGCTGCTCGAGCAGCACTCGCGCTGGGCGGAGAGCGAGGGGCGCGAAGGCCGGCCCGCCGATCTCAGCGGCATGGATTTGCGCGCCCTGAAATCCCTGACGCACCGGTCGCTGACGGCCATCATCGCACCGAATGCCATTCTTTACGGACTGGACCTTACCGGCTCTTCCCTCCAAGGCAGCAACTTCGCCGGCGCGGACCTCAGATACACCCGGCTCACCGGCGCCGACCTGCGTGGCGTGAATTTCGTCGGTGCCAAGCTGAACAATGCGGACTTGCGCGACACAAAACTGGGACCGCTGCTGATCGCTGCGGACAGGCTGCTTCCGGCGCGTCTGGATGGGATGGCAGCCCGCTATGCAGACTTTCGCGGTTCCGACATGCGGCGCGCCAAGGTTGTCGAAGCCGACTTCTCCTATTCAAATCTGACCGACTGCGATCTGCGCGATGTCGATATGGCCAGCGCCATCACGACGGGCGCGAAATTGCCTGTCAGCTATGCGGCATCAAGTGCGTATTCGGCCCGCTGAGCTTCACTGACGTTTCACTCTGCCGCGCTTGCCTTCAGCGACGCCGACGCGCGGCTCTTGATGAATTGCCCGAGGCGTTGCAGCGACACCTTGGCTTCCGGGGCG
>DASYBT010000224.1:0-37256 GCA_036500585.1 Rhizomicrobium sp.
TGGCCCGCGCGTTTCCGACATGGTTCGATCGGTATCTTTTCGCGGATGTATTGCCGGTCGACGCCAGTTCTCAGCCGCGCTCGGCAGCCGACGATCGCTCAATCCGACTCGTAAACTAGAACAAATAGGGTCAGAGTCGAAAGTCCGCGGCGTGAACGGCGTGGTGTGCGATGTGACGGGCAAGCCGCCGGGGACGATTGAGTGGGAGCGAGAACGTGAGCGATCGGACGACAAACGTTTCTCGACGAAGGCGCGCGATCCCTGCCGACGAACTTTCACCAGAGTTGCAGGCTGCCATCGACAGGGGCGTAGTCGAACTCGCCGACGATCGCATCAAGTACCACCTCAAGCAGAGCCGGGAATACAATTGGGCGGACCCTGAAAGTTTGGGGTCGGAGTGAAAATTCCCGCAAACGTCGTTGCGTGAAGTCGCATTCCTAATTCAGTGGCAAAGCAGCCCAGATGTGTCAGTCTCAATTCCAGAGCGTTTGGCTAGCGCACGAAATGCTCCGGAAGCCAGGCCACCGGTGTATTTTCCATTTCTTGTATCAAGCAAGAAATATCCAAAACCGCTCACATATTCGGGGCGATCCGAAATTGGATACCTTGATCGCGCACGACAACCGACAATAAACCTTCCACGCTGGCCGTAGGAGACGACGTCAGGATAAACAACTACCACACTCTTCTTGTCGACAATCATCGTGTTGTAGCCGTCGGTGCTAACTACGCGATAGCCGCCGATAAGAGAGGGGGAGCAGGCAGCTATAACGGCCACCAGAGCAAGTGAGCTAAGACGAGCCGCCTTGTTATGCATCACGGCATCCGACTCCTGCTCGCGGTATAGTCGATTGGGTCAATTGTCTCCTACCATTCGTGCGTGATGCCATAAGGTGTGTCGCCCGGTAACTCGACCGGATGGCCGACGACCTGTTTCAAATCCAAGCGATCAGAGAAGTTATCGATGCTGCGATGGATTCGGCACTTGCACGCCGCTCGGCTCGATGGCGCTGTTCAGCCCGGCTTGCGAAAGCGCAAGGTCATGCGGTCGCTTTCCCCGATCGCCTGATATTTGGCTTTGTCGAATTTGGGATTGGGCGGTTGGCCGGGCGGTGCGCTGCGCAATGTCGGCGGCAATGTCCAGACCCCGAACGGATGATCCTTGGTATCTTTGGGATTGGCGTTGATCTCCGATTTTGCTTCGAGTTGGAAGCCTGCTTTTTCGGCCAGCCCGACCACATAAGCGGTCGACAGATAGCCGTTGCTGCCCTGATCGACCATCGGGCGGGGGTCGGCGCGGTGGTCGACGACCGCAAGGATGCCGCCGGGTTTAAGCGCGGCGTAGAAATCGCGCATCGCCTTCTCCGCATAGCCCGGCTGATCGGTCCAATCGTGGATATTGCGCGACGTCAGCACGAAGTCAGCCGTGCCTGGCGCGACCAGCGGCCCCGATTTGTCGTTGAAGACGGTGTATTGGATCGTTCCGTACACGGCGGTATTGGCGAACTGCGCCGGCAGCGTCTGGCCCTCTTTGGCAACGGCTGCGAAATAGCGGCCGCCCGTCGCCTTGGCAAAAGGCGCCAGAATCTCTGTCCAATAGCCTCCAGACGGCCAAATTTCGACAATCGTCATCCCCGGCTTGAGGCCGAAAAAGCTGAGCGCGGCCAGCGGGTGGCGATACTTGTCGCGCGCCTCGAAGGCGGCCGAACGTTGCGGACTGTTGACCGCGGCAACAAGCGCCGGGTCGTCCGCCGGCGCCGCGGCCGCCATCGCTGCCGGCAAAACGCCAAAGAACGCCGCCCCGGCAAGAAGAATGAATACCAGGCACCGGGTGCACCGCGAGATCATGATCGCCTCCCTCATCATCGCCCATCCTAACCCGCGGCAGGGAGGGCGTCGACGTGCGACGTTCGATAAAATGCGAATAGCGGGACACAATATAGAAGCACCTTAGCCGGTGCCGACGAAAGTATAACGGCAACAGATTCAATCTCTCAATGCGGACCGATGTTCTCATCGCCATGGCCATCGGAATCTGTCGACCGAGCACGCCGCACAGCGCCGCGCCGCCAGCAACTAATCGAGAGCATAGCGTTGGATCGCTCTTTCCTTCTTTCACTCCCTCTCGCCCTAGCGAACACTCCCCAACTCTTGATTGCGGCAGTCGAATATAGGACGCTGCCTACCACAAGGGAGGGGGGGCGTCATGGGGCAAAAAAGCCAACCCGCGTCCGTTGGCCATGCGCGGGGCAAGTCTCCAATAAAAGCTGCCGCGAGACGGCGGCGGATCGCGTTCCGCACATTTTGGAGGAAAGCGCTCACGCGATCATGGGATCTGCTGCGACGCTCCGCAGCGTTCTGGCACCCGGCTTGGATAGTGATCAAGAACACGCCGGCAGCACTGCTATTCCTCGTGGGAATTGTGGCTCTCTACCACACGATCTTTTTCCGAGGGCTGGTGGTCGAACCTCTGGCGGTGCCTCCGGATTTCGCCAAGAGCGGAATAGACGGGACCGGACTTGCGGCGCGCTTGCGCGACCGGTTGAACGATCTCGTCACCGAAGCGGACGAGTATGCACTTCGCGCCCCGGATGACATCCGAGGGGATTGGGGAGGCGAGAGTAAGGTCGACGTTCATCAGTCCGACACCTCGCTCGACACGGTGATGCGAGTGCTGACGGAGCTCTTCAGCGGCGAGACGCGCCTCGCCAGCGAAGTTTACTACTCTCGCGACGGCGGCAGCAGGCAGATGGTGCTATCGCTCAATCTGAACGGTCATCTAATCGGAAGTTTCAAGAGTCACGATCCAAAGAGCAAAGATCCCGTCTGCCGAACGGAAAAAATGGACGATGGAATCGACTGCCTGCTCTCGCGCGCGGCGTTGGCAGTGCTGCGCGAGACGCAGCCCTACCGATTTGCAATCGTGCAGGCGATGCACGAATGCAAAGGTAATCAGCCATGTCTTCTCAGCGGCGCCAGATGGATGGAATCGGCGGCATCGACAGCGTCCAATGATGATCGTGCCTGGTTCTATTCCAAGGCCAGTGAACGCCTGATTGCGTTGGGGCATCACGAGGAGGGAATGGCCGATGCACGGCGGGCATTGGCAGCCAATGCGTGGCTTGTGCCGAGCTACAGCGACGAAGCGCGAGCTGCCGCCGGTCTCGGGCAAGACGAAGTCGCGTCTGCGGCTCTATCCCACGGCATATTTCGCTGGCACTTCTGCATTTTGTGCAGATTTGCGCCGCTCGCGCAGCCGACGGTGCTTCCGGGCCTGGAAGTTCAGCGCGCCGAACTCACAGGTGATTACACAGACGCCATTGTCGACCAACAGAAGCTCGCTTCCTCGACTTTCGCCGATCGCAACGAGTATGGGGCAGCCGCGATCGCCACGGATTTGGCAAGACAGCATGACGGCCGCGGCGCGTTACGCATTCTGCATTCGCGATTCGTCGGCGCGAGACCTTGGACGGACGAAGACGGCTTGCAGCAATTCCAGACCATTGGTTTCGCCGCCACCCAATTCTTCATTTTGATAGATCGCGGAAAATACCGCGAGGCCGAGGCCGATCTGCGAGAAGCCGCCGGAAAAGTAAGCAATTTGGGTGAGACCCAGGAGACATTCGTCCGGCCGTGGCGCGCCGATGCCTATGCCCTGGAAGGAGCATTCCATCAGGCGGAAGAGCAGATCGATAGGACACCGCCAGGGTGCTATCTGTGTACACGCACGCGCGGCCGCATCTATGCATTGGAACGCAACTGGGCCAGGGCCGCGGCTTTGTTTGCGAAGGCCGTTGAACAGGCGCCATCGCCGCCGTTTGCCTATGCCGATTGGGGCGAGATGCTGCTGCGCAGGGCCGACTTCGACGGAGCAATTGCCAAGTTCGAGATCGCAAATGAGAAGGGGCCGCACTTTGCCGATCCACTGGAGATGTGGGGCGAGGCATTAATCGCCAAGAATCGTTCCGATCTGGCACTGCCGAAGTTCGAGGCAGCGAACAAATACGCACCCAACTGGGGAAGGCTGCACCTTAAATGGGGCGAGGCTCTCCTGTGGTCCGGTAACAAGGACGTTGCACGGAAGCAATTTGCGCTTGCATCGCGCCTCGATCTCACGCCAGCTGAGACGCTCGAATTGGAAACGGTGCAGGGGCGTTCATGACGGCTGCGGAGCAAGCATCAGCGGCGGCGCCCCCGCGGCCGTCCGGCCGCACGTTTTTCGGCGAGCCGATCGGGCTTGCCTATCTCTCCTTCACCGAAGCGTGGGAGCGCTTCTCCTACTACGGCATGACCGGGCTGCTCGTGCTCTATATGACGCAGGCGCTGTTCCTGCCCAGCCATGTCGAGCACGTTGCGGGATTCGCCGTGTTTCGCGTCGGCGTCGAGGCCGTATTCGGCAAGATGAGCACGCTTGCGTTCGCCTCGCAGGTGTTCGGCCTCTACACCAGTGCGGTTTATCTCACCCCGATCATTGGCGGATATGTTGCCGATCGATTCATCGGCCGCCGCCGCGCGGTGATGGCCGGCGCCGTGCTGATGAGCGCGGGCCAGGTGCTGATGGCGTTCGATGTCTCGTTCCTCGTCGCGCTGGCGTTGCTGGTGATCGGCTGCGGATTGCTGAAGGGCAACATCTCCGTGCAGGTGGGCGCACTCTACGCGCCGGATGACACCGCGGGCCGCTCGCGCGGCTTCTCCATCTATTCGATGGGCATCAATTTCGGCGCCACCGTGGGGCCGCTGCTGTGCGGATTGCTGGCGCAGATCTATGGGTGGCACGCGGGTTTCGCACTCTCCGGCGCGCTGATGCTGCTGGGGCTTCTCACCTACATCGCGGGTTACCGCACCTTGAGCGAAACCACGCCGGTGCAGAACCGCGCGCATCCGCACGCGAAGATGAGCGCGCACGACTGGACGATCGTGCTGGCGCTGATCGCGGTGATGGCGCTCACCATCTTCCAGTCCATCGCCTATTACCAGAACTCGAACATCGGACTTGTCTGGATCAATGATCATGTCGATCTCGGACTGTTCGGCTGGCGCGTGCCGGTGGCGTGGTTCAATTCCATCGATCCGCTTGTCAGCATCGTGACCGTCCCTGCGCTGATCGCGTTGTGGAAGTGGCAGGATCGCCGCGGCGGCGAGCCGGGCGAGATTGTGAAAATTTCCATCGGTGCGGCGATTGCCGCGCTCGCTAATTGCATGCTGGTGATCGGCGCGGCTTCGTTCGCGCGGGTGCCGGTGCTGTTCCCCATCGCCTACGATGTGCTGCTGGGCATCGCCTTCCTGTACTACTGGCCGCCGTTGCTGGCGCTGGTGTCGCGCGCGGCGCCGGTTGCCATCAAATCCACCATGATGGGCGTGGCGTTCCTTTCGCTGTCGGTTTCCAATTTGATCATGGGCCGGCTCGGCGGGTTGTACGAGCACCTGAGTCCGGCCGCCTTCTGGAGCATGCACGCGGCGATTGCCGGGAGTGGCGCAGTGCTGGCGCTGTTGCTGGCAAGACCCTTAGGCCGCGTGCTCGACGATCGCCAATAGCCGGGCGCTGGTGCCGGCTTCATTTGCCGCCACGCGCGCGTTGTGCGTAAGCTTTGCGGGCTGGAACTGGGCCGCGGCGCTATGCATCAACCGGATACGTCGCAGCATGCCGGCGAAGAGAGGCAGCCGGTCAAGTCCATCCCGCTCCAGCATGTCATCGCGGTGTTCATCGGCAACGGGCTCGAATTCTACAACTTCCTCGCCTATGCGCTGTTCTCCGTCTATATCGGAAAGGCGTTCTTTCCGGCGCACGATGCTTCGCTGAGCACTTTGCTCTCGCTCGCCACGTTCGGCATCGGCTTCGTCACGCGACCGCTCGGCGCCATCGTGCTCGGCAGCCTTGGCGATCGCATCGGCCGCAAGCCCGCCATGCTGATCTCGTTCGTGCTGATGGGCGCCGGCATGTTGGGCCTGGCGGTCACGCCGACTTATGCCGCCATCGGCGTCGCCGCGCCGATTCTCGTGATCGTATTCCGGCTGGTGCAGGGGTTCGCGCTGGGCGGCGAAGTCGGTCCGACCACGGCTTACATGATCGAAGCCGCACCGCCGCATCGCCGCGGGCTTTACGGCTCGATGCAGTACACGACACAGGATGCCTCTTCGCTGGTCGCCGCGCTGGTGGCGGTGGGATTGAGTGCGCTGCTGACCGTCGACCAGATGCAGTCCTGGGGCTGGCGCATCACCTTCCTGTTCGGCGTGTTGATCGTGCCGTTCGGTCTTTACCTGCGCAACCGGCTGCCGGAAACCATGCACGCGGCCGACGATGCCGCGTTGGCGCCGGATGCGACCGCCGGCACGCTCAGCCGCACGCAATTGCTGCGGCCCTATCTGCGCGTGATCGTCTGCGGCCTGGTGCTGCTCGCGTCGGGAACGGTGGGCTCCTATGTGCTCACCTACATGACCACCTACTCGCTGCAGACGCTCCACATGTCTGCCGGCGTGGCGTTTGGCGTCACCGTCATCACCTCGCTGTTCGCCGTGATCTTCGAGCCGATCAGCGGAGCGTTGTCGGATCGCTTCGGGCGCCGGGCGATCATTCTGGCGGGCTACGGACTGACCTTGGTATCGGTGATGCCCGTGTTCTGGATGATCAACCGCTTTCCGTCTGCCTTCACGCTTTATGCCGGAATGGCGTGGATCGCGGTGCTGTTCGCTATCGCGACGCCGCCGGTGATCGTGGGTCTGACTGAAGCGTTGCCGAAACGCATCCGGTCCGGCGCCGTGGCAACGGTCTACGCGCTGGCGATTTCGGTGTTCGGCGGCACCACCCAGCTTGCCATCAACGGCCTCATCAGCATCACGCACAATCCGCTGGCGCCGGCGTGGTATTGGCTGGTTGCGCTGGCGCTCGGCCTGATCGCGGCGCTGTCGCTTCATGAATCCGCTCCGGGGCGAATCGCGGATACCGAAGCGCGGCTACAACCCGCATGAAGCTTCCATGAGTACTGCGCCAACGAAGAAGCAGATTGCGGCGGTTGCCGTCGGCAATGCGCTCGAATTCTACGATTTCACGACCTACGCCTATTTCGCCACGCAGATCGGCCAGACCTTCTTTCCGTCGCACTCGCCCTTCGTCAGCCTGATGGCGTCGCTCGCCACATTCGGCATCGGATTTGCGGCGCGGCCGGTGGGCGCGATTCTGTTCGGTGCCTATGGCGACCGCGCAGGACGCAAACCTGCGATGCTCGCCTGCTTCGCGCTGATGGGCATCGCCATCCTGCTGCTGGCGCTGACGCCCTCCTTCGCGATGATCGGATTTGCCGCGCCGGTGCTGGTGGTGATCGCGCGATTGCTGCAGGGGCTTGCGGTCGGTGGCGATGTCGGCCCGACCTCGGCCTTTCTGCTGGAAGCCGCGCCGGAGAACCGTCGCGGGCTCTACACCACCTTGCAATATTCGACGCAAGGCATATCCACCATCTGCGGCGGGTTGGTGGGCGTGGTGCTTTCCAGCATTCTCGACGCGCACGCGCTACAGAGCTATGGCTGGCGCATCGCATTTCTGCTTGGCGCAATCATCCTGCCCGTCGGCTTCGTCATCCGCCGCTCGCTGCCGGAGACATTGCATGCCGAAGACACAGCGCCTTCCGTTGCAAGCGGCGCGCGGCTGCCGTGGCGGGCGATCATTCTCGGATTCCTGATGCTGGGCGGCGCTACGATCGGCTTCTACGTGCTCGCCTACCTGACGACTTTCGCCTCGACCGTGCTGCACATGAAAGCCAATGTCGCGTTCGTGGCGACCGTGGTCTTCGGCATCGCCAACGTGATTTTCAGCGCGCTCTCCGGCTTGCTGTCCGACCGCCTCGGCCGCTGGCCGCTGATGGTGATTCCGCGCGCAGCCTTCGCGCTCGCCATTGTGCCAGCCTTCGCGCTGATCATCGCCAACCGCGACGCCGTCACCTTGCTCGCCGCCACCTTCGTTCTCGGCGCGTTGGGGCAGATGGGCGCCACCGGCTTCGTGGCGCTGAGCGAGTCTCTACCGAAGGAGACGCGCTGCGCTGCTCTTGCCACCACCTACGCACTCGCCATCACGATTTTCGGCGGCACCACGCAGCTTGCCGTCACGTGGCTCCTGCACGTGACCGGCAATCCGATGGCGCCGGCCTGGTATCTGCTCGCCGGCGCCATCGTGAGCCTCGTCGCCATGGCGCTGATGAAGGAAACCGCGCCGCTTGTCCTCAGGCGCCGCGCGCTGCGCTCGCAGTCGGCATGATGTATATACATGTATTGACATGGATTGCCGCCTGCCGCTAGTATCTGAGAATCATGCGCACGCGAGCCTTCAAATCCGGAAATAGCCAGGCTGTCCGCATCCCTGCGGAGATCGCCTATGGCGACATCGGTGCGGAGCTCGAAATTACTCGAAGCGGCGATGTGATCACGATCTATCCTGCTCGCCGGAGCCTGCTGGACACCCTGCAGCTGCTTGGCCGCATGCCGAAACCGAAAACGATCGAGCTCATCGAGCGGACAGAAGTTCCAGAGCGCGAAGGCGACTAACTGCGCGATGCCCTTTCATCTCGATACGAACATCGCAATTCACGCGCGAGATGGAAGTGAGCGGGTCAGCAGAAGGATGGCGGAACACGCAGGGCAAATCTTTATGTCCGCCCTCACGCTTGCCGAACTGCAAAAAGGCCTTGTCAGCACCGCTTCCGAATTCGAACTGCGGCGCGCTCGCCTGTTGCTGCTGCTGTCCAGTATCCCCATCCTCCCGTTCGATGTTGAAGCCGCCGAGGCATACGGACGAATTCTCGAGCGCTGCGGTTGGGTCAGGGGCCGAGCGTTCGATCGCATGATCGCGGCTCACGCCATTTCCGCAGGAGCCACGCTTGTGACGAATAACCTGGCAGATTTTCGTGACATTCCGGGCGTGGCCCTGGAAGACTGGACCGAAGCATAGGGTCATCAGGAAAGCGGGCGATGCCAGCTCAGCGACTGGAGCGTGTTCCGCTGCGCCATGTGATTGCGGCGTTTGCCGGCAATGCGCTCGCCTTCTACGATTTCGTCACCTTCAGCTATTTCTCCGTCGATATCGGACGCACATTCTTTCCGTCGCGCGATCCGGCGACCAGCCTGCTCGCGTCGCTGGCGGTGTTCGGCATCGGATTCCTGGCGCGGCCGTTCGGCGCCATCGTGATCGGCCGCTGGGGCGACCGCGCCGGCCGTGTTCCCGCGATGATGCTGTCGTTCGCGCTGATGGGCTTAGCCATTTTCGTGATGGTGCTCACGCCATCCTACGCCAGCATCGGGATTGCGGCGCCGATCATCGTCGTCGCAAGCCGGCTGGTGCAGGGATTTGCGCTGGGCGGCGAGATCGGCCCCACCACGGCATTCGTGGCCGAGCTAGTGCCACCGCGGGCGCGGGGTTTTTATCTGTCGATGCAGCTTGCCATGCAGGACGTGGCGCAGCTTGCCGCGGGAATCATCGGCGTCATTCTCGCCTCGGCGCTGAGCGAGCAGCAGCTGAGCGCCTGGGGCTGGCGCGCGGCGATGCTGATCGGCGTCTCCATCGTGCCGTTCGTGCTTTATGTGCGCCGCTCGCTGCCGGAAACTCTTGGAGCGGAAGATCGCGCAGCCGCACCGGCTGAGGCGCAGGTGCAGGCGCGGCGAATCCGGCCCTACCTTCCGCTGCTCATCCTGTCGGTGCTGATTTTCGCCTGCGGCACCATCGGCAGCTATTCGCTGAGCTACATGACGACCTATGCGCGCAGCACGCTGCACCTCGCCACGACGGTTGCCTTCGGCTTCACCATCGTGAACGGTGCCGTCTCCATCGCCACGGAGATTGCCAGCGGCTGGCTGTCCGACCGCTTCGGCCGCAAGCCGGTGATGTTCATCCCGGGCGTGCTGCTGCTTGTGAGCATCTGGCCGTGCTACTGGGTGATCGGACACTTCCACAGCACGTACGCGCTTTACGGCGCCGAAACCGTGATGGTGTTCTTCGCCGGCGTCAGCTCCATTCCCATCATGGTGGCATTGACCGAGCAGTTGCCGGCGTCGGCCCGCTCCGGTGCGGTGGCGATCGTCTATTCGTTTGCCATCGCGGTGTTCGGCGGCTCGACGCAGTGGGTGATCACCAAGCTGATCGCGATCACCGGCAATCCGCTGGCGCCGGCGTGGTACTGGACCGCCGCCACCTTCATCGGGCTCGTCGCGATCCTCCTGATGCGGGAATCGGCGCCGGTGAAGGCGGCGCGGCTATCAACTCCTTCGTCAGGAACGCGGCCGTCGCCTGATCCGCCTTGAGCCAGCTGATCCAGCGCAGGAAGCCGTGGATCTCGTTTGGGATGACGAGTTCCTCGTAATGCACGCCTTGCGTATCGAGGCGCCGCGCGAGATCGATGGTCTGGTGGAACATGACGTTGCGGTCGTCGTCGCCCTGGATCAGCAGCACCGGCGATTTCCAATGCGCAACCTGCGCGTCGGGCGAGGATTCGAAGGCCACCTTCAGGGCTTCGGTGCGGTCGCCCTGTTCGTAGCGCTTGCCGGCCGGGCCGATCCATTCGTCGAGAAACGCCGACCAGTCGTGCACGCCATGGAAGTCCACTCCGGCTTTGAAAATGTCGGAGTTGTGCGACAGTCCCATCGCCGTGAGATAGCCGCCATAGGAGCCGCCCCAGATGCCGATGCGTTTGGCATCCACGCCGTTCTGCCGTTGCAGGAATTTCGCGCCGGCCACCACATCCTGATATTCGGCGCCGCCGGCATATCCGGCATGCTCGGGATGATGAAAGGCATGGCCATAGCCAATACCGAGCCGGTAGTTGACGCTCAGCACGGTGAAGCCGCGGCTCGCGAGATACTGATTCACGGCGTAGGCATTGCTGTAGTAGTCCATGTAGTGCCAGCCGAGCAGCATCTGCCGCGGCGGCCCGCCGTGGACGAAGATCACACCGGGTGTGGTGGTACCGGCATCGCGCTGAAACAACTGGCCATGCACCAGGGTGCCGTCCGCCGCCGTGAATGTGACGGGCTTCGGCGTCACGAATCCCGCGCCCGGGTAATTGCGCACGACTCCGTCATCGAGCAGATCGTGGCGCTGCTTGCCGTCGAGCGACGCGAGCGCAACGGTCGGCGGCCGGCTTACGCCCGCAGTGACGAAGGCAACATGCGTGGCATCGGCGGCAACCGGCATCCACTCAAGGCCATCGCCGGCGGTGAGCGGTTGCGGCGCCGCTTTGTCGACGGGCACGCGGAAGATGTGGCGGCGGTCGTAATCTCCCGCCGTGGTTCCGGTGTTGGCGCTGTAGATCATCCATTTGTGGTCTTTGCTTTGGTCCACATGCTCGACCATGAACTTGCCCGGCGTGAGCAACATGGCGGTGCCGCCGCTTGCCGGGATGGAATAGAGGTGCGGCCAGTTGTCGAGATCGGCGAGGAACACGAGCCGGTTGCCCGCCGCCCAATGCAGATTCGCTTCGCCGGCGGTTTCCGGAAACGAGCCGAGCAAAGTGTTGGGGCTCGACCACACCACATGGCCTTTGCCGCTCGCCGCATCCGCGACCCAGATCGTCCACGGATTGGGAACCTGCTTCAGCAGCGGTTCCGGCGCACCGCCGCGCCCGGGCTGGCGCACATATGCGATGGTGCGGCCGTCCGGCGACCAGCGCGGGCTCTCGTCGCGGCTGGTCGACGGCGCGAGATATTCGATCGGCTGGTTCTTGCCGTTGAAGATGCCGACGAAGGAGTGATCGTCCTTGTCGCGCTGCGAGACGAACGCGAGGCGCTTGCCGTCCGGCGACCATTCCAGCTCGTGATCCTCTCCGCGATCGAAAAACATCTGAGCGGGCTTGCCCTTGCCGTCGAGGCTGGCGGTCCACACTTGATTCTTGGCGACGTAGGAAAGTTGGTTATTGGAGAGAGCGGGCTCGTCGCCCTCCGCCACCTTTCTCGGCGCGCCACCCGTGAGCGAGGCGGCCCAGATCGTTACCTTCGGCTGCTCGGCCGCTGAATTGGGATCGGGTGCGAGATCGCCTTCCGCCGGCCAGTTCGCATCGTGATCGCCGCCGCGCACATAGACGAGATGCTTGCCGTCCGGCGAAAAGGTGAGCTGGGTGATCTCCTGTCCGTCATCGGCTGTGTAGTGCGTGACCTGACGCGGCTTGAAGTCGGGCCCCTGCGCCACCCACACATTGCGCACCCCGCGAACCACCCGCACCCAGGCAACCGAATTGCCGTCGCGTGCCGAGGCGATCTCCGGCACGAAGGGATAGGAGAGCACCTGCTCCAGGGTCGGCGAGGATGTCTGCGGCGGGACGGATTTCGCAGGCGCCGGCGCCGTTGAAATCGCCAGCGCCAGCGCGACGGCCGGCGCACGATATGCGAGTGACATGGATCAGCCCTTCGAAAGACGGCAGCGATCACACTGCCTCAGCCCGCGAAATTCAACCCTATTGTGCATTTCGCACGCGGAGACGCGGAATGGCTTGCGACAACCCCGACACAACTCTGCGACACCTCCAATCCAGAATCTCCCCTCCCCCAACGAGGGGAGGGGTAGGGGTGGGGGCGAAAAACAACGATGTCCATCGCGAGAGCAAGAGCGCTTCGCAGGAAAGAGACCGAATCGGAGCGGAGAGTGTGGCATGGGCTTCGGTTGCTCCGCCGTGAGGGTCTGCATTTCAGAAGGCAGACCGAGATTGGAAGTTACTACGTCGACTTCGTCTGCCATCGCGCCAAAATCGTCATCGAGCTGGATGGCGTCCATCATGCGACTCCCGAGCAGATGACCTATGACGCCGAACGCACGAAATTTCTGGAGGCCGTCGGCTATCGCGTCATTCGGTTTTGGAATGTGGAGGCCAATCCGGATTTCATTGCCCAGCAGATGCTTTGTTGATAGGCCCCCCACCCCCAGCCCCTCCCCTCGTTGGGGGAGGGGAGTAGTGCGCCGGTGGATGGTCGAGAAATCCACGAGCCCGGCGGGTTCAGGCAGCGATGAGTCTGCCGGATTTCGATCTGGGGCTGAAGGGCAACACGTGAATCTCAACCGTGCGACCGAGTGCCGTCAGCCAGCCGGTGAGCCGGTCGATGGTGATGCTGTCCATCCGCCCGCGCAGCACTTTCGACAGCGTCGGCTGATCGACGCCGCAAAGGCGCGCCGCTTCGACCTGCGTCAGTTTGCGCCGCGCGATGGTATCGGCAATGGCCTCGATCAGCGTCGCCTTCACGTTCAGCTCGGCGGCTTCCTCCGGAGAAAATCCCAGATCGCGAAACACGTCGCCGCTGCCGAATTCGACAGGAACTTTCTTCTTCATCACAACTCCCCATCCATTTCGCGCGCTTCGTGTTCTTTGTGTTCTTGGTGGTAAGAAATCAACCACGAAGATCACCAAGAACACGAAGGAAGACTCCGCGTCCTGGGGGACAGTCTGGATTGGAGGTGTCGCAGAGTCGTGTCGTGGCTCTTGCAAGGCACTTGCGCATAGGCCCGTCAAGATTGCTTCCGCACCGCGCTTTCGTGCCAGCGATGCAGCAGGAGCCATTCGAGGAAGGTGAGCGCAAAGAAGATCGCGATGCCGAGGAGCGAAAGCAGCGCCAGGGCAGCGAACGCCGTCGCCATGTGGAGATTGCGGGTGGCCAAGGTCAGCAGCCAGGCAAGTCCCGTGGCGGTGCCGGAGCCGGCGGCGAATTCCGCCACCACGGCGCCGATCAGCGCAAGGCCGCCGGAGATTTTCATTGCGCCGAGCAGGTAGGGCAGAGCGCCCGGCAGCTGCAGGCGCGTGAGAATTTGCCAGCGCGACGCGCCATAGAGGCGGAATAGATCGATCAGATTGTGATCGGCCGAGCGCAATCCCAGCGTCGTGTTGGCGAGGATGGGGAAGAACGCCACGATCCAGGCGAGCAGCAGCAACACGTCGTCGATGCGGTCGTAGCCGAACCAGATCGAGAGGATCGGCGCGATGGCGACCACCGGCGTCACCTGCAGGATCACCGCGTAGGGGAACAGCGCCATCTCGATGGTGCGGGTGAGGCTGAACAGGATGGCGAGCGCCACCCCGCCGATGACCGCGAGAACAAACGCTGCGAGCGTGATGCGCAGGGTGGTCCAGGCCGCCGCCATCAGCGCGCCGAAATTGTCGATGAATGCGCGGCCGATCGCGCTCGGCGCCGGCACGACATAGGCGGGCACCTGATAGTGCCGCACCAGCGCTTCCCACGCTGCCAGAACGAGGATGCCCATGAAAAAGGGGATCGTGTGACGCAAGCTCAAGGCAAACCTCCCCCTTGTGGGGAGGTCGGCGCATCGAGCGAAGCGCGGATGCGTCGGGTGGGGGGCGAAGATTGTGCGGACTTAGCCCCCACCCGGCTCACTGCGTTCGCCGACCTCCCCACGGGGAGGTAAATGCTGGGTGAGACCGTCACGCTTGTGGCTCCATCGCTTGCTTTAGCGCAGACGAAATCTGCCGCGCATCGTCGGCGAATTCGCGCGACAGGCGGTAATCGGCGTTGCGTTCACGTCGCGGATCGAGTGCGATTTCGGCGGCGATGCGGCCCGGCCGCGGCGTCATCACCACCACGCGCGAAGACAGATAGGCGCTCTCGTACACGGAGTGTGTGACGAAGATGACCGTCAGCCCATCCTCGCGCCACAGCTTCAGCAGATCGTCGTTGAGCGATTGGCGGGTGAACTCGTCGAGCGCGGCGAACGGCTCGTCCATCAGCAGAAGTTTAGGCTCGGCGGCGAGCGCACGCGCAATCGACACCCGCATTTTCATCCCGCCGGACAGCGCGCGGGGATAGGCATGTTCGAAGCCGGAGAGGCCGACGCGGGATAGCGCATTCGCCGCGCGGTCGTTGGCATCGCTGCGATTCACGTGATTCAGATCGAGCGGCAGGCGGGCATTGGCAAGCGCGTCGGCCCAGGGCATCAGGGTCGGCTCCTGGAAGACAAAGCCGAGTTCGGGTTTTCCATCCCGCCACTGTACGGTACCGTGCGTCGGCTGAAGCAAGCCCGCAATGATGCGCAGCGCCGTCGACTTGCCGCATCCGCTCGGGCCCACCAGCGAGACGAACTCGCCTTCGCTCACATCGAGCGACATCTCGGCAATCGCCTCGACGCCATTGTCGAAGGTTTTCGCGATGCCGCAAAGCGAGAGGAGGAGCATTCTTCGTCAATAAGGCTTGCGCGGAGAAGGCGACGCCGAAATCCCGCGCGGGCTCAAGGTAAAGCTAAAGCCGTTTTTTCCGTTTGCACCGAAGCGGAGATCGTACGCTTTTTTGTAGTTTAGGTTTTTCGGATAGAGTCCTTCCGAGGACATTGTGTCAAAAAACGTCTTCCATCGCGCGTCCGTCATCGCGCCGAGGCCACCTTTCTCCGCATCGCCGGATATGACGATTCCGTAGTTCCGCATCTTATTTATCGCCTGCGCGATTAGCTCATCCGTCATCTCGGGATTATCTTTCTTGATTGCCGCATTTGCCGCCCGTGGATCAGCAAACAGATAGTTCAGCCAACCTTCGCGCGTCGCATCGACGAAGGCCTGCACGGCCTTGGGATTCGTGTCGATCCATTTCTGCGGCACCAGCACCATGTTGGCGTAGCCGGGATAACCATTGTCGGCCAACAGGAACACCTGCGGCTTGAAATGGCCTTCGTGCTCCACCGTGTAAGGCTCGCTGGTGAGATAGCCTTCCTGGATGGCCGATGGGTCGACGAGGAACGGCGCCAGATTGAAGCTGTAGCGGCGAATCTGCGAATCCGAGAATCCGTATTTCGCCGTGAGCCACGGCCAGAACGTCACCGTGCCGCCGTCGGAGATCAGGATCGGTTTGCCTTTCATGTCGCCAAGGGTGCGCACATCCTTGCGCGGATGGGTGATCAGCACCTGCGGGTCCTTCTGGAAGATCGCCATGACGACGCGGATGGGTGCGCCTTCGCGCGCCAGATTGAGCGGCACGAATCCGTTGGAGCCGATGCCGAAATCGGCCGCACCGCCGGCCAGCACCTGCGCCACGTTCACGCTCGGGCCGCCTTCGACGATGCGCACGTCGAGCCCGCGCCTCGCATACAGCCCCAGCGCCTGCGCCTCGTAAAATCCGCCGTGCTCGGCCTGCGCTTTCCAATCAGTGACGAAGGTGATGTGCGTTGCAGGCGCGCCGTGCGCACTCCCGCTCAAGCCGATTGCAAGCGCCGCCGCAATCCAGTTTCGCAATTCCATTCCAGCCTCCGAATCACAGCGAGCCTAACGGCAAGGGGGCATTTGCGGGAGGTTTGACGAAATCCGGTAACCGCCTGCTAACCAGTTTGCAGACCTTTAAGGAACAATGCACAACAAATTGCGGTTGATGCGGCATGGTTCCTCTGGCCACCAGATACCGACCGCTCCGCATCCTCTGCGTCGAAGAAGATCCGATCCAGCGCAAGCTGCTCGAAGCGTGCCTCGACGTCATCGATGCCGAAAGCCTGTTCGCGCCGCGCGCCGCGCAAGCGCTGTGGCAGTTCCGCCGTCACCCGGTCGACATGGTGATGATGGACCTCGACTGGCACGTGAGGGAAGAGATCGCCGCCTTCGAGGAAATCAAGAAGACGCCCCGCTGGGGCGCGCACGTTCCGATCGTCGCGCTCACCGACAATGTCTGCAACTGGACGGAGCGCGACTATCGCGACGCCGGCTTTGCGGCGCTCTATCTGAAGCCGATCGCGCCGATCCGGCTGTTCGCAAAGATCGACGACGTGCTGCGCGATCATCATCTGCCGCCGCTCTTGCTCGGCCCCGCTTACGGCCGCGGACTTTCGTACACGGCTTAGCCGGCCCTGGCCCAGTTCTCGATCTTCAAATCTTTCACGCGCCGGAATTCGCGCTCGTTGTTGGTGACGAGGATCAATCCAGCGGCAAGGGCATGCGCCGCGATCCAAAGGTCGTTCGGACCGATGAGCCGGCCCTTTGGCGCGAGAGCGGCACGAATGTAGCCATAGGAAACGCCCGCTTCCGATGGCAGAGGCAACACAGGCAATGCTTCAATCAGCCGCTGCAAAGCCGAGACGGCTTTCTCCGGAGTGGCGCTCTTTGCAGCGCCGTAGGCCAGCTCGCCATACGTGATGACAGAGATGGCGGCGTCTCCCGGCTTCAGCCTTTCGAACCGGCTGAGAATTTTGGCAGGCTGCGCGCGCCGGATATAGATGCAGATATCCGTATCCAGCAGATAGCGCGGCACGCTAGAGCCCTTTGCGCCGCTGCGGCGGCCGCACGTCCTTGATGTCGTCAAACATGTCCAGCGGCAGAGAGACGAGCGCCTCGAACACCTCGCTCAGGCCGCGGCTCTTTCTCTCGCGCAGCACGATCTCATTGCCGCGGCGGGAGATGTCGACCTCTCGCCCTTTGAGCCTGTAGGCTTTCGGCAAGCGGACGGCTTGCGAATTTCCGGATTTGAACACACGCGCAATGGCCATAGGACACCGTCGACATATATACTGTGCGATGAATCTGTATATACCGTAACGGCTCGCGCGGCAACGCGGCGCTATTGACCGTCGTTGTCGCCGGGGTCGTCGGAGCCGTCGGAGCCGTCGGGATGGCGGGCGCCTTCGTCTTCGTCGTCCACGCCAGGCGGTGGCGGTGGCGGCGGACCGGCGCGCGGCGGAGGCGGCGGGGCGCCGTCGTAATCGGGCCGCCGTGGCGCGGACTCGAAATGCGGCGGCGGCCGATCCGTATAGCGGTCGGGATCCGCCGGCACGGTGTATGAGCGCGGCGGCGGCGGCTGGTCCGTATGACGATCAGGCTCCGCCGGTACGGTGTAGGAGCGCGGCGGCTCGGAATAGGTGCGCGGCGGCGGCGGCGCTTCGTCGTCACTGTCGGCAGTGTCGTCCGTGTCGTCGGTCGTGACCGGGCCCTCGACATGCGCCCGCGTGGGACGATCCGCTTGCGCCTGCGGCTGCGCCTCGTGCGGATGGGCATTGGTGGCGGAGCCGCCACTGCCGAACAGCCAATCCCACCAGGATTTGTCGTGGCCGCCGTGGCGGTCGCCGCCCTGGTCCGAATCGCCCGTGTCTCCGGTGTCTTCGTTGTCGCCGCCGCTCTCATCATCGGTCGTCACCGACTGATCATTGCCGGTATCGATGCTGGCGTTGCCGGTTTCGGCGGTGATGATGCCGTTCTCATCCGTCGGCGGCTGCGGCGCGGATTTGTCGAGCGGCTTTGCCGGCAATCCGTCTTCCGCTGCGGTCATCACGGATTTCCAGATCTCCGCGGGGATGCTGCCGCCCGTCACATTGTGCATTGGCGAGGAATCGTCGTTGCCGACCCAGACACTCGTCACGTAATCGGTGGTGAAGCCGATGAACCAGGCGTCGTGATAATCCTGCGTCGTTCCGGTCTTGCCTGCGGCCTCGCGGCCGGGCAACTCTGCCCCGCGCCCCGTCCCTTCCGTCACCACGCCAAAGAGCATCTCGGTGAGATCGCGATCAACATGGCTTGCGATCACGCGGCTCGGCTTGGGCAGTTCGCGCTTGTAGAGAACGTGGCCCTGGCTGTCGTCCACTTCCATGACGAAGTAGGGCGTGACCTTGTAGCCGCCATTGGCGAACGCGCCATAGGCGCCGTTCATCTCGAGCGGCGTCACTTCCGATGTGCCGAGCGCCAGCGACGGGTTGTTCTCGAGCGGCGAGGTGATGCCGAGCCGCTGCGCGGCTTCAATCACCTGCGTGATGCCGACTTCCTGGCCCAGGCTCGCCGTGATGGTGTTGACCGAATGGGCGAGCGCGGATGCCAAGGTGATCGTGCCGTAGGAGCGGCCGCCGTAATTGGTCGGCGACCAGCCATCGATGTCGACCGGCCCGTCGCTGCGCGTGTCCCACGGGCTGATGCCGCTCTCCAGCGCCGCGAGATAGACGAAAGGCTTGAAGGCGCTGCCGGGCTGGCGCTTTGCCTGGGTGGCCCGGTTGAAGCTGCTCTCGTCGTAATTGCGTCCGCCGATCAGGGCCGACACCGCGCCGTCCAGCTTCATCACCACGACCGCGCCTTCGTGCGCATGTGCCTTGCGGCCTTCCTTGGCCAAGGTGTGGTTCAGCGCATGGCGCGCGGCCTCCTCGATGCGCGGCTCGAGCGTGGTGTGCACGACGAGGTCGACATCCGGCGCCTTGCCGTTGACGCTGGCGTCGCGCAGCGCCTCGTCAGCCGCCGTGTCGAGAAAGTAGTTGCGGGCGTCCGAGACCGAGCGATCGGTAATCACTGCCGGATGCCCCATCGCGTCTTCGGCCTGCGCTTTCGTGATCGCATGGGTCTCGACCATCTCGCGCAGCACGAGCTTTGCACGGTCTTGCGCACGGGCGAGATCGCGCCGCGGCGAAAACACCGACGGCGCGGTCGTCAAGGTCGCCAGCATGGCGGCTTCCGGCAAGGTCAGGTCACGCGCGCTCTTGCCGAAATAGACCCGCGACGCGCCGTCGACGCCGTAGGCGCCGGAGCCGAGATAGATGCGATTGAGATAAAGCTCGAGGATCTGCTGTTTGGAGAGCGACTTCTCCAGCCGCTCGGTGTCGATCAGCTCCTGGAATTTGCGCGCCATGGTGCGCTGCGGATTGAGAAAGACGATCTTCGCCGTCTGCTGCGTGATGGTCGAGCCGCCCGCCACCACATGGCCGGCGCGATAATCCAGCCACAGCGCCCGCAGCAGCCCGCGGACATCGATGCCGTGATTTGTGTAGAACCGGCGGTCCTCCATCGCGATGAAAGCCGCCGGCAGATAGGGCGGCATGTCGCTCAGCTTCAGGCGGTCGCCGACGATGGCGCCGCGATGGCCGACCTGCTTGCCTTCGGCATCGAGGAAGGTGAAGGCGATCGGGCGGTTGATGGCATAAAGATTAAGCGACGGGTCCAGCGGCGGCGCGAACAGTCCGAGAATCTGCGGCGCAAAGGCGAGGCCGAGAAGCGGCAGCGCGATGACGACCGTCAGAATGGGGAACAGCTTGGTCCAGCGCGACCGCGGCTTCGTCAGCCATCGGCCGACCGCTTGCAGGCCTTTTGCCCCTTGATCGAGAAAATCCATAAACAGCTGCCGCGTTTCCGCTGCCAGTCAGCGCCTGACCCGGCCGCGCCCGTTGGAGAACCCCTCTCCGGCCCTAACTCGCCATTCTTTGCGGCGGATTCAAGACCTTAGCCTTGGGTCCTCCGTTAAACGCCGGTCGCCCCCAATCGGATGCAACGGCGCATGCCCGCAAGGCACCGGCTGTACATGCATTAGCAAAGGAGGAAAGCGGGAGCGGCCTTCGCGGCCGCTCCCGATCGATTAATGGCCAAAATCGGAAAGGGCCAAGGTGCCGGTGTAGCCGGTGATATCCATGACGTAATCGCCGTTGGCCTGATAGCCGGCTGAGCCGTTCGCGTCGATGACGAGGAAGGTGTGGCCGGCGTAGTAACCCGCGTTGGGCTTGTAGATGATGGCGTCTCCCGCCAGCAGGTGCCCCTGCAGCGCGTTGTGCAGGTCCGTGTTGAAGTTGCTGCCGTTGCCCAAGGTGCCGCCGTCCACTTCCGGATCCAGATTGGCGACGTCAACCGGCAGGGCGAACAAGTCCTGCGATGCGTTGAAGGCGACGATCGTGTCGAACGTCGGGCCCGAAGAGTCCGTGGGATCGTAGTACACGAAATGATCTACGCCGCTGCCACCCTTGAGCGTGTCGGCCTGGCCGTTGCCGGCCATGTAGTCGTTGCCGGCCCCGCCGGTGATGTTGTCCTTGCCGTCGCCGCCCTCGATGTTGAAGGTTCCGTTCGTTTCCGCGCCCCCGTTGAAGATGAGCGAATAGGCGCTGGTCAGCGAGGAGGCATCGACCTCCAGATTCTGTCCGGCAGCGACTGTCGCATCGTTGGTGTTGAGATGATAGCTGAACCCATCGGACATCACGATGCGCTCGACGTTGATCATCGTGGTCGCGGTGAAGGTAACGTTGGCCGCACCGATGAGGCTGACTGTGTCGTAGCCGGCGCCGCCGTCGATGGTGTCCTTGGCGGTGAACGCATCGCCGTAGAGTGCGGCATTGGCGCTCTGCAGCAGGATCGTGTCGTTGCCGTTGCCGCCCTGCAGGATGGCGTAGGCTTTGCCATACATGACAAGCGTGTCGTTGCCGTCGTTTCCCTGCAGCACATCGTTGCCCAGGACGCCATTGAGAACGTTATCGTTCGAGTCGCCGATCAGCGTGTCGGCCTTGAGCGTGCCGGTGATATTCTGGATGTGAAGGAGAGTGTCGCCCTGGGCATTGCCATGGCGCGCGATTCCTTTGCCGAGGTCGATGTAGATACCGCGCGCGGACTCCTCGTAGATCATGGTGTTGTTGCCCCCGCCGCCGTCGATATAGTCGGTGCCGGCACCAGCCTCGATGATATCATCCTCGCTTCCGCCGTAGATCGTATCGTTGCCGTCGCCGCTCGTGATGCTGCCCCCGAGAATCATTCCCGAGCGTGAATCCAGCGTGTTGTTGCCGTCGCCGAGGCTCACATTGCCGTCGATGGTGCCGTGGTTGATGACGGTATCGTCGCCCGGCGTGGTATCGACGTCGCCGCCCCAGTGGCCTTCGTTGTCCACGTACAGCGCCGCCGCGGCATTGGTGTCCTGATAATAGACGCTCAGGCCCTCGGTGACGGTGCCGTAGTTGGCGATGAAGGTTTCGTTTGTCCCATCGCCGGTGAAGAAAAAGCCGCCGGAGATGGTGCCGAAATTGGTGACCCCCGCGCCATTGTCGATCTGGAAGCCGGCGAAGTCCGTGTTCACGATGCCGTAATTGACGAATTGGCTGTACTGGCCGGAGATGCTCGTCTCGCCCGATACAAACCCGCCCGCCTCGATCGTCACATCGGTGCTTGCGCCTTCAACCTCGATTCCGCCATAGACATCGCCCTTGATGTCGATGTGGTTGCCGGTGCCGAGCGAATACACGCCGATCTCCTGGCTCGACACCAGTCCGTCAACCGTCAGCACCGACCCGCTGGTGTAGGCGTCCAGGTAAACGCCAGTGGTGCCTGACTCGCCGGCGATCACGTAGCCATCGCTGGTAATCAGTGCGCTGTCGCCGGCGCCAAGGTGAAGCGCGCCCAGGATCTCGTGATTGGGATCGTAGATCGAATTGGAAGCGTTGATGATGTAGTACGTGCTCGTGTTGATGTCATCGCTGACATGGTGCTTTGCCATGAGTGTCTCCCCGAAGGCGCTTTGGCCGGTGCGCCGCTACAGATGCGGCGCCTGCTCGCCACTCTAGCGAAAACATTGAACAGGTCGAGAGCAAACCCAGAGTTCCCGGATTGCAGCAAGCGCCGGCGAGTGTGCTAAAGAACCGCCGCCGCAGGGGTTCCGGCCGACATGTTCTTCCAGCCAATTCTGTTCTTCGCCGGCGTGCTGTGGGCGGTCGCGCTCACGCTAATCGGTCTTTTCATGCTTTTCCGTCGCGCCTCGCACCCTATCTCCATCCGGGACCGCGTGATCGGGCTCATCGCCATGGTTTTCTTCGGCCTCCTTGGTGCTGCGGTGCTTGTAGGAATTGCCATTCTTCTGGGTGAGGCGTTCTGAATCGGGAAACCGGCCCGGGTTTCCGGAACTGAGACTGTTGCAACTTGCAAGTGTGCGCTAACCAATGGCGCGGAACGTCGTTTCCGCCGCCGCTCGAATCATTTCTCCTTAATCCCGCATCCGCGATACTCCTGCCTGCTTCGGACGCACATGTTCGAAGGCCGGGTCGGGAATCAACAAGAGCAGGCCAGGGGGGCCGGTGAATGGGATCCGACTTTGCCAAGACCCGCGTTCTTCTCGTCGACAAGACCGCGCACGGCCGCAACCTGCTGCGCGGCATCCTCGCCACCCTGGGCGTCGGCAAGCTGGAGACGCGGGCCGATGGGGTGATGGCCCTGCAGCTTCTCCGGCAGGAGCCCTACGACATCGTCTTCTGCGACGAGTGGCTCGAGCCGATGAGCGCGATCAGTTTCGTCAAGGTGCTGCGCCACGACGTGCGCTCGCACGACATGGCCGTGCCCGTCGTGCTGGTGACTGCCGGGACCGAGCGCAAGCACGTGGAGCGGGTGCGCGAGGCCGGCGTGAGCGACGTGATCGTGAAGCCGGTCAGCGTCGAGACCATGCGGCGCAAGCTCGAGGCGCACCTGACCCGCGCCGGGCTTGGCGCCGTCAAGCAGTATCTGGCGGCGGACCGGCGCAAGACCGCCTGACGATCTCGGCCCGCGCTTCGCCTAAATGAAGCTCCCGGACCCGAAATCGCTGATGTTGCCCGAGACCACAAGATCAATCACGTAATCGGTCCCTGCGGTGTAGGCGCCGTCGTTGTTGGCGTCGACCACAAGCCAGTGGACGCCAAGGGTGTCGTCGAGGATCACCGCATATCCCGCCCCCGGGTTCAGGGCGCCGATGGAGTTCGCGATGTTCGTGGCCATGTCGCCGGACGAATTCGACATCGCGTGCTCGCCATCGTAGGTCGGAAGAAAGCCCATATCGAACTGGCACGAGTCGGTGTTGAAGTAGACTGTGTCCGGGTTGGCGACCAGGGACTCGCTGCCGCTGCTATAGACAAAATAGTTGACGCCCGTGCCGCTGCCGAGATGATCGCCGCCGAGACCGCCAGTGATCGTGGTGGTGCCGTCGGGACCGCCCGAGATGGTGTCGTCGCCGCTGCCGCCGGTGATGGTGTTCACACCCTCGCCGCCGGTGATGGTGAAGTTGCCGTCTGTTTCCGCTGAGCCGTTAAAGGTGAACGCATCGGAGGAGCCGAGCGCCGACGCGTTCACCGTCAGCGTTGCGCCGGATGCGACGTTGGCGTCGTCGGTGGTGAAATTGTAGCTGTCGCCGGCGTCCAGCTTCAGCGTCTCGATGTTGGTGATGGTGGAGGCCCCGAAGGTCACTCCGGCGGAATAGTTGCCGTGCAGCTCCAGCGTGTCGAAGTCCGCGCCGCCGTCGATGGCGTCCGCGGCGGTCAACGTCCCGCCCATGGAAAACATGTCGTTGCCGCCGCCGCCATGGGCAGTGTCGTTGCCGCCAAGGTCGAGATTGAAGATATCGGCTTGCGCGCCGCCGGTCAGCGTGTCATTGCCGGCGCCGTCAAAGAAGTCGAAGTATCCATCCGTTTCCGCAGAGCCGTCGAAGCTGATCGTGTGGGTGCCGAGACCCGTGTTTTCCACATTCAAATGGGCGCCCGCGGTTATCAGCGCATCCGTGGTCACGAAATTGTAGTTGAAGGCCCCGTTCAGCGAGAGATTCAGGATATTCGAGATATTGCTGCCCAGGGTGGTGAGCGTCGAAAAATCCCCCTGCAGGAAAAGGGTGTTGTTGATGCTGGTCGGCGTATCGCCGCCGTCGATCGTGCTGCCGGCGAGCACCGTCTGGGAGCTCAGTTCGATCGTGTCGTTGCCGGTGCCGCCCTTGTAGTTGAAGAAGCCGTCCTTTTCGGCTTGCGCGTTCCAGAACATCGATTCCGTGATCGCGCTCGCATCCACCGTCATGGTCTGGCCGGCGGCGACATTGGCGTCGTTCGTATTGAAGGAATAGGCGTGGCCCGATTCCTGGAGAACGAGCGTGTCGATGTTTTGGATGGTGGTGGCCCCGAGAGTGGCGTTGACTCCGTAATTCCCGTTGAGCGTGAGCGTATCGTCGCCGCTGCCGCCATCGATGGTGCTGGCGAAGAAAACACTCTTCGCGCCGATGGTGATGCTGTCGTCGCCGGCGCCGCCGGTGATGGCGAAGTGGCCGTCGGTTTCCGCCGATCCGTCGAAGGTGAGCGTGTCGGACGCACCGAGCGCCGACGCATCGACCGTCAGCGTCTGTCCGGAAACCACCGTGGCATCGTTGGTTGTCAGGTTATAGCTGTGCCCTGGCGCAACAGCGATGTCTTCCACATTGGCGAGCGTGGTGGCGCCGAAGGTGAGGCCGGCCGAATAGTCGCCGTCCAGGTTCAACGTGTCGGTGCCCGCGCCGCCATTGAGCGTGTCGGCTGCAGTCAGGTAGGCGCCCATGTCGAATGTGTCATTCTGCGCCCCCCCCGTCAGCGTGTCGGTGCCGGCGCCGCCCTTGAGGTCGAAGCTGCCATCGAGCTCCGCCGAGCCATCAAAGGTGAAGGAATTGCCGGCACCGAGCGCTGATCCGTCCACCGTCAGCGTCTGGCTGGACGCCACATTCCCGTCATTCGTTGTGAGATTGTAGCTGTGGCCGGCCGCCAGAACGAGGCTTTCGATGTCCGCGATTGTTGACGCACCGAAAGTGAGCCCGGCGGAGTAGTCGCCATCCAGGTTCAACGTGTCGGAGCCGGCGCCGCCGTCGATGGCGTCGGCCGCAGTCAGCAGCGCGCCCATGTCGAACGTGTCGTTCTGGGAACCGCCGGTCAGCGCGTCGAGACCGGCGCCGCCGTCAATGGTGAACGAGCCGTTCGTTTCCGCGGAGCCGTCGAACGTCAAGGAATCGCCAGCGCCGAGCGCGCTTGCATCCATTGTCAGGGTCGCGCCGGCGGCGACCGTCGCGTCGTTGGTGGTGATACCATAATTGTGGCCGGCGCCGAGGTCGATCTCCTCCACATTGGTGATCGTCGTTGCGGTCAGGACCAGACTGCTGGCGCCGCCGAGCAGCTTCAAGACATCGGTGTCGCTGCCGCCGTCCACCGCACTCGAAGAGTCCAGTTCCCCCATGAACGTGATGGTGTCGTCACCGGTGCCACCCTGGATGTCCAAATTGTTGTTGGCAGCGGTGGCGGCGATGGTGATGCTGTCGGCGCCGTCGCCGGCATCGACATTCATGCTGACGAAGGCGCCGTCGATATTGATCGTGTCGTTGCCGTCGCCGGCGTTGATCACCACATCGACGAAAGCGCCGTTCACGGTCACAGTGTCGGCGCCGTCGCCCGTGTTCACGGTCTTGTTCCCGGTATGAGTCAGGTCGATCTGATCGCCGCCGCCGCCGGTGGTGATTTGGTCGGCGCCAGAGCCGTCGAAATAGGTGAAAGCGCTGGTGGTTTCCGCCGAACCGTCGAATGTGACTCCGTTTGCCGCGCTTGCGTCGATCGTCATTCCCGTGCCCGCCACGGTGTCGTCGGTGAGCTTCAGATTGTAAATACCGGTCGTCAGCGTGAGGTTCTCGACATTGGACAGCATCGAACTGGAGATATCGAGCTCGGTGGAATAATCGCCGTTCAGCACCAGTGTGTCGTTGCCCGCGCCGCCGTCGATGGTGTCGGCCGCGGTGAACGCCGCGCCCATATTGATGGTGTCGTTGCCGTCGCCGGCGTGAACCGTGTCGTTGCCGCCATGGGTCAGATCGAAGGTATCGGCCTGTCTGCCGCCGGTCAGGGTGTCGTTGCCCGCACCTCCGGTGAGGTTGAAGCTGCCATCGGTTTCCGCCGCGCCGTTGAAGGTGACAGCACTGCCGGCGCCCAGCGCCGAGCCGTCCACCGTCAGCGTCTGTCCGGAAGCCACATTCCCGTCATCCGTGGTGAGATTGTAGCTGTGGCCCGCGGCTAGAACGATGTCCTCCACGTTGGTGAGTGTGGTGGCGCCGAACGTCAGGCCGCCCGAGTAATCGCCGTTCAGGTTCAAGGTGTCGGTGCCGGCGCCGCCATCGAGGGAATCGGAGGCGGTCAATGCCGCGCCCATGTTGAAGGTATCGTCGCCGTCGCCGGCGTGAACCGTGTCGTTGCCGCCGCCGCTGAGGTTGAAGGTGTCGGCCTGCGAGCCACCCGTCAGCGCATCGTTGCCGCTACCGCCGGTGATGGCGAATGAGCCATCGGTTTCCGCAGCGCCGTTGAAGGTCAGCACATCGCCGGAGCTCAGCAGATTGCCGTCGACGGTCAGAGTTTGGCCAGCGGCCACGGTGGCATCGCTGGTCGTCAGATTGTAGCTGTGGCCCGTGCTTAGTTCGATGGTCTCGACATTGGTCAGCGTGGTAGCGCCGAAGGTGAGGGCGGCCGAATAGTCACCATTCAGGGACAGGATATCAGCTCCGCCGCCACCATCGATGGAATCGGTGCTGCTCATATTTCCGTACATGTAAAACTGATCTTGCTGACTTCCGCCGGTCAGAATGAGCGGGCCCAGGGAGGCACCGCCGACCAATGGCGTATACGCCAAGATTTCAAAGTGGCCGTCGGTCTCCGCAGAACCGTTGAAGGTGAACGCGCCGCCCGCCTCCATATCATAAAGGTCGAAGGTCAACGTTTGGCCCGCGGCCACATTGGCATCGTTGGTGGTGAGATTGTAGCTGTAGCTGCCTACCAGCCCGATGTCCGGTATGTGTGAGATCGTGTTAGCCGCAAACGTCAAGCCGGCCGAGTAATCGCCGTCCAGGTAGAGGTAGTTGCTCCCGCTGCCGCCAACGATGGTATCGGCAGCCGTAAGACCGGCGCCCATATGAAAATCGTTGGACCCGGCACCGCCCGTCAGCGTGTCCGTGCCGGCGCCGCCAACAAAGGACAAGAAAGCCTGGCCGCTGGCCGCAGAGCCGTCGCAGGTGAAGGCGTCGCCCGCGCCCAATGCAGAGCCGTCCACCGTCAGCGGTTGAAACGAGGCTACGGTGGCGGCGGCGATGGTCAGACTGTAGCTGTGGCCGGCGGCAAGAACGATGTTCTCCACATTGGTGAGTGTGGTGGCGCCGAAGGTCACGCCGGCCGAATAGTCGCCGTCCAAATTCAGGGTGTCGGCGCCCGTTCCGCCATCGATGCTGTCTGCCGCGGTGAATGCCGCACCCATGTTGAAGATGTCGTCGCCGCCACCGCCATGGGCGGTGTCATTGCCGCCATGGGTGAGGTCGAAAGTGTCGGCCCGCGAACCACCGCTGAGCACATCGTTACCGGCGCCGCCGGTCATCTGGAAGAGGCCGGAGGTCACCGCCGAACCGTCGAAAGTGAGGCTGTCGGCAGCGCCCAGCGCTGCGGCGTTCACCGCCAGGTTGCCGTGCGCCGTCGCGTTGTTGGCGGTCAGGTTGTAGCTGTGGCCCGCAGCCACAACGATGTTCTCGACGTTGGTGAGGGTGGTCGCGCCGAAGGTCACGCCGGCCGAATAATCACCATCCAGGTTGAGCGTGTCGTTGCCCGCGCCGCCGTCGATCCTGTCGGCCGCGGTGAACGCTGCGCCCATATTGATGGTGTCGTTGCCGTCGCCGCCGGTGATGGCGAAGCTTCCGTCCGTCTCGGCGCTTGTATTCAGCGTGAGCGAATCCGTGGCGCCAAGCGCAGAGGCATCCACGTCGAGGTTCCCTCCACCGGCAACGGTCGCATCGTTGGTGGTGATGTCGTAGCTGTGGCCGCCGGCGAGAACGAGGCTCTCGACGCTGGTCATCGTCGTCGCGCTGAAGACGAGCGCGCTCGCGCCGGTGTAATCGCCGTCGAGCTTCACGGTGTCGCTGCCGGCGCCGCCGTCCAGCGCGTCCGCAGCGGTGAACGCTGCGCCCATATTGATCGTGTCGTTGCCGCCGCCGCCGTGGACGGTGTCGTTGCCGCCGCGCGAGAGGCTGAAGCTGTCGTCCTGCGCGCCGCCGGTGAGATTGTCGTCTCCTGCGCTGGCGAAGATGGCGAAGCTGCCGTCGAGCTCCGCCGAACCGTCGAAGGTCAGGCTGTGTCCGCCGGCAATCGGCCCGGCATTAATGGTGAGGGTTTGACCGGCGCCGAGGAGATCGTCGTTGGTGCTGATGGCGTAGTCGAACGGGCCGTTCAGGCGCAGCACGTCGATGTTCTGCATCATCGAGCCGTTGAGAACGAGCGCGTTGCCGCCGGTGTAGTTGCCGTCGAGGATCAGCAGGTCCGCGCCGCCGCCGCCATCGATGGAATCCGATGTCGAGAAGGTCGCGCCCATCTCGAAAATGTCGGCGAACGCACTGCCGGTGACCGTGTTGTGGCCCTCGCCCGCCTTGAGATCGATGGCGGTAGCGGAATTGCTCGCGTCAAGCGACAGCGTGGCGCCGGAATAGGTCTGGGCGGTCGAATCGACAATAAGCGTCTGTCCGCCGGAGATGTCGCCGGAAATCTGCACCCCGGTGACATAGGCGCCGCGGAACATGACGGTCTGGATGTTGCTGATCTCGGGGGACAGCAGGCTCACCGACGAATAATTGCCCTGCAGCAGCATCGCGTTGCTGCCCGTTCCGCCATCGATGATCTGGCTCGAGCTGTTGAAATTGCCGGCGAACGAGATGAAGTCGTCGCCGCCGCCGCCATGCACCACCGTGTCCGCGGTGGAATCGATGTTGAACAGATCGAACGTGTCGTCGCCGGCGCCGCCGGTGAGGTGCGTGTGGTCGCTTTGGCCGGCCGAGAGATCGAAGCTGCCATCCGTCTCGGCCGAGCCGTCGAAGGTGAAATTATCGGAGGCGCCGAGGAAGCTGCCATTGACGATGAATTGCACGCCAGCCGCCACCGTGCCGTCTGAAGTGGTGATGTCGTAGCTGCCGCCGGGCTCGAGACGCATTTCCTCGAAATTGGCGAGCATGGTATCGGTCAGATGCAGCGCGTTGGCGCCGGCGTAGTTGCCGGTGAGTTCGAGGGTGTCATAGCCGCTGCCGCCGTCGAGGCTGTCCGTGAGGTCGAACGTGCCGCCGGCGTTGACGTAATCGTCGCCGCCACCCGAATGGACTGTGTCGGTGCCGCCCTGGCGGAGATTGATCGAGTCCCCTCCGCCCCCCGTGGTGATCGTATCGTTGCCGAGGCCGCCCTCGATGTTGAAGCTGCCTCTGGTCTCGGCGCTGCCGTCGAAGACGAGCGAGTTTGACGTTCCAAGCTGCGACGCATCGACAACAAACGGATTGGCGAACCCGGTAGTCGTCACCGTCGCGTCGTTTGTCGTGATGTCGTAGCTGTGGCCGGCGGTCAGCGACAGTTCCTCGACATTGGTGATGGTCGAGGGGCCGAGCACCAGTGCGTTGCCGCCGGTGTAGTCGCCGCTGAGCACAACGGTATCGAAGCCGTCGCCGCCGTCGATGCTGTCCGCCGATGTCAGCGTGGCGCCGGCGCGGATGTTGTCATCGCCGCCGCCGCCATGCACGGTATCGGCGCCGCCGCCGGCCAGCGAGATCGTGTCGGCTAGCTGGCCGCCGATCAGGATGTCGTCGCCGTGGCTGCCGGTGATGGAGAACGAACCGTCCTTTTCGGCCGAGCCGTCGAAATGCAGGTAGCCGCCGGTGCCGATGCTGTCGCCATGAACGGTGAGCGTCTGGCCGGCACTGACATTGGCGTTGTTGAGTGTCAGGTCATAGCCGTTGTGCCCGGTGAGCTGGAGCGCCTCCACGTTGCGCATGGTTTGCTTGCCGAACACCAGGCTGGCCGAATAGTCGCCGTCGAGGATCAGCGTATCGTTGCCGGCGCCGCCGTTGATCGCATCGCCTGCATGCAGCGCGCCGCCCATGCTGATCGTGTCGGCCTCAGCGCTGCCGAAGACCGACAGATCGCCGTCGGTGATCGCAGATCCGTCGAGTTGCAGATGGCCGTCGGGGCCGACATTGTTGGCGCTGATCGCGAGAGTTTGCCCCGCCGCCACGTTGCCGCTGTTGAGGGTCAGGTTGTAAGTGAAATCGCCGGCGAGGCGGAGGAGCTCGACGTTCTGAATCGTCTGCGCGTCGAGCACCAACCCGGCGGAATAGTCGCCGTCGAGCGCAACTGTGTCCGTCCCCGTGCCGCCGTCGATGCGATCGCCGGCATTGAGCGTGTCACCCATGCTGAAGACGTCGTTGCCGTCGCCGCCATTCGCGGTGTCGCTGCCTCCCTGCCGAAGATTGAAACTGTCATTGCCCGACGTCCCGTTGATGACGTCGTCGCCGTTCGTGCCTTTGAATTTGGCCATGCCCCACCCCCAATTTTGCCGGACCGCACTCTGCATAGGAGGTATCGGTGTCGCAAGCCGATATGGTCGCAAAGGACCAGAAATCACGCGAACTTCTGTCGAGTGAGGCGGCGCTTGCCAAATGAGATACCGCTGTCTTATTTCCGTGCTGTCAGGCCGGAATCATTCGCTGCACGCATCTTCGATCGCCGGTGGTTGGTGAATCGATGCGGGCGGTCTTCAAGAATGCGGCACCCGCATTGCGGGATGCGGAATGCCCTGAAGACAAGTTGTGCAGGCGGAGAATCTATCGGGCTGTACGCGCAGCCTTCGCGGGAGCAGCCATTCTCGCGGGCGGCGGCGCTACGGGCGCGCCTTCACCAATTGCTCGATCACGCCGCGCGGAATGCCAGATAATTCGCTCGCCATGCGGATGCGCTCGGCCATCGAGCCCTTGCTCCGGCGCACGAAGCGCATCGTAGCCATCTCCAGCACCTCGCGGCTGGCCTGCACCTCGGTGCACAGGCGCATGGTCCAGGCGAAATCGTCTTCGATCTGCAGCTTGGAAACGACCGTGAGTTGGGTCATGGGGCGGACTCCCGCGCCGGAACGGACGCATAGTCGCGGCTTGTGCTGTTAGACCTGATGTGCATCGAACTTCCCTGTTGCGCGCGGGCAGCGGCGCTGAACGACCGGTTTTGCGGCAATCCCCTGTCCCCCTGCGGTCTCACGTTAACAAACTCCTGATGAAGCGGAACTTCTTTGTTTGAATATGTGATATTCAGGCCGTCAATAACGGTGGATGGCGGGGGATTTTTTGGCGACGGTTAATCTCAAGAAGCTCGATCTCAATCTGCTGGTTGTGTTCGACACCGTCTACGCCACGCGGAACATCAGCCGTGCTGCCGAGCAACTGGCGCTGTCGCAGCCTGCCGTCTCCAACGCGCTGTCGCGCCTGCGCGAGCTGTTGGGCGATCCGCTGTTCGTGCGCGCCCGCCGCGGTGTAGAGCCGACGACGCGTGCGACGCAGATCGCCGGCGCCGTGCGCGAGGCGCTGCAGATGATCGGTCAGCAATTGGCGCCGGCCGAGCTCGATCTGGCCACCTACAAGCGGCACTTCCGCATCCTGCTGGCGGACGTGTTCGAGCCGATCGTGATGCCGCCGCTGCTGCGAATCATCACCGACCGCGCGGCGCAGGTGACGGTGGAGGTGGTCGGTGTGTTTGGCAGCGATTTCGTGCGGCAGATTCGCGAGGGCCTGCTCGATCTCGCGGTCTATGCCTTTCCGCCGGTGGTGCAGGACATCGTCAGCGAGACCCTTGGCGAATCCGATCTCGTTCTGGTGGCGCGCCGCGGCCATCCGCAAATCGCAGGCCCGCTCGACGTGGCGACGTGGCGCGCCTTGCCGCACATCGTGCTGGTCCCGGAAGTGCGCAACGCGGTCAACGCATCCACCAACATCGCCGCGCAGCGCATGGATCGGCGCGAGGTCTATGCCGTGCCGCGGGTCGGCGCCATGCCGCCCATCATCGAGCGCACCGATCTCGTGGGACTCATGCCGCGCTGGTACTTCCGCGAGATCGCCCGCAACTTCGATCTTGTGTCGCACGAATTGCCGGCGGCGGTGCCCAATCAGCCCTGCTGCATCTCCTGGCACGCCAAGAACAATGCCGATCCCGGCCATGTCTGGCTGCGCGAGACCCTGAGCGCGGCGTTTCGCGCCCATCTGCAGGCGGGCGCGACGGTGGAATCGATCGATGTCGGCCGGCGCAGGCTGTCGCGCCGGGCGTGATTTTCGGAGAATTTGGCACCCTGAAATGCAGGAATCGCGCTGGCCTTGATGGGAATAAGTATTCTTCAGAGAATATTTTTTCAGGAAGCGCTTGACAGCGTGCCGCTCATCCGGCATGTTCTCCTCACCTCTGGAACTGCGCCCTGAGCCAAGGGCCGGTGGGTCACCAACCCTCCGGCCTTCGTGTTTCCTGGTCGTCAAGTGGTTTATGTTCGGTGCGGGATAGCGATCGAAGGAAACGACGATGACACAGGCGCAGATCGGAAAATGGGGTGAGAGCCTCGCGATACGCGTTCCCGACGATGTCGCTCAGACGGCCGGATTGCGCGATGGCGAGAGCGTCGAAATTGAAGCGCGGAACGGCGAGATTCTCGTGCGTCGTTCGCGCATCACGCCCGAACAACGGGAGCGTGCCGGCAAAGCGATGGAGGAGATTATCGCAGACAGCAAACGCTACTCGTTGGGCGATCTCAGAATCAAGGATTTGATCAACGAAGGCCGTAAATGAGCCTCGTGCTCGATGCGTCGCTGACCATTGCGGCGTTGCTCCAAGAAAGACATACGGGCGCTGCACAGCAGGTGATGCGGGAGGTATCTCAATCCGGCGCGGTCGTTCCATCGCTCTGGCGGCTGGAAGTCGCAAATGTTTTGCGCGTGTCGGTTCTGCGTGGCCGGTGCGATGAAGCCTTCGTCGACCGCTCTCTTGAGCGCCTGACCGCGCTTCCAATTGTCATCGATGCGGACACAGACCGCTGTGCCTGGAACGCGACCCTTGTACTTGCGCGGGAATGCGATCTGACTTTGTACGATGCAGCGTATTTGGAACTGGCGCTGCGCCTTGGCGCGCCGCTTGGCACGATTGACGACGAACTGATCGCTGCCGCGAAGACGAAGAATATTCGGACGCTCGTCCTCTAAGGGCGGGCGCTACTCAAGCAATTCAAGAAGAAAACATCGCCATGCCCCACGTGCCGGAGGAATTCGGCCCGCGTGCCATTGCACGCGCGCTAAAAGGACTCAATCCCAACGACATCGATCAAGAGGAGTTGGACAACGTCATCATGCGCATTTTCGTCGAACTGAGACGGCAGCTCTCGCAGATGGAAGCGATCAAGGAAAACATCGAGGCGGTCGAGCGCGAGCGCAATGCGCGCATCCTCGGGCATCTCGAACGCACCATGGAGCGCCTGGTGAAGCTCGAAGCCGAGCGCAGCGCCGCCCGCAAGACCAAGGCCGTGACCATCGATGGACATGCAGTCGAAGTGCTCGAAACTCGAATCGATCGCATCATTGCCGCCGCACATAAGAAAGCGCGTGCTGAAGAAGATTCTAAGCGAAAGGCAGGCGCGACATCTGGTGACGGCGTGGAGTTGTGAAGCGCGTGCCGATCAGCTTCCGCCTGATCGAGAATGGAACACCTGGCTTTTCCTCGGCGGGCGTGGAGCCGGCAAAACGCGCGCCGGCGCGGAGTGGGTGGCGGGGCATGTGCGAACCGGCCGCGCTGTTCGCGTGGCGCTCATCGCCGCCACCCATTCCGAAGCCCGCGCGATCATGATCGAAGGCCAGTCGGGATTGTTGAGCGTGAGCGAAGGCGCCGAATACGAGCCTTCGCTTCGGCGCGTGACCTGGCCGGGCAGCGGCGCGGTGGCGACGGTGCTCTCCGCCGACGAGCCCGATTCGCTGCGCGGCCATCAGTTCGAGTTCGCCTGGGGCGATGAGTTCGCGAAATGGCCGGATGCCGGTGCGGCGCTCGACATGATCCGCATGGGATTGCGGCTGGGCGATCATCCGCAGCTGATGATCACCACGACACCGCGGCCGCTGAAATCGCTGATCGAACTGGCCGCCGCGCCGGACACGATCCGCACGCATGCGACGACGTTCGACAATGCATCGAATTTGCCGGCGAATTTTCTGCAGTCGCTCAAGGCACAATACGGCGGCACGCGATTGGGCCGACAGGAGCTCGACGGCGAAATCATCGAAGACGCCGAGCGCGCGTGGTGGCGCCGCGACATGATCGACCGCAGCCGCGCAAAAGAAGCGCCGTCCTGCGATCGCGTTGTCGTGGCCGTCGATCCGCCGGCCAGCCGCGGCGGCGGTTGCGGTATCGTCGCCGTCGGGCAGCTTGGCGATCAGGCCTATGTGCTCGGCGACTATTCGAAGGATCACATGGGCCCCAGCGATTGGGCGGGACGCGCCGCCGATGCCTATCTCGATTTCGAAGCCACCTGTTTGATCGCGGAAGCGAACCAGGGAGGCGACATGGTGGAGAACACGCTGCGCAGCCTCAATCGCAACATGAAGGTGAAGAAGGTGCACGCGGCCAAGAGCAAGATGGCGCGCGCCGAACCGGTCGCCGCGCTGTACGAGCAGGGCCGCGTGCATCACGTCGGCCACTTTGCGCAGCTGGAAGATCAGATGTGCCAGTACGACGGCACCGGCCCATCGCCGGATCGTTACGATGCGCTGGTGTGGGCGCTGACGGAACTCTTCCTCGGCAAACCCGCCGCGCAACCGAAAGCGCGCTTCGCTTAGCCAATCTGCACGCGGAGCCGCGGAGTGGCTTGCGACAACCACGACACAACTCAGCGAAACTTTCAATCCAGAATCTCCCCTCCCCCAACGAGGGGAGGGGCAGGGGTGGGGGGCGAACAATGTCAATCAAGAGAGCAAGAGCGCTTCGCAAGAACGAAACCGAATCCGAAAAAAGAGTTTGGCGCGGGCTCCGACTGCTTCGCCGTGAAGGTCTGCACTTTAGGAGACAGGCCCCGATCGGAGACCACTATGTCGACTTTGTCTGTCATCGCGCCAAGATCGTCATCGAACTCGATGGTCTACATCATGCGACGCCTGAGCAGATGAGATGCGACGCAGAGCGCACGAAATTCCTGGAGTCTGTCGGCTATCGCGTCATTCGGTTTTGGAATGTCGAAGCCAATGCGGATTCGATCGCTCAACAGATCCGCTTGTTGATAGGCCCCCCACCCCCAACCCCTCCCCTCGTTGGGGGAGGGGAGTAACAGCGCTCAAACCTCCTCAATCTCCACATTCGTGGGGGCGAGGGAATTCACAAGGACAGATCATGTTCAACCAATTCCTCTGGCGCTTTGCGGCGCGGGCACATACGCGTGCGCCGGAAACGAAGTCCGGGCCGCTGATCGCGCTGTCGATGCTCGGGCAACCGAACTGGAGCCCGCGCGATTACAGAAGCCTCGCCACCAAGGCCGTGATGGGGAACGCCATCGTCTATCGTTGCGTGCGCATGATCGCGGAAGGCGCCGCCTCGGTGCCGTTCCTTGTCTACGATGGTGCCGAGAAGGTGAGCGACCATCCGCTGCGCGCGCTGCTGAACAAGCCGAACGCGCGAGAGTCCGGAACCGCACTGTTCGAGCGCTGGTACGCGTTCCTGCAGTGCTCCGGCAATGCCTACATGCAGGCCGCCATGATCAGCGGCGAGGTCCGCGAGCTCTATGCGCTGCGCCCCGACCGCATCAAGGTGATCGAGGGTGCCTGCGGCTGGCCATCCGCCTACGAATATTCCGTAGACGGAAAGACCATGCGATTGGTGCGCGATGCATCCGGTTTCCTTCCCGTGCTGCACGCTACCCTGTTTCATCCGCTCGACGACACTTACGGTCTTTCGCCGATCGCGCCGGCGATGAACGCCGTCGATGTGCACAACCAGGGTGCGGCGTGGAGCAAATCGCTGCTCGACAATGCGGCGCGGCCATCCGGCGCGCTGGTGTTCAAAGGGCCGGACGGCGCGCCGAATCTCAGTGGCGAGCAATGGCAGCGGCTGAAGCGCGAGCTGGAAGATGGCTACACCGGCGCGCTGAATGCCGGCCGGCCGATGGTGCTGGAAGGCGGCCTCTCGTGGCAGAGCATGAGCCATTCGCCGGCCGATCTCGATTTCGCCAACACCCGCGATGTCGCCGCGCGCGAGATCGCGCTGTCGTTCGGCGTGCCGCCCATGCTGCTCGGCATTCCCGGCGACAATACTTATTCGAATTATGTGGAGGCGAATCTGTCGTTCTGGCGCCAGACGGTGCTGCCGCTGGTGGCGCGCACCGCCGGCCAGTTGACCGCGTGGCTCGCACCGAAATTCGGCGAGGGTGTTCGCCTGGGCTACGACATCGATGCCGTGGCAGCACTGGCCGAAGCGCGCGAATCCACATGGGACAAGCTCAACGCCGCGACGTTCCTCACCTTGAACGAGAAACGCACCGCCGCCGGCTACGGGCCAGTGGATGGCGGAGATGTGCTGGGATGAGTGCGCGATGGCACAACTGCTAACCGTTGTCATCCCCGGCGAGCATTCGCGCACGCGAGTGCGAGGGAAGGGGACCCAGGTAGCGGTACATCACGGCTTTCGAAATTGTCGCACGGCGACCTGCCACTGCGTCCGCAACGAGGTCGCTTCACCTCCTGGGTCCCCTTCCCCTCGCGAAGCTGACGCTTCGCTCGGCCGGGGATGACAGGCTTTGCTGAAACGAGACAGTAAAAATGACCGTCATCACCGAACACATCCAGCCGGTGCTGGATGCCAAGAAGATCCCGGCCGCCCTCGTGGCGGCTTTTTTGTTGCAGACGGCGGGCGCGCTGTTCTGGGCGGGCTCGGCGGCCGAGCGCATCAGCGATCTCGAGCGCACCGTGCGCGGCGAGCAGGATGCTATCGCCCGCGTCGCCGTGCTCGAGGAACAGGTCGGCGA
>DASYBT010000225.1:0-6157 GCA_036500585.1 Rhizomicrobium sp.
GCACCGCCAGCAGCACGCCGGTCATGCCGCCGATCACGAAGGTTGCGAGGAATCCCTGCGCCCACAGCATCGGCGGCGCGTAGTTGATCCGCCCGCCATACATGGTGAAGATCCAGTTGTAGATCTTCACCCCGGTGCCGACGGCGATGATGCTGGTGGCGATGCCGAAGGCTGCGTTCACGTCGCCGCCGGCACCCATGGTGAAGAAGTGGTGCAGCCAGACACAGAATGAGACGATGCAGATGAAGAGTGTCGCTACCACCATCGAGCGGTAGCCGAACAGCGGCTTGCCCGAGAAGGTGGAGATCACTTCCGAATAGATGCCGAAGGCCGGCAGAACGAGGATGTAAACTTCGGGATGGCCCCACGCCCAGATGAGGTTCACGAACATCATCGCGTTGCCGCCGGCCTCGTTGGTGAAGAAGTGGAAGCCGAGATAGCGGTCCAACGTCAGCATCGCCAAGGTGGCGGTCAGCACCGGGAACGCCGCGATGATCAACAGGCAGGCGGCAAGCGACGTCCAGCAGAACATGGGCATGCGCAGATACGTCATGCCCGGCGCGCGGATTTTCAGGATCGTGGTGACGAAGTTTATCCCGGTGAGCAAGGTGCCCACGCCGGAGATCTGCAGGGCCCACAAATAATAGTCGACACCAACGCCGGGCGAGTAGCGCAACTCCGACAATGGCGGATAGGCAAGCCAGCCCACGCGCGAGAATTCGCCGATGACAAGCGAGAGGTTCACCAGCAGCGCGCCGGTTGCGGTCAGCCAAAAGCTCACGGAATTGAGCGTGGGGAACGCCACATCGCGTACGCCCAATTGCAGCGGCACCACGAAATTCATGATGCCGATGACGAGGGGCATGACGCCGAACAGGATCATGATGGTGCCGTGCGCCGAGAACACCTGGTCGTAGTGCTCCGGCGGCAGGTACCCTTGTGCGTGAAAGGCGAGCGCCTGCTGCGTGCGCATCATGATGGCGTCGATGAAGCCGCGCAGCAGCATCACAAGCCCGAGCAGCATGTACATGATGCCGATGCGCTTGTGATCGACGCTGGTGATCCATTCGTTCCAGATGTAGGGAAACCAACCTTTGACGATGACGAAGGCGATCACGCCGAGAACAATCAGCATCACGACCGCGCCGGCGATCAGCGGGATCGGTTGATCGAACGGGATGGCATCCCAGCTGAGCTTGCCGAGCATTATCGGGTGCCTCCGTTCGGCACCACGTTCTGGGTGCCGGCTCCGCCGCGGCCAGATTGCGGACCTTCACCCGGCGGCAGCTTCTGCATGGCAATCGCATTGAACAGCGTCGGGTCGACTCCTTTATAGGTGTATGGCTTCACGGCGCGGCTCTGCTTCAGAAGCTGATTGACTGCGGCCCGATCGAGCGGGGCGCCTTTCACGCCGGCCGACCAGCTGGTGAACTGCGCCTGCGGCACGGCGACGGGATCGAAGCGCATGTCGGGGAATCCGTCGCCGCTGAACTGTGCGGAGATTCCGAGATACTTGCCCGGCTTGTCGGCCTGGAGGTTGAGCTGACTGACCATGCCGTTCATCGCGTAGATCATGGAGCCCAGCCGCGGCACGAAAAACGCGTTGAACACGGAGGCCGATGTGATGCGGAAGTGCAGGGGACGCCCGACCGGGATCACCAGCTGGTTCACCGTCGCGATGTTCTGGTCGGGATAGATGAACAGCCATTTCCAGTCGAAGGAGATTGCTTCGATCTCCAAGGGCTTCACAGCCGACGGTAGCGGCTCGAACGGATCGAGCCTGTGACTGCCGATCCAGATCACGCCGCCGAGAAAGAAGATGGTGAGCGCGGGAATCGACCACACCACCAGCTCGAGCTTGCCCGAATAGACGAAGTCGGGCCGATAAACGGCGCGCGTGTTGGAAGCGCGATACCACCACGCGAAGGCCAGGGTGGCGATCATCGTCGGAATGACAATGGCCAGCATGATGACGAGCGCGTCGATCAGGATGAGGGCATCGGCGCGGCCGACCGGGCCGGCAGGCGACAGAATGGAATCGGCGTGGGCAACCGATGGCAGAAGGGCCAAAGTCAGAATGGAGATCTGGAGCATGGCCCGTCGGCCGGACCAACGCGTGAATGCCACTCCGAATTCCTCCTGTGGCGAACACCGGCCTCGAACGAAATCACGAAGCGTCGGGATCGTCGCAGTGTTGCGCGATCCCGGCAAGTGCGGCCTTTGCCGCATCTCAGCTGATGGGCGGGAAGGCGTCGCACGGAGCCCCTCTTCGGCGCCCGCCTGAACGTTCTAACAATTCGTCCTGGCGTTTAGAGGTCGAGTCGGAAATCATTTCGGGAAGAGATGACCCGTAGAATTTTTGGAGTCGGTCGAGCGAGATTAGCGCTTCCGGCTAAGAGCAACCTTCAATGAAGACGCATAGGAGAGAGCATAAGGGCTTCGTGATATGGACTTCGCGGGGTGAGAAGGCATGCTCGTCTTGCGTGTTCTTGAAGTTGCATTCAGATCATAGGGGCTGGCTCTCTTGGATGTCTCTTTTCTTGTCATTTCGGGGGTCCTATTCGCTTGGATCGAGATAGAAGTTCCAAAACGCATTCATCAGCATGGCCTCTCTAGTCATGACACGAAAAATGCAGCGAGAGATTTTTTCTCTCAGGTTGATTGCGTCTTGGGTTTCCTCAATCTCGAACTCTAACGTGCCTGTGATGATTCGCCGAACGAGCTTAGCGCAATCTCCGGCAGTCCGCACAACCAGGACGCCATTGGCGACGCCAGTGGCCAAATTCACCTGGATGCCGAGGGGATGAGTTTCTGTCAGTGTTCTTGCCCGCGTATCATAGTGCCTTTGGATCGACTGCTGTAACTTCTTGAGACCGTCCTCGATGGGCATGGATTGGGGTGCATCGGTCCATTTTCTGATGTTGGGATCCTTCCAAGCGAGATTTGGGCCAAATATTTCAAATTGCTGTAGCAAGAAGGATTGAGCACTTTCGTGAGTGCCAAGGGCTTGAAATTCGGCTAACAGATTGTGCGCGAAGGAGTCACTAACCTCCGGCACGAACGCGATGACTGGTTTGCCTTGGGCCAGCGTGGAGGCCAATTCCGAATCCTTGCCCAAGGTGTCGGTTTCCTGGACCAGGTAAATTGTGCACGCGGCCCTCCGCAGCATCAGTGCTTCCGAAAGCCCTTTGTCGATGCGATTGCCGCAGTATGCCTGTGTTGGATCAAACCATCGCAGTTTAAGCTCTGCCAGCTCAGGGTGCGAGAAGATTTCAGTCGTTAGTTTGTTTACGGCCACGTATTCGTGCCGTTGCCGCATTGACGTGGCGACATATACATCCAAATGATCTGACGCGAGGTACGCTTCGTGATTTTCTGTTCCGATCTTAACAATACTAAGCCGTTCTTTTTCCTCCGCTTGGGCCGCGGTGTCGTCAGGGTTCTTCAGCCTTTCTCTGAGTTCTCTCTCGATCACGTACCCCAGGTAGTACGTTTTTTCAGGCGCAATTGTATTGATTGGGCGAATAGGGTCGTGCCGGGAATGAAAAACATTCAATTCCACTGGGCTGTTTTGCTCAAGCATCTCTTCCAACAAGGCATCGTTGGTCGACAGTGCTTTAAACCCAAATTTGACGTTGCCGTACATCAATAGAGAGAGCTTGCGAAATCGGTCCGTGGCGTCGGCGAGTTGCTGCATCGTCTTGATGGCTGCACCGACTTGATAGGCGGTCTCTCCGTTTACAAGAAATTGAAAGAATGAGTGAGTAACTCTGTCGAAGCCGAGCAGCAGCAGTAGTTCGTTGAGCTGACTGTACCCGAGGCCGCTACCTCCACTCTGCAGCGCGATCACCGCGGCCGGCGGCAAGGTGCAATTGCGCTCGCACACCTGTCCAACAAGCCTTTCGAGCAGCAGCTTCAAATCCAAAGTGGGTGCGGTTTCGCTCATCGTTAAGGGCAAGCGTTCAAGTTGCCGCGTGGTTAAGCAGGTAATTCGCGGATTCACAATTATTGGCTGCGGAAGGCCGCGGCGGCCCCGCCGTTGCGTCGCGACCCCGCCGGGCCGTTGCTTTGCTTCCGGCGTAGTACCCTGAGCGCGGCGTTTCTTCTCCGAATGCAGCAAGTTCGATACGAAATTACGTTTTAGATTCAGCGGCTTATAATTTTTCGTATTTTATTTGTTCTCACCGTCCAAAACTGGTGTAGGATGCCGGTTCGAAGTCTGCTCGGAGTTCAGACGCGTGGCGCTTGCGCAAGAGTTCAAGGCAATCGGAGAGCGGCGGGATGACAGCCGCGAGCGCCTTGCGAACGCGCGTGCGCTCTCGCGATGGATGACTTCGGTGGAGGAGCTGGCGCGAGCCCGCCGATCCGCCGCGCTGCATGCCGCAAATCAAAAAAATCGAAAAACAATTCCTGCGGACGACACTTCCGCGTCCGCCGCGCAGGCGCGGACAATTTCGAAATCCGTGAAAACAATTCCTAGCGGCGCCACCCCAACATCTGGTGGGCTTCCGGGTGGGAAACGCGGCCGCGGTGCTCCGCCAGGCAACCGCAATGCCGTGAAGACTGGCTGTCACACCCGCGAAGCCAAGGCGTTTCGGGCCAAAGTGCGCGATTTCCTGCGCCAGGCTCGGGTCAATCTCGCTTGGGCCAAAGCGGTGCTGGCTGAGCAGCGCCTGGAGGAAAGACTCCAGCGGGCGGCAGCACGGAATCGGACGGCTTCGGTTAACGCTTCCTTAACAGGCAGCGCGTTAAGCTTGCCAAGTTGCCGCTTTGTTTCACAGTTTTCTACCAGTAGAAAGGTCGCCACCACATCTAGACCCGCCAAGTCCCTCAGAAACCTTGGCTTTTCCCATTGCGTCCCATTCTATCCCATGATACATCATTGCCGCCCATGCGCCGCGGGGCATCAGGCTTCTTTGGCGCAGACAGCACGGCCGAGGGGATCGATCGCTGCAAGGGCTTTAGGGGCGGCAAGCCGTGGCATCGGCATCGGCATTCACCTCGCAACATACCAACAAGCTCGACTCCAAGGGCCGGGTCAGCATCCCTGCCACCTACCGCCAGGTCCTCGCCGAGCAGCAAACCCCCGACGGCTTCCTGTGTTCCAAGGCCGGGGGCCCCCATGTCTTGCGCGGCTTCGGCAAGGCCGAGCTCGATAAGCTTGGCGCCACCCTCGATACCCTCCAGCCAGGCAGCCGCGAATACATCATCCGCGCCACCTATGCGGCGCAGACCACGATGCTCTCGTTCGACGACGAGGGCCGGGTCCGTATCCCCGATGAACTGATTGCTCATGCCGGGCTGAAGGACCGTGTTTTCTTCAATGGCCTCTATGGGCTGTTCGAAATGTGGGACCCGGACCGCTTCGCAGCTATCGAGCCGGGCCGGACCCTGGAGATGCAGAAGCTGCTCGGGCTCGACGGGGGCGTGGTATGAGCGGCCACATCCCCGTGATGCTCGCCGAAGTGCTGGAGGCGCTGGCCCCGCAGGATGGCGGCCGCTACATCGACGGCACCTTCGGCGGCGGCGGTTATGCCCGCGCCATTCTCGATGCCGCCGATTGCTCGGTGCTCGGCATCGATCGCGATCCCGACGCGATCGCCCGCGGGCAAGAGATCGCAACGCGATTTGACGGCCGGCTTGCGGTGGCGTTCGGCAGCTTTGCCGAGATGGATGAGCTGTTTGCCGAACAGCGCGGCGGCCAGAGCGACGGCGTGGTTCTCGATCTCGGCGTCTCGTCCTATCAGCTCGACGAACCACAACGCGGCTTCTCCTTCCGCGAGGATGGCCCGCTCGACATGCGCATGTCGAAGGAAGGCCCGTCCGCCGCCGATGTGGTGAACACCGCCGACGAGAAGACCTTGACCAAGATCATCGCCACCCTGGGCGAGGAGCGCCATGCCCGCCGTGTCGCCCGCGCCATTATCGCGGCCCGTCCCCTGTCCCGCACGAAGGAGTTGGCCGATGTCGTGGCGAAGGCGCTCGGGCCGGCGGCTTTGCGCGAGCCGATCCATCCCGCCACCCGCACCTTCCAGGCGCTCCGCATCCATGTGAACGATGAGTTGGGTGAGCTGGAGCGCGGCCTGGAAGCGGCCGAGCGTGTGTTGAAGGCGGGTGGTCGTCTCGCCGTCGTCGCCTTCCATTCCCTGGAAGACCG
>DASYBT010000226.1:0-4955 GCA_036500585.1 Rhizomicrobium sp.
GCAAGCCGGTGGACCTGCGCATCTATGTCGAGCACGGCAACGAGCCGAAGGTCGTCTACGCAATGGATTCGCTCAAGCGCGCGATGCGTTGGGACGAAGAGAAGTACGGCTGCGAATACGATCTCGACATCTTCATGATCGTGGCAGTCAGCGCGTTCAATTTCGGCGCCATGGAGAACAAGGGCCTTAACATCTTCAACGACAAGGTGCTGCTCGCCTCGCCCGATACCGCAACCGATGAGGATTACGCGCGCATCGAAGGTGTGGTGGCGCACGAATACTTCCACAACTGGACCGGCGACCGCATCACCTGCCGCGACTGGTTCCAGCTGTCGCTGAAGGAAGGCCTCACCGTCTTCCGCGACCAGAATTTTTCCGCGGATCAGAGGAGCCGCGGCGTCAAGCGCATCGAGGATGTGAAGATGCTGCGCATGCGGCAGTTCCAGGAAGATGCCGGTCCGTTGGCTCATCCGGTGCAGCCGCAGAGCTACATCACCATCGACAATTTCTACACCGCGACGGTCTACGAGAAGGGCTCCGAAATCATCGGCATGCTGAAGACCCTGGTGGGCGAGGAAGGTTACCGCAAGGCCACCGATCTCTACTTCCAGCGCCACGATGGACAAGCCGTCACCATCGAAGATTGGGTGAAATGCTTCGAAGATGCCAATGGCCGCGATCTCAAGCAGTTCCGCCTGTGGTACGCCCAAGCCGGCACACCGACCGTGGAGGCCGAAGGCGCTTACGATGCGATCACCAAGAAATACGCGCTGACCTTGCGCCAATCCCTGCCGCCGACTCCGGATCAGCCTGAGAAGGCGCCGATGCTCATTCCCGTGCGCGTGGGTTTCGTGGCGAAAAGCGAGCGGCCCATTCCGTTGACGCTCGAGGGCGAGAACGCCGTGGGGCCGGAGGAGCGCGTGCTCGAACTCACCGAAGCCGAGCAGCGCTTTGTGTTCGTCGATGTACCGGAAGAGCCGATGCTGTCCATCGGCCGCGGCTTCTCGGCGCCGGTGCTTTTCGCGGTGAAGGCGAGCGAAGCGGATCGCGCCGCGCTGATGGCGCGCGATCCCGATCCGTTCAACCGCTGGGAAGCCGGACAGGCGCTGGCCACCGACGTGCTGATCGAGATGGCGGAGACGGAACATTCCGGCATCGCGCCGCGCGCCGATGCGATCTATGTCGACGCCATCGGCGACGTGCTGGTCAAGGCGGATAACGATCATGCGTTCGCCGCCGAGATGCTGATGCCGCCATCGGAAGGCGAACTCGCGCTCAAGATGCAGCCAGCCGATCCCGTCGCCATACACGAGGCGCGCAACGCGCTGATCGTTGCGATCGCGCAAGCACATGCTGAAACGTTCCATGCGTTGTACGACAAGCTTGGCGCGGCGGGCGACTACACGCCGGATGCCGCTTCGGCCGGACGGCGGCGCTTGCGCAATGTGTGCCTGCGCTACATCACGGCTGCCGAAACTGAAGACTCGGCACGCCTCGCCGATCAGCATTACCGTTCCGCCACCAACATGACCGACATGATCTCCGGCCTTGCCGCGCTGGTGCGCATGGAGTGGCCGGAGCGCGAAGCAGCGCTGGCGCATCTCCACGACCGCTTCGCCAACAATCCCCTCGTGCTCGACAAATGGATGAGCCTGCAGGCGTCTTCGCCCTTGCCGGAAACGATCGCCACCGTGAAGCGGCTGATGACGCATCCGGCCTACGACTTGAAGAACCCCAACCGCGTGCGCGCGCTGATCGGCGCGTTTTCCGCCAACCACCTGCGCTTCCATGAGGAAGAGGGTTCCGGCTACGCGCTGGTTGGCGATGTGATCCGTGCGCTGGATTCCATCAACCCCATGGTTGCGGCGCGCATGGCCTCCGCGTTCGAGAACTGGCGGCGCTATGACGACAGGCGCCAGGCGCTGATGCGCGGACAACTCGAAGAAACTCTGGCGAAGGAGGGCCTCTCCTCCAACCTCTTCGAGGTGGCGAGCAAGATGCTTCAGTAGTGTAAATAGCTTCGATCAGTAAGCACCCTCCCCTTGAGGGAGGGTCGAAATTTGCGAAAGCGAAGCGGAACAAATTTCGGGGAGGGGTACTGCAGCAATTACCCCTCCCCGAACGAATTCCCTCGCACCGAATACGAGGTCATTCGTTCGACCCTCCCTCAAGGGGAGGGTGAGATTCTGTCGACAATCGCACCCAAAAGCATCGACACAGAGTCCATCAGTCGTATCATCGCAATTGAAACGAATCAGTCGAGGCGGCGCGGCCTGCCATGGCCACCATCGCTCTCTCGCCCGCTCAGGCGATCGGCCGCGTATTCACCGGCGCGATGAAGCGGACGACGCGAAGCGTCCGCGGCACCATCGTCATCTCCATCCTGCTGATCTTCGGCAGCTTCGTGTCGGCTGCCGTCATCCAGATGCGGATGGACCGCACACATGCGCTATCGCAGGCCGAGCTGATTGAAACGCAGCGTGCCAACGAGATCGCCTCCGATCTGTCTGCTGTGCTGGACCGCTATGCGGCGGTTGGCACCGCGTTCGCCAACGCGCAATTGAGCCCCGACACGTCCGCGGCATTATCCGAAGCCGGCGGACAGGCGCTGAAGAATGTCGCCGTGCTCGACAGCACGGGCACATTGCAGTTCGAGATGAAGTCCGCTCCCGATCGATTGCTGCCGCTCGATGACGGCGTCATCGCCGCGGCGAACGCCGGACGGGCGGTGATCCCGGCAGCCGGCGGCCGCTCGCTCGCGCTGGTGTTCGCGTCCGGCGAGCATCTCGTGCTGGTGGAGCTGGATGCATCGGCGCTGCTGCCGGCCGCCAGCATGGAAGATGCGGTGATCGCGGACGAAAACGGACGCGCACTCGCCATCGGCCGCAACTGGCGCGACGTGCCGCCGGCCGATGCGCTGCGGCTGTCGGGCGGCGCCGCGCGAACCGACACCATTGCGCTGCCATCCGGCCGCCGCCTCATCGCGCTGGCGAAGGTGCAGGGGTGGCCGGTGATCGCCGGCGCTTCGATGAAGGCCGGCGAGGCGTTGAGCGCATGGTACGGCGCGCTGCCGCTCTACTTCTTCTTCATCCTGGGTCCGGCCTTCGTCGGCGCCGGATTGGCAGCGGTGTTCGTGCGCGAATTCGAGCGCCGCGCGAAAGCCGCCGCCGCCGCCCGGAAGCTGCGCTCCAACCAAGGCGACGACGCGAAGCTTCTGGTGCGGCTCGCCGAAGCCGAGCGCCGCGCCATCGAAGCCGAGCGCTCGAAATCCGAATTCATCATGCATATGAGCCATGAGCTGCGCACGCCGCTGAACGCCATCATCGGATTCTCAGAGATCATCGAGAAGGCGATGTTCGGCATCGTCGGCCATCCCAAATATCAGGAATATGCGCGCGACATCGGCGATGCCGGCCGCCGCCTGCATTCCAAGATCGGCGACGTGCTGGATTTCTCCAGCGTCGATGCCGGCCGCCATCCCATTGCCCTGGCCGAAACCGATGTGGCGATGATCACGCGGGCTGCGGTCGAAGAGGCAGCCGGCCGCGCCTTCTCGCGTAAGATCAGCCTCATCGCCGAGATTCCGGAAAACGCCGTGGCGATCGCCGATCCGCTGGCGCTGAAGCGGGTGCTGGGCAATCTGCTCGACAATGCGCTGCGCTACACGCCGGAGGGCGGCATGGTGCGGGTTCAGTTGGGCTACGACGGCGAGTCCGTCACCATCGCCGTGCGCGACAATGGCGTCGGGTTCTCGTCGGTTGAGATCGTCAAGGCCGGTGTTCCATTCACCCGCTTCGATCGCTCTGGCGCGGTGACGGGCACCGGACTGGGCCTCGCCATCGCCAGCGCCCTGGTCCGCCGCATGGGCGGCACCTTGCGCTTGGCCGGTGAGCAGGGCCACGGCGCGCAGGTGGAGGTTCGATTGCGCTGCGCCGGCGGTTGATAGGTTCGCGAGTCCTTCAAATCGGATATGATTGGGGTGCGATTAGCGCAATTGATCATGCGAGCATTTGAACCTTTCATTGCGGTCATTGTCTGGGCAATTACCGCCTATCTCGTCTGGTCGTGCATGCGGTCAACCAGCCGATTGATCGCCTATATGAAGCAGTTTCATGGACCTGCTTGGACTCGTTTGAACCGGCGCTTGCCGCTGTTCCCGGATGGTCTGGAAACGTGTACAGGCGTCCATTGCAGGACATGGTCTGGTCGTGGCGGCGGCCGCTGCGGCATGCACAATTGGAAGCAATGATCGATGAAGTCCGGACCCTTCAAATCCTGGGTGGGATTGCCGTGGGCGTCAGCCTCATCGCCTTTGCCCTATTTGACTCCAGTTTGTAAGCTCTACGTCACAAATACCAATCGTACTCCATCGGCGTGATGGCGCGGCGGACGCGGGCCGCCTCGATGCGTTTGCTTTCGCGATAGAGCGACAGGGTTTCGTCACCGAAATACGCCGGAAGCACCGTCGCCTGTTCGAGTCGCGCCAGCGCGTCGTCGATACTGAACGGCAGGCTCAAATCCGGCTCGCGCGAGACATTGCCGACCGCAGGCGCCCCAGGATCGAGCTTGCTTGTCACACCGTGGTGCACGCCGGCGAGAACGGCCGCGAGTGCCAGATACGGATTGGCATCGGCGCCCGCCACGCGATGCTCCACGCGACGCGCCTCGTTCGGACCGGCAGGCACTCGCATGCCCGCCGAACGATTGTTGATTCCCCAGCGGCGGTTCACCGGCGCGAACATGTCAGGCTGGAAGCGGCGATACGAATTCACGTTCGGCGCAAACAGGGCCATGGATTCCGGCATCGCCGCCTGCAATCCGCCGATAGCGTGGCGCAAGCTATCTGCACCTTCCGTTGTGCCATTATCGAAAATGTTGGCGCCGTTCGCATCCAGCAGGCTCAAATGGATATGCAGCCCGTTACCGGCGCGGTCGATATAGGGCTTGGCCATGAA
>DASYBT010000227.1:0-11784 GCA_036500585.1 Rhizomicrobium sp.
GCCCGCGCAAGGTTTGGGAATCGAGATCGGACAAATCGAGGAAGTGGCGCACCACTACCTCCCCCCTTGTGGGGAGGTCGAAATGCTTGACCCCGCACTTGATGCGGGGGAAGGCATTTCGGGTGGGGGTCTGAACGCGAAACAACCACCGCCCCCCACCCGGGTCGCTTCGCTCCGCGACCTCCCCACAACGGGGGAGGTAGTTCTTGCGCCACCACTCACTCTGCCGCCTTCGCTTTCTAACTCGCAGGAGAGGGGAGCTTCTAAGGCCGCAGCGGCAACGCGTGCAAGAACTTGCGCGCACGCCCGCCCTCTTGACGGGTAGCTACCGGTAGCTACAATTCCCGCCCATGGAAACGGTGTCGATCAAGCAGGCGAAGAACGAATTCACCCAGCTGGCGCGCAAGGCGGAAGCCGGCGAGACGATCACCGTCACCCGCAACGGCGCGCCGGTGTGCGATATCGTGCCCCACAAGAAGAAAGGCGGCATTGACTGGAAAGCCGGCGAGAAATTCCTGCGCGAGCGCGGGATCGCCGATCCATTCCCCTATGTCGCGCCGGATTTCGATGACCCGCTGCCGGAGGATTTCCTGCTGAAGCCGCTGCCGAAGCGAAAGCGGCGGCGTCCCGCATGAATCTGCTGCTCGACACCAACATTCTGATTCCAATAGCCCGACACGATGCGCGCCGGTTGTCCGGCGCCATTCGCAAGGCAATTCAGGATGCCGAAAACCAACTTTTTGTCAGCGTCGCCAGCCTGTGGGAAATCGCGATCAAGTTTCGCATTGGCAAGCTGGACGTGAGCATCGAGGCCGACGATCTGCCTGCGTTGCTGGCGGAATTTGGAATGTCGCTGTTCGGGATTGGCGCAGCCCATGTGCTCGCGAAGTTGCAAATCGACGTCGACACGCGCGATCCATTCGATCGCCTACTGCTCGCGCAATGCCAAGTGGAGAATTTGCGGCTGGTGACCGTCGATCCCAAGCTCCTCGACCATCCCCTCGCCTGGCGCACGGCTTAAGCTTCCCGTGCCTCGAAGTCCTGCGCGGTTTCCGTCAGTTTTTCCATTGCCTCCCGCACGTGGGATTCGTCGATGATCAGCGGCGGCAGGAGGCGGACCACATTGTCACCGGCGCCGATGGCCAGCATGCCATGCGTGCGAAGGCGGTCGATGAATTCCGTGTTCGCCACGCGCATCTTCAAGCCGAGCATCAGGCCCTCGCCACGCACGTCTTCGAACACGGAAGGATGCTCGGCGATCAGCGACGAGAACTGCTGCTTGGCGAAATTGCCGACGCGCTGCACATGCTCGAGGAAGCCCGGCGCCAGCACCACATCCAGCACCGCATTGCCCACCGCCATAGCCAGCGGATTGCCGCCGAAGGTCGAGCCATGCGTGCCGCCGGTCATGCCCTTGGCGGCCTCGGCCGTGGCCACGCATGCGCCCAGCGGAAAGCCGCCGCCGATGCCCTTGGCAATGGCCATGATGTCGGGCTCCACGCCCGCCCATTCGTGCGCGAACAGTTTGCCGGTGCGGCCAATGCCCGTCTGGATCTCGTCGAAGATAAGCAACATCCCGCGCTCATCGCACAGCCGGCGGAGCGCGCGCAAAAATTCCGGCGGCACCGGGCGCAATCCGCCCTCGCCCTGGATCGGCTCGATCAGCAGCGCCGCGGTCGCATCGCTCACCACAGCGGCCAGCGCCGCCGCGTCGCCCATCGGCACCTGATCGAACCCTTCCACCTTGGGCCCGAAGCCTTCGAGATATTTCGCCTGCCCGCCGGCCGCGATGGCGGCAAGCGTGCGGCCGTGGAACGCGCCTTCGAAGGTGACGATGCGGAAGCGCTCCGGAGCACCATTGGCGAAGTGATAGCGCCGCGCCGTCTTGATCGACGCCTCGATCGCCTCGACGCCGGAATTGGTGAAGAACACGGTGTCGGCGAAGGTGGCGTCGATCAGCCGCCGCGCCAGCTTCTCCTGCCCCGGCACGCGATACAGGTTCGACGTGTGCCACAGTCTGCCCGCCTGCTCGGTCAGCGCGGCGACCAGATGCGGATGCGCATGCCCCAGCGCATTCACCGCAACGCCGGCGCCGAAATCGAGATAGCGGCGGCCCTGCTCGTCGAACAGATACGCGCCTTCGCCGCGCTCGAACGCCACATCGGCGCGCGCATAGGTGGGCAGCAGCGAGGGAAAGGCAGATGACGACACGGGCGCGATAACTCCGGCGGAAAACGCGGCCGCCTTATCCGGCGCGGGAGGCTTGCCGGTCAACCCGTCAGGCGGCGCGGGCCAGCCGCTCCATTTCCGCCGCGAACTCGAAGCGCAGCTGCGCGGCTTCCTCGGGCGGCAGCCAGTTCGTCATCTGCGGAAAAATCGTCTGATACAGGCGGACCTTGCGCGGCTCCCACGGCATGCTTTTCGCGCCGCGCACTTCGGCGAGCAGCCGCAGCAGATCGCGCCGCACTTCCTCCGGATCGGCGCGATAGACATGCTCCGGCCGGTCCTCAAGCAATTCGGGCTCGGGGTCCGAAAGGAACAGGTCGGGTTGCCGGTTATGCAGCTGCATCGAGCCGCGCGGCTTCCGCGTCGATCTCCGCCCGCCAGCGCGCCGCTTCTTCCCGATCGGGCAATTCGGCATAGAGTTGCGGCGGAACAATCTCACGATAGAGTTCGAGCACGGCGCCTGCCCACGGCCAGCGCTCCGCCGCGCGCATCTCGTCCAGCAGGCTCTTGAGCACGTGCTGCGGATTGGGCACGTACCGCTTCGGCGCCAGTTCCTCCTCCGCAAACAGGCCATGCTGCGCCTGACTCAAGGTCCGCTCCCGGCGAATCACCGACAGGTCGATTGTGCCGCAAGGCAGCGCGGCATGCGAGGCTGGCGCGGGAGTTATCCCCCGCTTGGGAAGGCCGCGCGGTACGCTTCATCGATCTTCGCCATCTGATCGATGGTGAAGGCAAGGCTGCGCGCGATGTCCCGCACATGCTCGATTTCCGCGAGCGACAGTTCGCGGCGCTTGTGCGATTTGAGATACTTCTCCATCAATGCGGGAAAGATCGATGCGCAAAGATTCGGCACAGCTCGGGTAGAGGGTAGCATATGCGCTTGGGGCGGTGGATTGCCATGTTGGCGGCGATGTCCGCGCAGCCTGCTATTGCCGCTGACTTGAACGCGCTACTTAATGACCAGCCGACCATCGGAAGCGAGGTTAGCCGAGGTGCTGCGGCTTCCTTTCAATGTGAGCTCAACCATGAGGCTGATTCCGTTGCATTCGGAAAGTGTGTCTCTGACGCGGCCAACGCCGATGAACAGCGGCACCCTGATTACGCCGCTTTCGAACTCGGCCTTTACTGGCAAGAATGCGTGCTGCGCTCGATCATCCTTGGCGGGGACAAGCAGGGGCACATGCTATTGGACGATGTTGAGCTCCGGCACAGCAAGACGGTTCTAGTGCTCTCGTACCAGCAATTCCGCCGCTATCAGCGGCAGCTTGGTCTAACGGACGAACAGCTTGTGACGGCGTATGCCGCCGGTGATCCGGCATGGCGTCCGTTGGTGCAGCAATTACACGACTGGGAGAAGCACCCGCCTAAGGTCCCCTAGAGGGGAAGGCTCTTTCGTGATTCAATCGGTGGGAATGATTCGCGGCAGCGACCAATAGCGCGGGCTGGACCCCCGGCAGCAATCGGTCGCGTGTTCCGTCGCCCTGATTCGTGATGGATTGAATCACAATCGGGGTCCGGAGTCATGCCTGAAATTCAAGATAAGCAAGCCCACGATCCCCGCACGATCTGCAATCGTCTCCTAGACGAAGCGGAGTCCGCGGGGCGAACCCTCACAAACCTAGCCCTACAAAAGCTCCTCTACTTCGCCCACGGCCTGCATCTGGTCGAAACTACACGACCGCTAGTCGGCGGCTTCTTTGAGGCGTGGCAATTCGGGCCAGTTCACCCCGTCGCCTATCACGCATTCAAAGGCGCGCGTGACAAAGCGATCAACTTTCGCGCATCGCCCCGAGACCCGTTTACGGGCAACTTCGTCGCGCTCCCCAAGTGCACTGATCCTGAAATCGGAATGCGGCTTAGACGGATCGTGATCTTGTACGGCAGGATGACGCCGGGACGCCTTGTGGAAATCTCTCACGCGAAAGGCGCGCCATGGAATTTCATAGTAGACAAAGCTAGAACGGACACTATAGTTGGTATGCGCATCCCGAATGATGTGATACGAGAACGCTTTCGGTACCATAAAGTGTGTGTTGGAGCGGAGCCCCGCTATGGCGAGCCACGAGAAGAAGCGCCGTTTATGCGAATGCGATTTGGCTCTTGCCGCGACTATGGCGGATGAAGAAGAGCTGCGCCGTTTCATTTTGAGGTTTCTCACGGGGCGACCTTACCCGTTCTACCGAAGCGCAAAGTCTCTGATCCCCTCCATCCTAAGCATTATGTCGCTTGTGCTGATCCCGAGTGAGGCCACACTTAAGAAGGCAATTGCGCGCAAGTGCAAGAAAGGCCGGGTCGGTGAAGTGCCTGGCAATCAGAAGATTGTCGCTGCGCTACGCGAATACGCCATTGCCCACAAAGTGACTGGCGTCGAATTCCAACACGACAAGGTACCGTTGGGCAAAGCTGGTCTGCGCCAATTTTGGTCGCCGTTCATTATTGAAATCGACGGAAAGAAATACATCCCGTATTTCGATCCTCGTTTGGATTGGCAGCTATCGCCGGAAGCGCGTCGCTTCGTGTTTTCAGTAAATCATACGTATATCCGAGCTGCCGACCCGGCGTTGTTTAGCGACGTGGGATTTGCGATTTTTCAATTCAAGAAGAAAGCGGATGGTAGTCGTGAGATAATTGTCCATTTTGACGATGGCGTCGAACTCTGGACCGATAAGGAGATCGGCAAGATGGTTGATGCCCTTTTCAGAATGATTGAAGCGGTAGAAGCCGAGCGTGCCACGCCTGATGAAAAGAAGAAGGCTGGCTAACCCGAGGCTTTCGCGGTCGCTTTGGGTTTCGCTTTCGCGATCTTCTTGTCCAGGTCGTGAGGAATTCCGCCAGCTCGTGAATAAGGTGGAAGGAGCCGGGAACGTATTCGGCGAAAACCTCCGACTGCTGTGCTGTTTGTCTGACCACCGCCGCCCCTGTATCGTGCTGGGCTGAACAAACCACGCCGACTGGCAGCCGCACAAATCGCCCGTCGCAACCAGAACTGGCTTGACATGTTCGTTGTTTGTCTGCAACATATGGGATTCGGAAAGCTGCGGCAGGAGTGGATGTGGGCGGTTTGGCTGCGAAGGTTCGGACATCCACGAGGCAAGAAATCTGGCGCTGCGCGCCGTCTCGCGGATGGGCTCGCGAGAATGCGTCGCGAAGCGGGCACACCCGCACTTTTGCAAAAAAAGCCGCGTCATCCGTGAATTTCACAAAACAACCTCCAACGGATTTCCAAGCCGGATCAATGACTTGCTTCGACATACGGGAACGGGCGCCATATTGGCTGGGATCGTGCGCACATCCGGGCGGGGCGTTGGTACGGCCGGGGCGGCGCGAGAAGACCGGCCCCGGAAAATTGAGGTTCGAATGTACAAATCGCGAAAAGCCGTTGAACCAGAACCACTTGTGCCGCGCGCGAACCCCGGCTGCCGGTATTCGGGTGTCGCCTACCGTCCGACGGCCCCGGACCAACGATTTCAGGCGGAGGACTACGAAACAAAAACTGCAATTCAAATGCATCGGCTGATTCATGTGGACAATGTCTGGTAGGCATCCCTTAAGTCTTGTGCCCGTTAACCTCACTGCTACGATATCTAGTGGCAGCAGTGAGGGAGGCGCCAGGATGAGCTGGACAGACGAACGGGTAGACCAGTTGCGGTCCCTATGGACCGAGGGGCTTTCGGCGAGCCAGATCGCCCGGGTGCTGGGCGACGGCATCACTCGCAACGCCGTCATCGGCAAGGTCCACCGGCTGGGGCTGGCGGGGCGCGCCGCGCCGGCGCGGATCGACCGGCCGAGGCTGCCGTCGGCGCCGCGGGTGCACTTCCGGGTGCGCGAGCCCGAGCTGCCGGTGGTGGAGGAAGAGCCGCTGAAGCTCGACGACGGCAGCTTCGTCGGCGTGCTCGCCATCAACGACCGGATGTGCCGCTGGCCGATCGGCGACCCGTCGGGCGACGAGTTCCACTTCTGCGGCCGCAACCCGAAATCGGGCTCGCCCTATTGCGAGGCGCACGCCCGCAAGGCGTATCAGCCGCAGCAGGTGCGCGACCGGAGAAGGATGGCGAGTTGAAGTGAGGCAGTGGGCAATAGGGAGTAGGCAGTAAACCTGCCGCCTCGACTGCCTACTGCCTACTGCCTACTGCCTACTGCCTACTGCCTACTGCCTACTGCCTACTTTCTGTGGAAACAGCGATCGAAGTCCCGCTTCGTTCGCGTGGCATGTCCCGCGCTCCGTGACGAAGCCGGTGACGAGGCGGGCGGGTGTGATGTCGAAGGCCGGATTGGCGGCAGGTGAGCCGGGGGCGGCGATCTCCACGGTGGCCAGTCCGCCGTCGGGGAGGCGGCCCGTCATCGTGAGAAGTTCGTCGCTCCCCCGCTCTTCGATAGGGATATCGCGGCCCGATAGAGTTGTCCAGTCGATGGTGGAGGACGGCAGCGCGACATAAAACGGCACCCCATTGTCCCTGGCGGCCAGGGCCTTCAGGTAGGTGCCGATCTTGTTGGCGACATCGCCGTTGGCCGTGACCCGGTCGGTGCCGACGATGCAGAGGTCGACGTCGCCTCGCATCATCAGAAGGCCGCCGGCATTGTCGGCGATGATGGTGTGGGGCACGCCATGGCCGCCCAGTTCGTAGGCCGTGAGCGAGGCGCCCTGGTTGCGCGGGCGGGTCTCGTCCACCCAAACATGGGTGGCGATGCCGGCATCGTGCGCCATGTAGATGGGGGCGAGCGCGGTGCCCCAGTCGACGGTGGCGAGCCAGCCGGCGTTGCAGTGGGTCAGGATGTTGAGCGGGGCGCCGTTTTTCTTCGCCGCGGCTTCGCGCAGGATTTTAAGGCCGTGCTCGCCGATGGCGCGGCAGGTTGCGACATCCTCGTCGCAGATGGCGGCCGCCTCGCGCCAGGCGATGGCGGCGCGCTGTTGGCGTGGATGGTTGCGCAGCGCATCGCACATCCGCTGCAGGGCCCAGCGCAAATTGATGGCGGTGGGACGCGTGGCGAGAAGCAGATCGTGGGCGCGGTCCAGCGCCTCGTCGGAGGCATCGTCGCGCATGGCTAGCGCCATGCCGTACGCGGCCGTGGCGCCGATCAGCGGAGCGCCGCGCACGATCATCTCCTTGATGGCGCGGGCGCAATCGGCGGCGCTGCGAAGCACGATCGTCTCGAAGCGGTGCGGCAGCTTCGTCTGGTCGATCACTTCGATCGCATCGTCGCCAACCGGCCAGATCGTTCGGTAATGCCTGCCGTTGATGTTCATGATGTTGAATCGTCCGCGGGCACGTAGTGCAAGGTCCCGGCGATTTCGTACGCGGGACCGCCGGGCCGATCACTGTGATGAGTGATGCCGTCGTAGACGGGAACGCTCGCAAAATCGAACGGGCTTACGCCTTTGAGGCACGCGACGTTGACGCTGAAATGGTTCGGGTTCGAGCGGCGCCGGTGATGCGTGTAGATACCGCAACGCGAACAGAAATAGTGCTCTGCCTTCATAGTGTTGAACTGATAGAGGCGAAGCACGTCTTCGCCCGCAGTGATCTTGATTTCGCCAAGCATGGCGGTTACCACGACCGCGCCGCGCATCCGGCACAGCGAGCAGTTGCAGCGGCGCGGCTTTGCAAACCCTTCGGCGAGCTTCGCCGTGAACCGCACCGCGCCGCAATGACAGGCGCCTTCCACCGTATCGGAAGCGGACATGGTCAATGTCCTTCGAAGGCGACGAGGGTCGTCACGTCCTTGCCCAGCGCGCGGATCTTGTCGGCGCCGCCCAGATCGGGAAGATCGATGACAAAGGCGCAGCCGATCACGTTGGCGCCGGCGCGCTCGAGCAGCTTGATGGCGGCGAACGCCGTGCCCCCGGTGGCGATGAGATCGTCGACCACGATGACATGATCGCCGGCGGCAACCGCATCGGAATGAATCTCGACGCGGTCCTTGCCATATTCGAGATCGTAGTCTTCGCCGATCACAGTGTGCGGCAGCTTGCCTTTCTTGCGCACGGGAATGAAGCCGCGGCTGAGCTGATGCGCCACCGCGCCGCCCAAGATGAATCCGCGCGCCTCGATGCCGGCCACTTTGTCGATGCGGACGCCGGCATAGGGCTGTACCAGCGCATCGACGGCGGCACGGAAGGCGCGCGCATTGCCGAGCAGAGTGGTGATATCGCGGAACAGGATTCCCGGCTTGGGGTAGTCCGGAATGGTGCGAATGGCTTTGGCAAAATCCATGCTCTTCTCCAAGGTCAATCAGTCGAGAAGCGGAGCGACCGGAAGACCGCCTGGATGTCGGGCAGGGCACCCACATCTCGTGTGCAGCCGCTCATCATCAATCGCGTCGTGCCACCCGATCCAAAGCTAGGCGATACGACGATGTAGACCGCCGACATGTAGTCAGTACAGCCATTGAAATTGCCTCCACGGCCGGAGACGATGATGGCATCTTGCCCGTCGATCCGAGCTTGCTCTGTGGTGTAGCCGGGACGGCTGCTAAGCCCACTGAGGTCATTTGACCACCGCCCGTAATCAAACATCAGGGTGAACTTGGCGTTGCGGTACATGCCGACAAAAGAGTCGATGGCCTTTCCTCCGTCGCTATACGGCGCAGTGTCCGGGGGCGCTAGAAAGGTAAAAGCATTTCCGGCCGAAATCGCTTTCCAATTGGCGGACGTTTGCGCAAGCACCGCAGTCGTCGAAAGGAACCCCACCACAAACGCAAGGGTCGGAAGATCACAGTTCATTTGTTTAACACCCTTCCCGCAACCGCATCGAGCTTCTTGAAGACCTCGGGGTCGCGTTTGTCGGGAGCGGTGATGAAGGCGGTGTCGAGCACATTGTCGATACCCGGGGATGGCGTGCGCTGCGGCCCCAGCTTCGGCGCCACGCGCTTGATCATGCGCCGCGCCTTGTCGGCGTTGCCGGTCAGCACGCGGATCACCTGATCGACGGTGACGTGATCGTGGTCGGGGTGCCAGCAATCGTAATCGGTCACCATGGCGACAAGCGCGTAAGGCAGCTCTGCCTCGCGGGCGAGCTTGGCTTCCGGCATCGCCGTCATGCCGATCACGCTGCAGCCCCACGAGCGATACAGATTCGATTCAGCCAGGGTGGAGAATTGCGGCCCCTCCATCGCGAGGTAGGTGCCTCCTTTGGCGCAGGCGATACCCTCTTCCTGCGCCGCCTGGTAAAGCGCATCGGCGAGCTTCGGATCGATCGGGTGCGCCATGGAGACATGCGCGACGAAGCCTGGACCGAAGAAGCTCTTCTCGCGCGCGTGCGTGCGGTCGATGAACTGGTCCACGATCGCGAAGGTGCCCGGCGCCAGTTCCTCGCGGAACGAGCCGCAGGCGGAAACCGAGATCACATCGGTTACGCCGGCCCGCTTCAGCGCATCGATGTTGGCGCGGTAGTTGATCGAGGTCGGCGAGTGAATGTGGCCGCGGCCGTGGCGCGGCAGGAACACCATGTCCACGCCATGCAGTGAGCCGAACAATAGTTCGTCGGACGGCTCGCCCCAGGGAGTTTCGACGCGCTGCCAGCGCGCATTCTCAAGTCCGTCGATGTCGTAGACGCCGCTGCCGCCGATGATGCCGAGTACGGTGTTGGTCATGGTTCGCGTTCTAACACACCTCCCCCTTGTGGGGAGGTCGATTTGCTGAAGCGTAGCGAAGGCAAATCGGGTGGGGGGTGAGCAAAGCACACCGTGCGGACTTACCCCCCACCCGGCTCACTTCGTTCGCCGACCTCCCCACGAGGGGGAGGTAAGTCCTTTCGTCATCCTGAGGTGCCGCGCGGAACGCGCGGCCCCGAAGGATGACTAATGAATGTCCCGCCAGATGCGGCGATAGGAGAACCAGAACAGGATCGACAGACCGATGAGGAACATCATCACCTCGAAGCCGAGGTGCTTGCGCTCTTCCATCTTTGGCTCCGACGTCCAGGCGAGGAACGTCGCCACGTCGTGAGCTTCCTGCTCCACCGTCGCCTTGGTGCCGTCCGAATAGGTCACCTGGTTGTTCGACAGCGGCGGCGGCATGGAGATGTTCCAGCCGCTGAAATACGGGTTGTAGTACTTGTTCGGCATCACCTTGAAGCCGGCGGGCGGCTTCTGATGGAAGCCGGTGACGATGGAATAGACATAGTTCGCTCCGCCTGCGCGCGCCTTTTCGATCAGCGACAAATCCGGAGGTGCCGCGCCATTGTTGGCGGCGCGGGCGGCATTCTCGTTGGCGAACGGCGGCGGGAAGTGATCGGCCGGAATGCCGGGGCGCTTCAGGCGCGTGCCCTTGTCGTCGAAGATCTCGCCCTTGTCGTTGGGCTCGGCATCGATTTGGTAGCCGGCCGCAATCGCCTTGATCTGCGGATCGGTGAAGAAGCCCGAGCCGCCATTGTCGGACGACAGGTCGTGGAACGACACCCGGTTCAGGCTGTGGCAGGCCGAGCAGACTTCCTTGTAGACCTGAAAGCCGCGCTGCAGGGCCGCACGGTCGTAGTGGCCGAACGGCCCTTCGAACGACCAGCCCGGATGCTTCACCGGCAGTGGGCTGGTGTCGAGCGCCGCGGTGGCGGCGCTGGTTGCAGCGATCAGGGCGGCAAGCGGAAGGGCAAACCGAGCAAAGCGCATGATGGTCATCCTTTACTCGGCGGGCGCGTTGACCTGCTCGACACCACTTCCGATGACGGAGGTCGCGATGCTGGCAGGCAAGGGCTTGGGCGTTTCGAGCAATCCGAGCAGCGGCAGGATCACCCAGAAAAACAGGAAATAATACGCGGTGCCGAGGCGGGCGAACGGCAGCATGGCAATGCCGGTGCCGGGGAACACCGCATCGGGGCGATGGGCGCCGAGATAACCGAGCAGGATGCAATCGAGCAGCAGCGCCCAGAAGAACTGCTTGGCGAGCGGCCGGAAGCGCATGGAGCGCACGCGGCTGGTGTCGAGCCACGGCACGAAGAGCAAGGTCGCCAGCGAACCGAACAGCACGATGACGCCGATCAGTTTCTGCGGGATGGAGCGCAGCATCGCATAGAACGGCAGCAGATACCATTCCGGCACGATCTCCGGTGGCGTCACCATCGGATTGGCCGGCGTGTAGTTGTCCGGCTCCACGAAGAAGTTCGGCAGATAGAAGACGAAGATGGCGAGCAGGATCACGAACAGCGACAGGTAGAACGCGTCCTTCACCGTGTAATAGGGATGGAACGGCACCGTATCCTGCGGTCCGCGCACATCGATGCCGAGCGGATTGTTGTTGCCGGGCACGTGCAGCGCCCAGATGTGCAGCACCACCACGCCCAGGATCACGAACGGCAGCAGGTAGTGCAGGGAGAAGAAGCGGTTGAGGGTGGGATCGCCGACGGCGAAACCGCCCCACAGCCAGTGCGCGATTCCCGTGCCGATGCCGGGCAGTATCTGATCGATCGACGTGAACAGGTTGGTGATCACGGTTGCGGCCCAGAACGACATCTGGCCCCACGGCAGCACATAGCCGAGGAAGGCGGTCGCGATCATCAGCACATAGATGACGACGCCCAGTATCCACAGAACCTCGCGCGGCGCCTTGTACGACCCGTAGTAGAG
>DASYBT010000228.1:0-7565 GCA_036500585.1 Rhizomicrobium sp.
TCTTCGCTCTGATCCTGATCGCGGCGCACGTGGTGCAGACCGCGATTGTCTGGATTCTCGGCAAGCGGTCGGCGCACTGGAGTCCGGTGCTGCGCCGCGTGTTTCAGCAGACCGAGAAGGTGGGCCGTTTTGCGATCATCATGCTGGCGGCGGCCATCGCCCTGCCGATCATTCCCATGCCGACGAGCACCAACGACACCATCCGTAAGGTGTTCGCAGCGTGCTTCGTCGTGCTGATCGGCTGGATCGTGATGATTGCGTCGAACATCGCCATCGACCGCTATATAGGTCATTTCAACCTCGATGCCGCCGACAACCTTCTGGCGCGCCGCGCCGTCACCCAGGCGCGCGTGTTCAAGCGCGCGCTGAATGTGGTGCTGTTCGTTCTGACCGCCGCGTTCGCGCTGATGACGTTTGATTCCGTCCGTCAGTTTGGCGTCAGCCTGTTTGCCTCCGCCGGTGTCGCCGGCATTGTGGTGGGATTGGCGGCGCAGCCCTTGCTCGGCAACCTGCTCGCCGGCATTCAGCTCGCCATGACACAACCCATCCGGCTCGACGATGCGCTGTTCATCGAGAACGAATTCGGCTTCGTCGAGGAAATCACCTCGGCTTTCGTGGTCGTGCGCCTGTGGGACTGGCGCAGGATGATCATTCCGCTCACCTATTTCTTCCAAAAGCCCTTCCAGAACTGGACGCGATCCGGCGCTGCATTGCTCGGCAATGCGAAGATTTACGTCGATTATTCGATTCCGGTGGACCGCGTGCGCGACAAACTGTCGGAGATCGTCAAGGGTTCAAAGCTGTGGGATGGCAACATCGTCAACCTGCAGGTGACGGACGCAAAGGAGCAGACGATCGAGCTTCGCGCCCTGTTCAGCGCGCGCGATTCCGGCGCCTCTTCCGACCTTGCCTCATTGGTGCGCGAAGAACTGATCGCGTTCGTTCAGAAGGAATATCCGAATTCTTTGCCCCGCCGCCGCAACGAGAACACGGTCATATCGGCCGCCGCGGACCGGCCGCGTCCGCGAGAGGTGGCATCGCGATAAGCGCGGAACTCTCCGGGCCCTTCGCCGTTTTCCTTTAGCTATTGCTAAAGAGGGTCACCATGCTCCGTTGGGCAGTTCTGTTCTTGATTCTGGGTCTGATCGCAGGCGTGCTTGGCTTCACGGCCATTGCCGGCGCATCCATCGCCATCGCCAAGTTCCTGTTCTTCATCTTCATTGCGGTGTTCCTGATCCTGTTGATCCTGGGACTTACCGCAGCCCGCCGCATCACCGGCGGCTAAGCCGAACAGGTCCGATAAGAAACTGAGAGCATCTCCCGGCTTCGGGAGATGCTCTTTTTTCGCGGCGCATCCGTGAAGCCCATCCGGTAAGCGTACCTCTTTGTTGCGGTGACAGACACGAAATCTGCTAAATGAGAGGAAACGGGGGAGGCTCTCATTCCGCGAAGGTCGCAACTTGGCTGGGCGGTGTTAGCTGCATCGGTGGCGCTGACAGTGGGTCCGGCCGCGGCGCAGCAGGCGGTGGAGCAGGTCACGGTCACCGGCACAAGACTGCCTGAGGCGGTGGGCAGCGCCGCCTTCTCCAGCACGACATTGACGCCTGACCAGTTGTCCACAGCGGACCGGCTCGATCTGGCGCTAGAGCAGGTGCCCGGGCTTTCTCTCTTCCGCCGCACCAACAGCGGCAGCGCCAATGCGACCACGCAGGGCGTGTCGTTACGCGCCATTGCGCCATCGGGGGCGGGTCGCGCGCTGGTGCTGCTCGATGGTGTTCCGCTCAACGATCCGTTCGGCGGCTGGGTGATCTGGACCGCGCTGCCTTACGAGGACATCGGCGGCGCCGAGGTGATCCGCGGCGCCGGTGCCGGACCCTATGGCGCCGGTGCGCTCACCGGCACGATCCTGCTGACCGAGCGGGCGGAGAACACCGCGCTGCTGGACGTGCAGGGTGGAACGGAGAGTTCAATTCGCGCCGGCGGATCGGATGGAATTTCGCTTGGCGGAGTCGATCTGTTCGGCAGCGCCTCCGTCGAGCGCACGAATGGCTGGGTGCCGGTGCAGCAGCCCGACCGTGGACCGGCCGACAATCATGTGTGGTTCGACGGCGGCTCCGGATCGCTCCGCGCCGACACGCATGTCGGCGACGTTCTCGCCTCTGCGCGGGTGGGTTACTACGACGAAGGCCGAGGCGCCGGATTAGTCGATGCGCATTCGGCGGCGCACGGTCTCCTCGGCAGCCTCACCTTCTCGGAAGCGCCAAGCCCCGGTGGGATTGGATGGCGGCTGCAGGGCTGGACATTCAAGAGCGCGTTCTCGAACACATCCGCTTCGGTTGCGGCCGGGCGCACAGGCACGACGCCAGCCAACGATCAGTTAGCGACGCCGGCACTCGGCGTCGGCTTCAATGCCGCGCTCCTGGGTGAGAGCGGTGCCTTCCGCTGGGAAGCCGGCGCCGACATGCGTGACGATGCCGGCCAATCCAACGAGCTGTTCAGTTTCAACGGCACGAATTTCACCATGTTCCGCCGCTCCGGCGGTCGCGAGATCGTCGGCGGGATTTATGGCGAGGGCGCCTACGACATCGATCACTGGCTGGTGACTCTCGGTGTGCGCGAGGATCATTGGGTGACATCGCAGGGGCATCTTGTGCAGCAGGTCCGCGCGACCGGCGCGACCACCGTCGACAATGACTATCCCGGCAAGGATGGCTACGTGCCGACGGCGCGCGGCGGCGCGCGGCACGATTTTTCCGATGGCGAATATCTGCGCGTCGCCGGCTACGGCGGATTTCGCGTGCCGACGTTGAACGAGCTCTATCGTCCATTCCGCGTCGGCAACGTGACCACGCAGGCGAACGCCGATCTCACGCCTGAAAAACTATACGGCGCCGAGCTTGGCTGGGGCGGGGCGTCCGGTTCGCTGCACTGGGATGCCACCGCATTCTGGAACGAGCTGCACCACGCCATCGCCAACGTGACGATCGCACCGAACACGCAGCAGCGGCAGAATGCGGGCGATGTTCAGGCGTTCGGCATTGAGGGACAACTCACCGAAATCATCACCGATAATCTCAGTGCCTGGACCGCGCTGTCGTACACCGATGCACAATTCGTCTCGGGTCAGCTCGATCATCTGCGGCCGGCGCAGGCGCCGCGCACGGTGATCACCGGCGGTGGAACCTGGCGCGTGTTCGCGCCGCTGTCTCTGGAGGCGCAGCTCCATTGGGAGGGATTGCGTTTCGAGGATGACCGCAACACGCTGAAACTCGGCTCCGCGTTCATCCTGGATCTCACAGCCCGCTACGCGCTGACGGAGCAGCTTGCCGCCTCGGTCAAGGTCGAGAACGTTACCAATGCGAACGTCGCGACGCAGGCGCAGACGGACCTGAGCCTCGGCACCATCGTTTCCTACGGCCAGCCGCGCATGTTGTGGATCGGGTTAGCCTACGCCGAGTAGGTGCCAGAAATTTGGCTCCCATCATCTTGTCGCCGCAATCCGGCGTGAATACTTGGCGGGGCAGGGCGCCGTCGCATGTCAAATGTTCCACTCACCGCAATCAACTGGCTGCCGGTCATCTTCGATTGGGGAATTGTGCCATTTGCGGTTGCGCTGATCGGAATGGCTGCGCACCGGGAGACGCGCCACATTGCCGCGCTGGGCTTCCTGATCGCTGCGGGGATTTCAGCCGCGCTCCTGTCGCTGCTGGTCGCAGCCAGTGTGTTCTTTCTCTTCGGCTATGGCCGGGCCGTCATCGCCATGCTGCTCAATTTCGGTCCGGCTGTGACCCGCGATTATCTCGCGACCTTGGTCCACCAGAACGCGCTGAGGCTGCTCGCGGTGCTGCCGATGATCGCGACGGTGCTGTTCTCGACGGTGGCTGCGATCTACCTCCGTCGCGCCACATCGGCCGATGCGCCGGACGCAGGCCGGCTCTTCCGGCGGCGCATGCCTGATGACATAGCCGCTTCACACAACGGTGATCCGGGGCCGTTTCGTTCTTGAACGGCCGGGCGCTTCGTGCTGGAAAAGCGTCGGGGAAACGCGGGCTTAAGCCCGCGGTCATCGCTCAGGGAGATTCCATGAATTCGCTTCGTACGGGCCTGCTTGGCGCTGTCGCCATTGCAGCGTTGGCGGTGACGGCCAGCATCGCGCAGCCGCAGCCGGCGGCTGCATCGAAGAACAACCCAACAGCCGCGGCAAAGACAACAACGATGGACCCCAACAATCCCTTCGCGAAGCCGAGCACCCTGCCGTTCAACGCGCCGCCATTCGATAAAATCAAGGACAGCGACTACCTGCCCGCGTTCGAAGCCGGCATGAAGCAGCAGCTTGTCGAGATCGACACGATTGCCGACAACAAGGCGGCGCCGACCTTCGAGAACACAATTGTCGCCATGGAGAAATCCGGCCGGTTGCTCGACCGCGTGTCGGAGACGTTTTCCAACATCGTCGGTGCAAACACCGACGACGCGCTCGATAAGGTGCAGACGGAGATCGCACCGCAGCTCGCCGCGCATGAGGACGCAATTTACCTCAATCCCAAACTGTTTGCGCGCGTGAAGGCTATCTACGACAACCGCGATAAGTTGAAGCTCGATCCGGAATCGCAGCAGCTCCTCAAGATTTACTATCAGCAGTTCGTGCATGCCGGGGCCAATCTGTCCAACCCCGACAAGGCGAAGCTGCGCGCCCTGAACACGGAAGAAGCGACGCTCACGACGAAATTCCAGCAGCAATTGCTGGCCGCTACCAAGGCGGGCGCGCTCGTGGTTGATAACAAGGCCGAGCTCCAAGGCCTTTCCGATCAGGAAATTGCTGCGGCTCAGAAGGGGGGCAAGTACGTCATTCCGCTGCAGAACACCACCCAGCAGCCGCTGCTCGCCTCGCTCAAGAATCGCGACGTACGGGAGAAGCTGTTTAACGCCTCGTGGACCCGTACCGAGAAGGGCGGCGCCAACGACACCCGCGCCACGATTTCGCGGCTGGCGCAATTGCGCGCCGAAAAAGCGAAGCTGCTCGGCTATCCGAATTATGCGGCCTACGCGCTCTACGACCAGATGGCCAACACGCCGGATAAGGTGCTGAATTTCCTCGGCCAGTTGGTGCAGCCGACAGTCACCAAGGCAGCCGACGAGGCAAGGCAAATCCAGGCGGCCATCGACAAGGACGGCAAGCACTTCGACCTGAAGCCGTGGGATTGGGAGATGTACTCCGAGCAAGTTCGCAAGGAGAAATACGACCTCGATCAGAATGAGCTGAAGCCGTATTTTGAGCTACACAAGGTGCTGCAGGACGGCGTGTTCTATGCGGCGCATCAGCTCTACGGCATCACCTTCAAACAGCGGCATGATCTGCCGGTCTATCAGCCGGACGTGCTTTGCTACGAAGTGTTCGACAAGGACGGTTCGCCGCTCGGACTGATGTATTTCGACTACTTCAAGCGCGACAACAAGCAGGGCGGCGCCTGGATGAGCAATTTCGTCCAGCAGTCGAAGCTGCTCGGCACCAAGCCGGTGATCTACAATGTCGCGAACTTCACCAAGCCAGCGCCGGGACAGCCGGCGCTGATCACGCTCGACGACGTCACCACCATGTTCCACGAATTCGGCCACGCACTGCACGGCCTGTTCGCGAACGAGACCTATCCGTCGATCTCCGGCACCAACACCGCGCGCGACTGGGTGGAATTCCCCTCGCAGTTCAACGAACACTGGGCGCTCTATCCCGACGTGCTCAAGCACTATGCGGTGAATTACAAGACCGGCGAGCCGATGCCGCAGTCGCTGGTCGACAAGATCAAGAACTCGCAGACCTGGAACCAGGGTTACGATCTTGGCGAACTTCTCGCCGCCTGTGAACTCGACATGAAATGGCACATGCTGCCGGGCGATGCGCCGAAGCAGGATGTCGATGCGTTCGAGGCGAAGGCGCTTGCGGACACGCACACCAACTTCCCGAACGTGCCGCCGCGCTATCGCTCGAGTTATTTCCTCCACATCTGGGCCAATGGCTATGCCGCCGGGTACTACGCCTATCAATGGACGGTGATGCTGGATGACGACGCGTATTCCTGGTTCACCCAGCACGGCGGGTTGACGCGCGCCAACGGGCAGCGCTTCCGCGACATGATCTTGTCCAAAGGTCACACGGAGGATTACGGCACGATGTTCCGCGCCTTTTACGGCAAGGACCCGGATGTCGGCCCGATGCTGGAACACCGCGGTCTGGTGGCGCAAGCTGCTGTCCCTGCCGCCCCTGCGCCGCAGGATACTTCGGCCAAGCCGCCGACTGCGCCGGCAAGTCCCAAATCCGGCCGCTGACATTTCGTCAGCCGCCGGTGATCCGGCCCTCATGGGCGGGCGTAAAGCCCGCAACGATGCCGCACGCGCCGCACGCCGCGGGCGCTGAACGTCGCGAGCATTTGTCGACGTTGCTCCTACGGATTCTGAGCGGCAGAGATGCGCTGCACGATCTCGCCAGCCGCGCGCAACAATTCTAGGCTCGCACGGATGCACATCGCGGGAGCTACGCCATGGAACTGACCAACCTCGGATCGACCGGACTTAAGGTCTCACGCGTCTGCTTGGGGTGCATGACCTACGGGTCGCCGAAGTGGCGCGGCTGGATCCTCGGCGAGGAGGAAAGCAAGCCGTTCTTCCGCAAAGCGGTCGAAGCCGGGATCAATTTCTTCGACACCGCCGATGTCTATTCCATGGGCGTCAGCGAGGAGGTGACGGGCCGCGCCTTGAAGGAGTTCGCGGGCCCGCGCGAAAGCTATGTGCTGGCCACGAAAGTCTTCATGCCGATGGGTCCGTCGCCGCTGCAGGGCGGGCTTTCGCGCAAGCACATCCTCCATGCCATCGATTCAAGCCTGCGGCGGCTTGGTGTCGATTATGTGGATCTCTACCAGATCCACCGCTTCGACCCGACAACGCCGATCGAGGAAACCATCGAGGCGCTGCACGACGTGGTGAAGTCGGGCAAGGCGCGCTACGTCGGCGCCTCCTCGATGTTTGCGTGGCAGTTTGCCAAATATCTGTCCCGTGCCGACGCCATGCGCATGACGCGGTTCGTGTCGATGCAGAACCATTACAATCTGGTTTATCGCGAGGAAGAGCGCGAGATGATGCCGCTGTGCCGCGACGAAGGCATTGCGGTCATCCCGTGGAGTCCGCTGGCGCGTGGTTTCCTCGCCGGCAACCGTAGGCGCCAGGACAAGGGGGAGACGGATCGTGCCAAGAGCGACGAGTTCGCGCATGCCATGTACTATCAGGACAGCGATTTCACAGTCGTGGAGCGGGTGACGGAGATCGCGCAGAGGCGCGGCGTTTCCAACGCGCAGGTGGCGCTTGCGTGGCTGCTGCATCAGCCTGGCGTCACAGCGCCCATCATCGGCGCGTCCAAACCGGGGCATTTGGAAGATGCCATCGCGGCGGTGTCGCTCAAGCTCGACAGTGCCGAACTGAAAGCACTGGCGGAGCCGTACACGCCGCATGCCGTTCTCGGTCACCGCTAAGGCGCGGCGCCTGGGCCGAGAAAAGAACAAGGGGCCCGCTTGGGC
>DASYBT010000229.1:0-31665 GCA_036500585.1 Rhizomicrobium sp.
AGCGACGGCACGACTGCCTGGCAGGGCGTTTTCGACAACAAGGGACATCCCATCATGACTGGCGTGACGCTTGCGTGGAGCGGCACGCATCCTATCGTCTATTCGGCCGTGGGCTCGCACGGCATCTGGGCGTCGCCAGGCGCTCACATCTATGAATATGCCGCCGGGGACACGCTGGTCGATCACACCTCGCAAGGTGCGCCCTGGCAGACCTGGAACGCCATCGCGCTCGCCTCCGATCCCAAATACAGCACCCTGCTGCAACATTTCGAGGGCGATTGGGGCAACCAAAAGAGGGGCAACAACGTCTGCGACTATGTGCGAGCCAGTTTCGTCGCACTGCCGATATGGACCCGCTTTATCATCTGGGGATTCGAATATAAAACGGACGTCAATATCTGCGATCCGATGAGCGACGTCCTTCGTACGACCTATCAGCTCAATGACGGACCGAGCATTCCCGATCACCCGCGCAAGCCGTGGTACTTGAATCCCGCGAACGTAACGCTATGCGAGGATTCGCCGATGGTCTCCGGCCTGGATCTCTTGGGCTTGGGGCGCGACGGTGCGCTTTATCGCAAGACATTGCCCGACGGCGCATGGACCAAGGTCGCCGGTTATGCTTCGACGCACAAGATCGTGTCGATCACGGCGCGGCAGGACGGCACGCTGGTCGGACTCGACGCGGGCGGTTCGATTTTCCAGCTCTCCCGCCCCTACAGCGGAGATTGGAGTGTCTTGAACACTCCCGCCCGGCCTGAGATCAGCGGCATTTCGGTCGACACGGACGGCACGCTGATCGGCGTCGGGGCCGGGAGCCTCTTGCGCCTTGCCGCGGACGGTTCGCAATGGGAGCCGTTCGGCGTCCGCCTCGTCAATTCGCCCTGGAACGTGGCTCGGATGCCCAATAGCAACTATCTGGTCGGCGCGCCGGCCAACGCGAAATCCTCCTATGTCAGCTTCATGTCGGAGTACGCCGACGACAATGGTGTCATGGAGATGGTGAGCCTTACCGGCGCCTCGCGGCACACGCTCGAAAACCCGTACTATAACGGTCCCGAGGCCGCCGACATGCTTACGAAGCAGCCGGAGAGCTTCGTCTATCTCCCCAACGGCGCGCTGGTGTGGTCGACGGAGACAAATACGCCCCGGCTGATGACTTGGACGGTCAACAGTTGCGGCCGTTTGAGCCAGTCGCAGATTTCCAACGATGGGGCGCCGGGCCGACTTTCAGGCGCCGACCCCACTTGGCCGCAGTGGAAGGCGTTCGCTGTCGTCACGGCGTTCTGATTGGAAGCGGGGTGAAGTCGGTGAATTCGCGGACAGCATACCCACGGAAGCGTCTCCGAATTCAAAGGGTCCCTTCCCGCTGGCTTGCGACCGAGTGAGCGGAAATCCGCACGCATCCGGTTTCCCACAATTCGCCCAAGACATCGGGCTGGTCCGCTGCTGGCAGAGTCACGGCTCCAACCTGCAATTCGGTTGCTGCTAACCTGACTTTTGGCAGAGGTGTCGACCGAAATGAGTGAGACAGAGGGTGGTCCGAAATGCAATTCGCCTTTTGCCTCGGTACACTCGGCACCTCGCGCGCAGGAAGAATCTGAGGAGTTGATGTCGGATACCGCAGCACTTTCTGCCCTCGCCTGGCTGGTTGAAGCCGGGGCGGATGAGGCCATCGGCGAGGCGCCGGTCAACCGGCTGGTGGCGAAAGCAACTCCACAAATGAACCCTCCCCTTGAGGGAGGGTCGAAATTTGCGGCGCGGAGCGGAGCGAATTTCGGGGAGGGGTCAAGGCCTCCTGCATTGAGGGATCACCCCTCCCCAAAAACGACTTCGTCGTTTTCGACCCTCCCTCAAGGGGAGGGTACAAAGAGAGGCAGCATTACGCCGACCTCCGTCCTCAATCCGCTGGCGAGCGACAATGACCACATCGGCCGCGCGATGGAGATCGCCGCGGCTTGCCAATCGCTCGCCGAATTGAAAGCGGCTCTGGAATCCTTCGAGGGCTGCACGCTCAAGAAGTCCGCCATCAACACCGTCTTCGCCGACGGCAATCCCGATGCCCGCCTTCTCTTCATCGGCGAAGCCCCGGGGTTCGAGGAAGACAAGTCCGGCCTGCCCTTCGTCGGCCGCGCCGGCAAGCTGCTCGACAAGATGCTGGCGGCGATCGGCCTCGACCGCACAACCGCCTACATCATCAACGTGCTGCCGTGGCGGCCGCCGGAGAATCGCAATCCGGAAGCCACCGAAGTCGCCAAATGCATCCCGTTCATGCGCCGCCACATCGAGCTTCACGCGCCGGATCTCATCGTGCTGCTCGGCGCGGTTGCGGCGCGCCACGTGCTCGGCCGGACCGACGGCATCATGCAGATGCGCGGCAAGTGGCTCGAGTACCACGTGCAGGGGCGCATGATTCCCGTCATGCCCACCCTGCACCCTGCTTATCTTTTGAGGCAGCCCGCCCACAAGAAGCTCGCCTGGCGCGACCTGCTTCAGGTGGATGACAGGATTAAGGGTTTTCACTTGCTTGAGCCGAGGGCTGTCAGCGGGTAGCTTCCCCGCTTCGAACCAGAAATTCGAATCGAACAGGAGTGGGCTGGGTGGCCAAATTTCGCGCGTTTCTGCTCGCGGCGGCGGCCGCGTTCTCCATTGCTCCTGCTTTCGCGCAAGACACGAGCGCGCCGGGCGTCCTCTCCATGGACGATGTCGGCCGTTATCGCCGCATCTTCGAGGATGAACGCACAGGACGCTTTTCGGATGCACAGGCACTTGTCGCCCAGCTGAGCGACCGCTCGCTTCTCGGTTACGCGGAAGGCCTGCACTACCTTTCCGACTATTCCGAGCCCGCCGGCGTGGACGAACTTGTGAGCTGGCTCGATCAGAACAAGGACCTGGCAATCGCCGATCGCATCTACGATTTGGCGGTCAAGCGAGCGACGAAGGTCATCAAACGGCATCACCGCGTCGTCGCCGTCAGGGTAACCGCCACAGTGCCGACGCCGACACCAGTGCCGCATCTGCGCAGCGGCGGCTATGAGGATTTTGCCGACACGCCGGAAGAGCCGATCTCTTCGGAAGCCGGGCGCGCGGCGCTGGTTCAGATTGCGGCCGACATCAAGGCCGACCAGCCGGCGCAGGCCGACACCGCGCTGCAGACGCTCGCGTCCAGCGGCTCCGCACCGGCTGCCGACGTCGCGCGGCTCTCATCGCGCGTAGCAGCCTCTTACATGGCAGAGGGCCAGAATTTCGAAGCCTTCGATGTCGCCTCGCGCCCGAATACCTTCGATCGCCAGACCGCCCCAAGCCTCGACTGGTGGGCAGGGCTCGCCGCCTTCCGCATGGGCAAATTCGACATCGCTGCCCAGCACTTCGAGACCTTGGCGCAGAATGGTGCGATCCCCAGCTGGACGCGCAGCGGCGCCGCGTTCTGGGCCGCGCGCTCTTACATGGAGAACGGCGATCCGCTGAAGGTGATCACGTTGCTCACCGCCGCGGCACGCGAGCAGCCGACCTTCTACGGCATGATCGCACAGCGCATTCTCGGGCAGGACTACAGCGGCACGCTATCCGATCCCCTGATGGACGCGGCGAGCTTCAATACGTTGGTGCAGGATCCCGCCGCGCATCGCGCGGTTGCGCTTTGGCAAACCGGCGAAACGGAATACCTGCATCAAGAAATGGCGCGCGCGATGTCGGAAATGGATCCGCGCAACTGCCAGACCTATGCCGCCCTCGCCCGCCGGATGAACCTGCCTGATCTCGAACTCCGCGCCAGCGAAGCGGTTGCGGCGCACGGAACATTGCTCACCGGCCTGTTCCCGGTGCCGACCTATTCGCCAAGCGGCGGTTACCACATGGACAAGTCGCTGGTGCTTGCATTTGCGCGCATCGAAAGCCGTTTCCAGCCGGCCGTGACATCTCGCACCGGTGCAAATGGACTGATGCAGCTCATGCCAGGCACGGCGGCGCATCTCAGCGACGGCGCATCAAGCATCAGCGAACTGCATGATCCCTCCTATAACATGATGCTGGGCCAGAAATATCTTGAAGAGCTGCTCGACACGACCAACGGCAACCTCTTGCAACTCGCCGCTGCGTACAATGCGGGACCGGGAAGCCTGCAGCGCTGGCTCGCCCAACGCGACGGCAAGCACGACGATCCGCTCACCTTCATCGAGAGCATGCCGGCGCCGGAAACACGCTCCTATGTGAAGCGGCTGATGACCTATTACTGGATGTACAGCAAGCGCATGGGAACTGCGGCGCCAACGCTCGATGAAGCCGCCGCCGGCACCTGGCCGCGTTACCAGCCGAAATATGCAGTGCCTGTGTCTGTCCCGGCCCATGTGCTGCCCGCCCAACCGGCGCAGCAGCCGGAGCAGCAGGACAAGCCGCAGAACATGCTCGTGAGCGATGCATCCCTCCATTGACGAGTCACGGGAGTTCGTCGCCGTCCGCATTGCGGTGCTTACGGTCTCGGATACCCGCGATGCATCGAATGACACCTCGGGCGACACGCTGGTGGCACGAATCACGGACGCCGGCCACATCCTGGCCGCGCGCAAATTGCTGCGCGATGACCGGGCGCAAATTGCAGCCCAGCTGCGCCTCTGGATCGAAGACCCGGAAATCGACGTCGTAATCTCGACCGGCGGCACTGGGCTGACCGGCCGCGACGTAACGGTCGAAGCGATGCGTTCGGTGTTCGAGAAGGAGATTGACGGCTTCTCGGTCCTGTTCCACCAGATATCGTACGAGAAGGTCGGCACGTCGACGATTCAATCCCGCGCGTGCGCCGGCGTTGCCAAGGGCGCCTATTTGTTCGCGCTCCCCGGCTCGACCGGCGCGGTGAAGGACGGATGGGACGGCATCCTGAAATGGCAGCTCGATATCCGGCACCGTCCCTGCAACTTCGTCGAGATCATGCCGCGGCTCACCGAACGGTGATCGGCCACGCTATGGCGCAGCCGCATAACCGCTCTGCATTTCCTGCCGCCGCTTCAGACTAGCGTTCTCGCACAAGCGGCCAACCGGCGCCGCAGTGTGACGCGTTTGCAGGGGAACCAATCGTTTCCGCGCTCGTCTGGGGACCGACCGGAGCGCCGCGCGCTCTGCACGGAACTCGCCACGACAATTAACGACGCATTTTCCGACAGCCCGATACACATTTCACCGTGACGTGATTCCACCCGCTCTTATGTTCTCGTTCATCGTGGCGGTGAGTCCCACCATCAGCGCGCGGAGTGGCTCGTGCAGGGGTATGCCAGTAGCGACCAAAGAATCCGGTCCCTCGTCGGCGAGGCCAGGCAAGCCGCGGCGCGCGGGCAACATCAGCAGGCCGAGCAATACTTTCGACAAGCGGAAATGGCGGCGCCGCAACACCCCCTGGTTCTGAACCAGACGGCGCTGGGGATGCTGAACGCCGGTAACGCCGCCGGCGCGGCTGCGCTGCTTGAGAAGGCAACCCTGTCGGACCCGGTCAACCCGGAGGCGTGGTTCAATCTCGCCACGGCCTTGCGCAAGCTAGACCGTATCGACGATGCATTGGCCGCGTTGGAACGCCTGCTGGTGGTCGACCCGCGCAACATCAGCGGCCTCTTGGAAAAGGCCTCGCTAGAGGAACTGCAGGACAAAACCCGCGCCGCCGCGATGAGCTATCGCATGGCGCTCCAGATGATCCCTCAGGGTTTCGCGCCGCCGCCGTGGATGGAAGCCAAGCTCGATCATGCGCGCCGAGTGGTGGACGAAAACAATCGCGCCCTCGAAGAATACATTGCAGACGGCATCGAGCCGGTGCGCGATCGCTATGCCGGGGAGTCGATGCACCGCTTCGACCAAGCCATGGACATCATCCTGCAGAAACGCGCCATTTACCGCCAGCAGCCGACCTTCATGTACTTCCCGGAGCTGCCCGCAATCGAGTTCTATCCGCGTCACCTGTTTCCGTGGCTCGACGCGATTGAAGCAGCGGCGGACGACATTCGCGGGGAGCTGATCGAGGTGCTCGCCGAAGGCAATGACATCCTCGATCCCTATGTGAACGATCCGCCGGAAACCATGGATCAGTGGCGTGAGCTCAACAACTCGCGGCGTTGGGGCGTGTACTCGTTCTGGCGCGAGGGCAAAGCGTATCCGGAACACATCCGCCGGTGTCCACGCACCATCGCGGCACTGAAGAAGTGCCCGCAATGGGACATCGCCGACAATGGACCGACCGCGCTGTTTTCTATTCTCGACGCCAAGACCCACATCCCGCCGCACACCGGTCCGGTGAACACGCGCCTTTTGGTGCACCTGCCGCTGATCGTGCCGCCCGGCTGCCGGTTCCGCGTCGGCGGGCAGTATCGCGAATGGATCCCCGGCAAACCTTTCGTCTTCGACGACTCGATCAATCACGAAGCCTGGAACGACAGCGGCGTGCCACGCGCCATCATGATCTTCGATGTGTGGAGCCCCTTCCTCAGCGAAGCGGAGCGCGAACTGACGCGCGCGCTCACTTTGCGCATTGCGGAATGGTACGGCTCGCACTCCAACAGCCGCGGCGCCGATCGGGCGAGCAATCATTCGGCACAGTCCATCACTGGCCGCGCGTGAGGCACGCATAGACGCTCTGCAAAGCGGGCGCGCCGAAGCCGCGTCGATCATGTTATGGTGACCCTGGGAAAAATGGGAAGGGCGGCCGCAATGGGCGTTGCAGTGATCGTAGGGACGCGAAAGGGAGCCGCGATTCTAACCAGCAAGGATCGCACGGACTGGCGGATGGATTTCCGCCTGCAAGGGTGGCCGGTAACGGCGTCGTGCCGCGACGAGCAGGAGCGAACCTATATCGCGGTGAACAGTCCAAACTTCGGCGTGGCGATTTTCGTAAGCGACGACCTCGAAAATTGGAGGCAGCTCGCATCGGCGCCGCGTTACCGGCCCGAGGATCGAGGCAATCCGGAGCACCATCGCCTCGTCGCGCAAATGGATTTCGAGGGCAAGCTCAAGGGCGGCGGCCGCTTCGTCGATCAGATCTGGACCTTGCATGTGGCGCACGGCGCAATCTGGGCCGGCGTGTCCGAGGCTGGACTGTTCGTCAGCCGCGACCGCGGCGAAAGCTGGCAACCGGTGGATGGCTTCAACGAACAGCCGGGCCGTGAGAACTGGTTCCCCGGCTTCGGTGGATTGGGCCTGCATACCATCCTGACCGATGCCAAAAATCCCGATCGCATGTGGGTCGGCATTTCCGCGGCCGGATTCTATCGCACGGACGATGGCGGCGAGACATGGGCTCGTAAGGACGATGCCGTGCATAGCTTCGGCGGCAATTGCGTGCATCACGTGGCGCACGATCCGGAGAATGCCTCCGTGCTGTTCCGTCAGGAGCATTTCGGCGTCTATCGCAGCGACAACGGCGGTGACACCTGGCGGGTGCTGGAGGATGGTCTGCCGGTGACGGAGATGAGTGACGGCCACCGCTGTTCGTTCGGCTTTCCGATGGTGCACGACCGCAAGTCCGGCGCCACGTTCGCGGTGCCGCTCGATGGCGACAATTTCCGCTTCCCGCGCGACGGGCAGCTTGCCGTTTATCGCACGAAGGATGGGGAGACCTGGCATTCGCTAAGCCGCGGATTGCCGCCCAACTGTTTTGCCGGTGTGTTGCGGGGGTCGATGGCCGGCGATCAGCTCGCTCCCGGCGGACTCTATTTCGGCACGACTGCCGGTACGATGTACGCAAGCCCGGACCTCGGCGAGAGCTGGAGCGAGATCGCGGCGGGCCTGCCTCGCATCCTCAGCGTCGAAGCGTACGCTGACTGAGGCGCACGATGGCGATTCGCCTGCAATTGCCGCCGGCCTTGCGTAGCGTGATGGGCGGCGAGCGCTGGGTTAGCGCCACCGGCGCCACGATTGGCGAAGCGCTGCATGATTTGAGCACAAGACATCCGCCGCTCGGCTTGCACTTCTTCGACGAACGGGACGCCATCCGGCGCAATCTCGTCTTCGTGCACAGCGGCGCGCTGATCCGCGCACGAGAAGCCGCGAGCTATCGCCTGCGCGATGGCGACGAACTCATCCTCACCAACGCACTCGCCGGCGGTTAACGCTCAGATCGGCAGGACGTCGTCCGCGTGATCCGCGTCCGGATTGTCGTCCGAATCTGAATCCTGGCTGCCCTGGTCTTCCATGGTCGCCGAGCCATGACGCGGCGGCGCTGTCGCTTCCACATCGCCGTTGGGGTCGACGGCAAATGAATCGTCGACTCCGCCCCATTGTTTGACGCTGGCTTTGCCGCCATTCGGTGAGATCGGAATACCCATCTGGGTGTGCGGCACAGCCGCAAATGCAGACAACGAGAAAAGCGCAGCCATACCGCCGGCCGCGAGCGCAATCACAACGCGCGACATCGAATGCTCCTTCGACACATCCCGCCCGAGATTCTTCTATCGCGACTTCGTTGATTATGCACGAACATTCCGCCTGGCAACGCTCGAAATACGCAGATTCGCTACTCACCCGATGAAATGATGCGCTTTGCGTATCGCCAGAGATTTCGGCGTTGCGCACGAATGTTGCGCAATCGCGACTTGAGGGCGGAGCGCGCTGCTCGAGGGAGATGATGGTCGAGGCATTCGCGCCCGCAGCGTGTTAACAATCTGCATCAACCCGGAACGGCTTTCGTAAGGATGCGTGCAGTGTTGTCGTCGGAAAGGCGCGCGCGTTCCGGTCCGCCACTTTCGCCAAAACGTCACGGCCTCTAAGCTACCATCACGGGCGATTCATCTGTCCATTTTCGAATCAAGCATTGAAGGGGAGAATTCGTATGGGATTCCGTGCGGTGTTGCTTGCCATGTCTTTCGCATTCGCATTGGCGGCGGCAGCGCCGCAGCTGCATTGGCCGTTGCCGGATGACAGCACCGCCCGCAATGGCGAGCCCCAGCAAATCACCAAGCACACGAAGCTGCCGTCTCAGGTCCATCATTTCGCCGCACTGCCGAAGGCGACGCTGCATCCCATGGCGAAACTTGGCCTGAAGCGGCGCTATTCCGGCACGCCGATCGACGTGCTGCGCTACCACTACGACAACTATCCGACAGGATGGGACCAGAGCGAGACGGACCTGACGCCGGCCAGCGTGAAGTCGGGGAGTTTCGGGCTGCTCAACACACTGAACGTGGACGGCAACGTCATCGCCCAGCCGCTGCTCGTATCCAGCTACCAGATGCCGGACGGCAGCCTCCACAACGTGCTGATCGTCGCGACCGGCCACGACACCGTCTACGCGTTCGATGCGCAGGATTACTCGCTTCTGTGGCAGGTGAGCATGGGCACGGCGCAATCCAGCGACGACGTCGGCTGCGGCGATGTGGTGCCGGAATACGGCATCTCGAGTACACCTGTGATCGTGCGCAAGGGCGCGAGCGCCACGATCTATCTCGTTGCCGGCACCGAGCCTGCGCCGTACTCGTTCCACACCAAGCTGCACGCGCTCGACGTCGGCACGGGCAAGGATGTGATGAAGCCTGTCGAGATCGATCCGCGCGCAAAACTGGAGACCGGCGGCACCATCCACTTGGATCCGCAAAATCAGTGGAGCCGATCGAGCCTCGCCTACAACAATGGGTCCCTCTACGTCAGCATCGGGTCGCATTGCGACAACAACGCCGGCAGCATCTCTGGCTGGGAACTGCGCTACGACACCAGCACCCTGAAGCTCACGGCCAAGTTCAACACCATCGAGGCGTCGGCGGGCTACGAACTCTCCAGCATCTGGATGGCCGGTTACTCGCCGGCGATCGATGCGAGCGGGAATGTCTACGCCATCACGGGCAACGGCAATTACAACCTTGGCAGAGGTGCAAAGGGTTATGGCGAGAGCGTCATCTCTCTCCCGCCCGATCTCAACAAGAAGCAGGTCGCGAATTTCACGCCGAGCAACTATGGTTCCCTCAACAACGGCGACACGGATTTCGGCTCCGGCGGTGCGATGCTCATTCCGACAGTGCCCGGGCAGGCGGCACCGCCCATGCTCGTCGGCATGGGCAAGGCGAGCGTGCTCTACCTTCTCGATGCGACACATCTTGGCGGGCTCGAGAGTGCGAGCAACGAGCCGCTGCAGAAGCTGAACGTCGGCGGCGGCTGCTGGTGCGGACCCGCCTATTATGGCGGCGGTAGGCACGGCGTCGTGTACTATCAGTCCGGCGGGGATGTGTTGCGCGCTTTCAGCGTCGATGCGGGCGCAAGGCCAAAGCTGAAGCAGATCGCGAGCGGCACGAGCGGTGCGGGGTACGGCGGCTCGTTCCCTATCGTGTCGTCGAATGGCGGAAAGGCGAACTCGGCGCTGGTCTGGCTGATCCGGCGCGACACCACGGAGACCCTCGAAGCCTACGACGCGGGGTCTCTCGGCGATCCGATTTTCCAGGCGAATGCTGGCAGCTGGAATACCAGCGGACCTTTCCTGACGCCGCTGGTGGCGAACGGCCGTGTGTATGTGCCGGCGTACCAGACGGTAACGGTGTTCGGCCTGACAAACTGACGCATCCTGGAAGCGATGGAAAGAGGAAAGGGTGGCGCTTCGCACGCCACCCTTTTTTTCTCGTGCGGCCCAGAGTTACCGCCGGTATGCCAAATGGACCGGCCGATCGAGATCCGGATCCTGTGCAATCGCGGCACGGACGGCTGCAGGATCGGCGGCCATTCCATTCGCATGCGACGGCCCGGTGCAGCCATTCTTGCAAGTGACCGAGCGAACACTCGACGGCGTGGCTGGAATCGACTTCACCGCGATCTTGACACCCCTGCTCGGGCTGAGCGGGCACTTACGGTCGTTGGTGCAATAGATATACGGCGCATTGTCTATCTCCACCGCCACCACATCGTGTCTGTTGATGGCTCGGATATAGACCGACGACGCTCCATCAAACTCAATCGGAGAGAAGGTCTGGCTGTTCAAGTCGTACAAGAAAGCTTGTGACGTTTGTTGGTCCGAGCTCAACCAATATCCCGAAACGATTCCGCTGTCGTTGACGTCTTCCAGGAACGTGTAGAAGGCGGACGGGTCGGGATAATTGACTGCCGTCGCAATTCCGTTTTGCAGGATGAAGCCTGTGGATTCGTTGCCATGATCGATATCCCGGAAATAACCGACGACCGTGCCGTCCTTCCGATAGCCGCGCGGACTTGTGCGCTGAGTATTGAACGGAAGGGACAGGTCCGAGCGGTACTTGGTCCCTCTTCCATAGTAGCCGTAGAACCACAAAATTGTGCCGTCATAATAGGAGTACTGCCCCACATAGCGAGCGTGGCCAATTATGCCTTCCGGAATCCCATCCAGCGGCACGCCAGCCTTGGTGATTCCCTCGACCGTACCGTCCGGATCGCGAAGGTACTGACACCCGAATGTCTGGCAATCCTCGGTTTGCGTATTCCCCAGCCCGGTGATGAATCCTTTGTTGTCGATTCGGCTGACTGAGGTTTGGCCGCCCGGAAAATCGAACGAGGTGTATTGGCCGTCCAACGTTCCAACGAAGCCGTGCAGATTTCCGTCCGACGTCGTGTAGTCACCGGTGATCTGGTTCTTGTCGTTTATGCCACCGATGAATGTCCCTGTACTGCCGGAGACCGGTGGGACTGGAATCAGTGTGCCTGCATCGGCGGAGATCGTCGACAGGAGTAGTCCGGCGGCCAAGCCGGCCGCTGTGATCATTCTGCTCATGATTGCCCCATGGGATAGAAGTTTTGATCAGGTTGTGTGTTTCATATGTCTTTGCGATGACAGACTGCAACTGCGCCGTAACTTGCCTTTTATTTATCGTGCTTCACTCCAGGAATCTGACTCCGAGCGCCGGCGCGACAGAATGTTCTTGACACGTTCTGGTACGTAGACTACTTTCGTTCTCATGGCAACGGTCCTGGACATCACAGCCGACCCACGGCGGCTGAGAGGGCGCGGTGCGCTCTCCAACGCCTCTGGTCGCTTTGAGCGCGAGAGCCGGGTTCTGTTCGATGACGGCTGGAGCGATCTCGGCGATGGCGAGGAGCTGCCGCCGCTGAAAACCGAGGTGCTGATTGATTCCACGCGAACGATCATCGCCCGCAACAACTCGCCCGACATCTCTTTCTCGCAATCGATCAATCCCTATCGTGGATGCGAGCACGGCTGCATTTACTGTTTCGCGCGGCCGACGCACGCCTATCTGGGCATGTCGCCCGGCGCCGATTTCGAAACGAAGCTGTTCGCCAAGCCTGATGCGGCGCGCCTGCTGGCCAAAGAATTGTCGGCGCCGGGTTACGTGCCGAAGGTGCTGGCCATCGGCACCAACACCGATCCGTATCAGCCGCTGGAAAAGCGCATGCGGATCATGCGCGGCATTCTCGAGGTGCTGTACCAGTACCGACACCCTGTCGGCATCGTGACGAAATCGGCTCTGATCTTGCGCGATCTGGACATCCTCGTTCCCATGGCCGAACTGGGATTGGTGAAGGTGGCGCTCTCCGTGACGACCCTGGACCGCAAGCTTACTCGTGTGATGGAGCCGCGCGCCTCCACCCCGCCACGGCGAATCGAGGCGGTGCGACAATTGCGCGAAGCCGGCATTCCGGCCGGCGTGATGTTCGCGCCGGTGATCCCTGCCCTGAACGACAGCGAACTGGAATCGGTGTTGGACGAAGCAGCCGATGCCGGCGCGCTGTCCGCCGGCTATGTGCTGTTGCGCCTGCCGCTCGAGATCAAGGACCTGTTCCGCGAATGGCTCGAGACCAATGTACCGGACAAGGCAAAGCACGTGATGTCGCTGGTCCGCTCCATGCGCGGTGGCAAGGACTACGACAGCCAGTGGCACACCCGCATGCGCGGCACCGGTCCTTACGCCGAAATGATCGCGCGTCGCTTCCACCTGGCGGTGAAGCGGCTCGGGCTCAACAAGGAGGACCGGGGTGGGCTGGATATCTCCAAATTCCGCAAGCCGCCGCAGCTCGGGGATCAACTGGCTCTGCTTTGAGGGAGGGGGCCCCCCCTCCTCGTTTTTGCAAGGCTCTAGACCATCAGGCTATCAGCGTTAGCCTGATGGTCTAGAGCCTTTGCAAAACGAATGGAGGGTTCCTCCCCTGCGAAGCGGGGGAGGGGGACCACGCGAAGCGTGGTGGAGGGGGCGAGTGCCGCGCGATGCGTCCGCCCCCCTCCCCGCCTTCGGCGGTACTCCCCCCGTAAACGGGGGGAGAGCCGAATCCGGAGGTTCAATTCCGCAATAAAATTTCAAGGAAAATTGTGGGCCCCCTGCATCCAACCGACCCCTGCCCCGCATCTGAGCAGGTGGAACGGGAAGGTTCGATACAATGGTGATGGTCGTGCTGAGCAACGCCTCGTTCGCGCTCGCCGGGATCTTGAGCGTGGCGATCCTCTATCGTCGGTATAAGAATCCCGCTCGCGAACTTTAGGGGCAAAAGTCATGTTCGATACCGACCACAATTTGTTCTGGATTCTCGTTTTCGCCATTCCGATTGTGGCGATCATCTCGAATGCCTACACGCGATCAACCCGCTATCGCGCGCTGGCGAAGCTCGCCGAGCAGGGCAAACCCATTCCACCCGAGTTGATGGCGCTCGATGAGCACGACCGCGGACCGCGCAACCAGCTGCGCGGCGGCATCGCCATGGTGTCCATCGGGATCGGGATTGCCATCTTTTTCTGGGCGATGACCGGTGCCAGCGGACACATGCACGGCATCATCGCGGATCAGAATCTCGATTGGCTGCCCGCGATCGGCGCCATTCCCTTCATGATCGGCGTCGGTTTGCTCATCTCGGCGGCGCTGGAGCGGCGTCAGGCCACTGGACCGAAATGATCGCGATCCGCAATGGACGATCCACACCTTGCGCGCCGCGCCGCATCCGGCGACGCGGCCGCATTCGATACGCTGGTGCGGATGCACCAGGGCCGCATCCGCGCCTTTCTGCGGCGATTGACGAAAGCCGATGCCGCTCTCGCCGACGATCTGGCGCAGGAGACGTTCCTCGAAGCATGGCGGAAGATTGCGCAGTATCGCGGAGAAGCACCGTTCGCGGCATGGCTCTCGCGCATCGCGTGGTCGCGCTTCCTGATGCAGGCGAGACGCCGCGGACCGCAGACCGAAGAACTCGACGACAGCCTGCCAGCGCCGATCGCGGCGCTGCCCGGCGAAAGACTCGATCTCGAACGCGCGATGGCGAAATTGCCGGCGGCGGAACGCGCCGCGCTAACTCTGTGTTATGCGATGGAGTTCAGCCACAGCGAGGCGTCCGAAATCATGGACATGCCGCTCGGAACAGTGAAGTCGCATGTCTCGCGCGGGCGGGAGCGCCTGCGTGCGCTGCTGCAGCTGCCGAAAGGTGAGGCGGCATGACCGGCGCTCTAGATGCCCTGCTCTCCGCTCCCCTTGCCGAGCCAGCGGACAATGGATTCTCCGCGCGCGTGGCCCTTACCATTCTCGATCGCGAGGAGCGGCGCGCCGGCTGGCACGTGATCTTCTATGCGATTGCGATTAGTGCGGTGCTGGCGGTGCTGCCGTTCACGGATTTCGCGCCGGCGCTCATGAATGTCCTGTCTCTTTTGATGCATTCGCAGCCGGTGGTGGTTGGCCTCGGCGTCATCGCCCTGTCGCTCGTCGGCTACCGCTTCCTTGAACGAAGCTCGCTTTTGACCTGAGCCCGTTGCGTGGAGATGTGAATAAGTGGCGCCTGCGCCCGTGTGCCCGCTTCCCGTGCGGGGCAGGGGCGGCTTAGCCTCGGCGTATGCCGCACTACATTTTCGAGTCGCGCGTGCTGAAGGCAAGGTCCGGCCCGATCTGCGGCGTCGATGAGGCCGGTCGCGGGCCGTTGGCCGGTCCGGTGGTTGCGGCGGCGGTCATCCTGAATCGCAAGCGGGTGCCGAAGGGCCTTAACGACTCGAAACAGCTTTCGGCGGAAAACCGCGAAGAGCTGTACCCGCGAATCATGACCATGGCGCTGGCCGTTGGTGTCGGCGAAGCCAGCGTGGACGAGATCGACCTCATCAACATCCGCCAGGCGACCCACCTCGCCATGGCGCGCGCCGTCCGCGCACTAGCCATCGCCGCCGACTTCGCCCTAGTGGATGGCAACGACCCGCCGGCGCTCCCCTGCCAATGCGACACGATCGTCGATGGCGACGCCCGCTCGGTTTCCATCGCGGCTGCATCCATCATCGCCAAGGTGACCCGGGACCGGCAAATGGCCGCGCTGCATGAAGCTCATCCCGGCTATGGCTGGATTACCAACAAGGGCTACTCGACCGAGGAACATATCGCGGCGCTGAACCGCCTCGGCCCCTGCATCCACCACCGCCGCAGCTTCGCGCCGGTCCATCGCCTGCTCTATCCCGACACAACCGCGGCCGAATTGGCGGCCCTGATGCAGCCAGAGGCGGTGGTTGAAGCGGCCTAAGTGCCTGTGGAAAGACTCAGAATTCGAAAGTAACACCCTGAGTCATTTGGACTCTTGACGTCTGGGCCAGCACGAATCACTGTGGATCTCCTGTGCATAACAGGAGCGATTCGTGCTGCGGGGGATTAGTCTCGAAAAGGCGCTGGATACCGTCGTCGTCGGCGACTGCGTTGATGCGATGAATGCGCTGCCCGCTGGCTGCGCCGATCTGATTTTCGCCGATCCGCCTTACAATCTTCAGCTCGAAGGCGAGTTGCGCCGGCCCGATAACTCAAAGGTCGATGCCGTCAACGACAACTGGGATCAGTTCGCCAGTTTCGCCGAGTACGACCGCTTCACCCGCGACTGGCTGACCGCCGCACGCCGCGTGCTGAAGGACACCGGCTCGCTGTGGGTCATCGGCTCCTATCACAACATCTACCGTGTCGGCGCGATTCTGCAGGACCTCGGATTCTGGGTGCTTAACGACATCGTGTGGCGCAAGACGAATCCGATGCCGAATTTCCGGGGTCGTAGATTTACGAATGCGCACGAAACGCTGATCTGGGTCACCAAGCAACGAAATCAAAAGAGTTACACGTTCAACTACGAAGCGATGAAAGCGTTGAACGAGGATTTGCAGATGCGCTCAGACTGGACTCTCCCGATTTGCTCAGGAAACGAGCGGCTGAAAGACGAGAACGGGGACAAGGCGCATTCGACTCAGAAGCCCGAATCGCTGCTGCACCGCGTGATCGTGGCCGCCAGCAAACCAGGCGATGTGATTCTCGATCCCTTCTTCGGTTCCGGCACCACCGGCGCCGTGGCGAAACGGTTGGGCCGGCACTTCATCGGCATCGAGCGCGATGCGAAATACGCCGAGGTCGCGCGCAAACGAATCGCCAAGGTGGAGCCGGCGGACAGCGAATCGATCGATGTGACGAAGAGCAAGCGCGCCGAACCCCGCATCCCCTTTGGTCGCGTTGTGGAAGAGGGCTTGCTGCCACCGGGTTCCATCGTGACGAGCTCGACACGCCGCTTCTCCGCCAAAGTGCGCGCTGACGGCACGCTGACCTGCAAGGACGCGACGGGCTCGATCCATCGCATCGCTGCGCACGTGCAGGGGCTGGATGCCTGCAACGGCTGGACCTTCTGGCATTTCGAATCGAAGGGCTCACTCGTTCCAATCGATCTGTTGCGTCAACGCCTGCGTGCTGAATTGGCGTGACGCTTGGCGGATACGTCGTCGCCAATTGCGTGATGAATGATCTTGCGCATCACCGTCGGCAGCGCGGCATTCGCAAGATCCTTCTGTGCAACCCAGATTGTCATCCCCGGCGAGGCGCGCGTTGAGCGCGCCGAGGGAAGGGAACCCAGGTGGTCGCGCTTCGCAGATGCTTGACCACCTGGGTTCCCTTCCCCTCGCGATGCTGTCGCATCGCTCGGCCGGGAATGACAGATGTTGGTGTGGCGGCGGCGCGTACTCACTTCGGCCACATACACCTCAATCTCCAATTCGAAGTGCGTGAAGCCGTGGCGGACGATTCCGGAGCGCTTCTTCCATTTGGCCCGGACCGGTGCCTGACCCATCGCTTCTTCGCGTGAGGGAAATTCATCGGTCCACGGCCCCAGCGGCGGTTGCAGCATGCCGCCCAGCAACCCCTTCTCCGGCCGCCTCATCAGCAGCACGGCACCGGTAGGATCGCGGACAACGAACGCCGCGCCGCGCCTCATCGGCCGCACCGGTTTCTCGGATTTCACCGGCAATAGTTCCTGAATGCCGCGCTTGCGTGCCTCACAATTCTCAAACCACGGGCAGCTGAGGCACGCCGGTTTCTTGGGCGAGCAGATCAGCGCGCCAAGATCCATCAGCGCCTGCGCGAAGTCGCCCGCGCGGCGCTGCGGCACCAGGGCCTCACCCATCTCGCGCAGCTTCGGCTTCGCCTTGGCGGGCGGCTCGTTCAAGGCAAAGTATCGCGCCAAAACCCGTTCCGCATTGGCATCCATCGCCAGCGCCGGAACATCGAAGGCAATGGATGCGATTGCAGCGGCCGTGTAGGCGCCGATACCCGGCAGCTTGCGCAATTCTTCCAAGGTCGAAGGAAACGCGCCGCCGAATTCGTCCACAACAAACTTTGCCGCGCGATGCAGATTGCGGGCGCGCGCGTAATAGCCGAGCCCCGCCCAAGCCCCGAGCACATCGTCCAATGGCGCCGCGGCCAGCGCGCCGACATCCGGCCAGCGCCGCAGGAAATCGCGATAGTAGCGGCCCACCGCCTGCACGGTCGTCTGCTGCAGCATGATCTCCGACAGCCAAACCCGATAGGGATCGGCGCGCTCGCCTGCCCTCGCCCGCCACGGCAGAACCCGGCGGTGCCGGTCGTACCAGGCGAGCAATGCTGCGGCCGGCGTTGTCTCAACCTTCTTTCGGGCGCGCGTGGTGGACGGCATAATAACGAAGCAATGGAAGCCCGCGCCGAATGAAGCAAGACTCGAAATCCGATCAGCCGGACCTGCCGCCGCCGCGCCGCAATCGCACGGCCAGCGTTGGCCGCGATGCGACCGATCTCGGCGCAGGCGTCTTCGCTAGGGCCGGCTTCCGCAATCCGACGCTTGTCACACACTGGGCGGAGATTGTCGGCGCCGAGGTCGCGCGCGTCTGCCAGCCGGTGAAGCTGAGCGAAGGCCCAAGTGGCGGCGTCCTGACCCTGAAGGCGGAGCCCGGCGCCTCCCTCTTCCTGCAGCACGAGTCGCGCGTGCTGTGTGAGAAGATCAACGCCTATCTCGGACACTCTCTGGTCGCGCGTCTCCGATTCGTGCAAGGACCACTGGCGCAAAGACCGCCACCTAAGCCTCGGCGTTCCCGACGCGCTGACGTGGCGCCTGACGATCCGGCCCTGGCCTACAACGGACCCGAATCACTCAAGGCCGCGCTGCTCGCGCTGGCCAAGAGCCGCCGTTCAGCGGATTGACCCAGTGGACGGTTGCTGTTGCTATACCCGCAACCAGAGGGGGAAGTAGCATGCATTGGATCTCGCGCGCCGTGGCCACCGCGGCATTGCTTGGGCTGTGCGCAGGCGCCACCAACGCGAACCCTTACAAGGTCCTGTACAGATTCGGAGCGACGCCAACCGATGCGGGACAGCCAGACGGAGGGTTATACCTCGACGGCGCGGGAAATTTGTATGGGGCATCTGCATCCGGTGGGGACGGGTATTTCAGGGGTGCTGTTTATCGGATAGCTCCCGACGGGATAGAGTCGGTGCTCTATTCTTTCAAGGGAGTATCCGCCGGTGATGGTCAAGGCCCGAATTCAAACCTAATCGCAGACGCGAATGGCAATCTGTTCGGCACAACGGGCAATGGTGGCCAAGGTTGCAGCGGAGCAGGCTGTGGAACCGTGTTCGAGGTGTCGCCAAGCGGAGCGGAAACCGTTTTATACAAGTTTGGTGGCGGAGCGGACGGGGAAAACCCGATCGGGCTAGTCATGGATGCGTCCGGAAATCTCTATGGAGCGACGGAGCGTGGCGCTGGAACCGGATGTGACGGATCCGGATGCGGAACAATATTCCGGCTGGCACCCGACGGTACAGAAACTGTTCTGTACAAATTCAACGGGGCTAACGATGGGCAGTATCCAGTTTCGAGACTGTTGCTGGATGAGCAAGGCAATCTCTACGGCGCAACCGCAGGCCAGAATCAGCCGGGAGGAACCGTCTTCAAGCTTTCGCCCGATGGTACGTTGTCGACACTCCACACTTTTTCGGGCGGTGCAGACGGCGCGGCACCCGCGAGTGGTCTAACATTTGGGAAGCATGGCGAACTGTATGGCACGACCATCCTCGGTGGTGGGTCGGGCTGTGGCGGAGCGGGATGCGGCACGATCTACAAGATCAACCGAGATGGGACAGGAGAAGAGGTCGTGCATGCCTTCAATGGAGCTGACGGCAGCGATCCGGAAAGCGAAGTTGTATTGGACAAACGAGGAAACCTCTACGGCACAACCTACTCGAGTGGCGAGCACAATTGGGGCGTTATCTATGAATTGACCCACGACGGATCGTATAACGTACTCTATAACTTCTGTTCTCGGGGCGAATGTCGCGATGGAGCCAACGGAATTGGCCGCGGAGGCCTGGTGCTCGATTCGCATAATCATCTCTTCGGGACCACAGAACAGGGCGGCCACCGCGATTTTGCGGGCGTCGCCTTTACGATCCGAAAATAGCCTCTACAGCGCCGATTGAACGCCGGCTCCGGCTCTGCCACAACGCCTCTGTCGAACGCGTTGGGAGCCAAGCCTTTGAACCGCAAGCAGCTGTTGTTCGGGATCGTGGGGATCGCCGTGATTGGCATTCTCGTCGCCGCCTATTTCGTGTTCTTCGCCGGCAGCGCCGACGACAATGGGGTGACAGGCAGCGGCGCCAAGGCGCAGGTCACGGCCGATGACCGCACGCTGGGCTCGCCAAAGGCGCCGGTCACGATGATTGAGTACGCGGCGCCGCAATGTCCGCATTGCGCACATTTCGATATGGAAGAGTTCCCGCAGTTCAAGCGCGACTACATCGACACTGGCAAAATCTACTATGTGTTCCGCGTTTTCCCGCTGAGCCAGGTGGACTACGCCGTCGAATCAATGGCGCGCTGTTTGCCCCCTGAAAATTATTTTCAATTCATTGACCTGATGTTCCGGAATCAGCCCAAATGGGATCCGGACGGTTACGACATTCCGGATGTGAAGGGCGCGCTGGAGCAGATGGGCCGGATCGCCGGAATGAGCGCCGATGAGGTCGACAGGTGTATTTCGAATCAGTCAGAACAGCAGCGGATCGCGAAGGTCGCTCAGGAAGCCCAGACGAAATACAACGTCACCGGCACGCCGACCTTCATCGTCAACGGTCAAATTCATGGGCCGTTCACGGAGTATCAGGAGCTGAAGGACTTCGTCGATCCGATTCTGAAGAAGTAGCGGCGCCGCAGGACGCCTTTCACCCTTGAAATTCACCCGGCTTAGACTCTCGGGGTTCAAATCGTTCGTGGAACCGACGGAGCTGTTCGTGGAGCCGGGGCTGACGGCCATCGTCGGCCCCAATGGGTGCGGCAAATCCAATCTGTTCGATGCGTTGCGCTGGGTGATGGGCGAAACGCGGCCCACCTCGGTGCGCGGCGGCGAGATGGATGACGTGATCTTCGCCGGGTCCACCGTCCGGCCCCCGCGCAACACGGCCGAAGTGATCCTCTTCATCAACAATGACGATCGCTCGGCGCCGGCGCCCTACAACGACTATGATCAAATCGAGGTCTCTCGCCGGATCGAGCGCGAGGCCGGCAGCGTATATCGCATCAATGGCCGCGATGTGCGCCAGCGCGACGTGCAGATCTTCTTTGCCGATGCCTCCTCCGGCGCCGGTTCGACGGCCTTCGTTCGCCAAGGGCAAATCGGCGCCTTGATCAGCCAGAAGCCCCTCGCCCGCCGGGCGATTCTCGAAGAGGCGGCCGGCATTGCCGGGCTGCATCAGCGCCGGCATGAAGCCGAGTTGCGGCTGAAGGCGGCGGAATCGAACATCGCCCGCCTCGATGACGTGGTCCGGGAAGTTGAAAGCTCCCTGCAGAATCTGAAGCGGCAGGCACGGCAGGCTTCGCGCTATCGCAACCTCTCCGGGCTGATCCGGAAAGCCGAAGCACTCACGCTCCATCTGCGCTGGCAGATCGCCGGCTCGCAGATGATGGAGGCGGAGGCCGCGCTGAACGCGATAACGGCCGCGGTCGCAGAATGCGCAGATCGCGCTTCCATCGCAAATGCCGCGCAGGCTGATGCGGCGGCGAAACTTCCCGCCTTGCGCCAAACGGAAGCCCAGCGCGGCGCCGCGCTACATCGCCTGGTCGTCGAACGCGAGGCGCTGGATGCGGAGGAAAATCGTGCCCGCGAAGAAGCGCAGCGGCTGCGCCAGCATATGGCACAGACCGAACAGGACCTTGTCCGCGAGCGGATGCTCGTCCACGACGCACAGTCTAACATCTCGATCCTCGATCAGGAATCGGCGGCCCTCTCACTGGCGGCCGCTCAAGCGGACGACGTACTGCGTACGGCGCAGGAGCGTGCGGCGGAACTTGCCGACCGCCTCGCCGAAGCCGAGCGCAACTTCGAGCGGCTCACCTCCGCACTTGCCGAATGGCATGCGCAAAAGAACGGGCACGAGCGTACACGCGAACTGGCTGCAGCGTTGGCCGAAACCACAGGACAGCAATTGCAGGACGCGGAGGCCAAGCTCGAGGCCGCGATGCTTTTGGCTGCCGGTGCTCCGGATGTGAGGGAGGCCGAAGAATTGGCCTCAAATGCAGAGCGCACTGCCAAGGAACTGCACACGATCCTCGAACAGACGCGCAGGGATCTCACGCGGGTCGAACGTGACGAATCTGAGGCCCGTGTTCCCCTTGAGGAAGCAGAGCGCGAGGCGCAGCGGCTTTCTGCAGAGGCCAATGCGCTGGCCGGCCTCCTGCGCCCTGAAGAAGATCTCTGGCCGTCGCTGATCGATGCGGTAAGGGTCGAGCCCGGATTCGAAGCGGCGCTCGCCGCAGCTCTTGGCGACGATATCGACGCATCTGCGGATGAAGCTGCGCCGCATCACTGGCGCGATCTCGGCGAGTTTGAACGAACACCCCTGCCGGATGGTGCGCGCCCCCTAAGTGACATCGTCGATGCACCACCCGCACTGCATCGCCGCCTCGCAATGACAGGGCTCATCGATCCGTCGGAGGGCGCAACGCTCCAAAAAGTGCTCTTGCCGGGCCAGCGACTTGTCACCAAACGCGGCGATCTGTGGCGCTGGGATGGTTACACGGCCTCAGCAGAGGCGCCCTCGACGGCAGCTGTCCGCCTCGCGCAGCGCAATCGGCTCGCCGCGCTGGAAAGCGATCTTGCGCAGACAAAGGAGAAGCGCCGAGCGGCCTTCGAAATCTACTCGGCGATCAAGACGCAATCGATGTCGGCTCGAGACGCCGCTCGCGCCGCGGAGCAAGACTACCAGCGCAGCAATTCATCATTGGTTGCCGCCCAAGCGGAAGCAGCCAGGGCCGCACGCGCGGCGGCGGAGCGCGCTTCCGAACTTGCATCCCTGGAAGCCGAAATCCGCCGCCTGAGCCAAACCCGCGATGCCGCGCGCGACTCGGAGCGACACGCGCTGGAGGCGCTGTCTGCACTTGGCGATGGCGTGGAGCTGGCGAAATCTGCGGCACAGGCTCGCGGCGAAACGGCCGACGCTCGCGCCGCCGAGAGCAAAGCGCAGGCCGAAGCGGAAGGCTTGGCGCGCGAAGCAAAGGCCCGGGCTGAGCGGTTGACCATCATCGAAGGCGAGCGGCAGCGCTGGGAAGGCCGCCGGCAATCCGCCGCCGAGCAGATCGCCGAACATCAGCGCCGCGAGGAGTCACTGCGCGGTGAACTTGCCGTCGCGGAAACCAGGCCCGACGAAATCGCGGCCAAGCGAAACGCCCTTCTCGACATGATCGCGTTGGCGGAAGCCGGCCGCAATGAAGCGGCCGATGCCCGCGCCGAAGCGGAAGGTACACTGGCGGAAGCGGACAAGTCCGCCAAGGCTGCGGATGCTGCGCTGTCGCAAGCCCGCGAAGAGCGGGCGCGCGCCCAGGCGTTGGCCGAAGCCGCAACGGCCCGGCTGGACGAACTGCGTGCACGCATCGGCGACGAACTCGACGCAACTCCGGACCAGCTCGGCGAGCTTGCCGATATTCGAGAGGGCCATGAGTTGCCCACGCTCGACTATGCCGAGCAGCGCGTCGAGAAGCTGAAGCGAGAGCGCGAGCAGCTGGGTGGCGTCAACCTGCGCGCCGAAGACGAAGCGGCGGAACAGGAGCAGCGACTCGTGACGCTGGTCAACGATCGCGCCGACCTAGAGGGGGCCATTCAACGCCTGCGCCGGGGCATCCAGAGTCTCAATCGCGAGGGCCGCGAGCGCTTGATCCAGTCTTTCGAGCAGGTAAACAACAATTTCCAGATGCTGTTCACGAAGCTGTTTCAGGGTGGCGAAGCGAAACTCACCTTCACGGAATCCGAAGACCCCCTGGAAGCCGGCCTTGATATCTTCGCTCGGCCGCCGGGCAAGCGGCTGCAGAATCTCACATTGCTGTCCGGGGGCGAGCAGGCCCTGACGGCGATGGCTCTGATATTCGCGGTGTTCATGGTGAATCCCGCGCCCGTATGCGTGCTCGACGAAGTGGACGCGCCGCTTGATGACGCGAACGTCGAGCGCTTCTGCAATCTGCTTGACGAGATGACGCGCCTGACCGACACGCGCTTCCTCGTCATCACGCACCATGCCCTGACGATGAGCCGGATGCATCGCCTGTTTGGCGTAACCATGGCGGAGCGCGGCGTGAGCCAGCTCGTTTCGGTGAATCTCGATCAGGCTCAGCAAGTCGCCGCGGAGTAGGTGCGTCCATCGGCTCGTTCGGCTACGCTGCGGACATGAACCAAGACGAACTGCTTTCGCGTATCACAATCGATCCTGAACAATGCCATGGCCATGCATGCATTCGTGGCATGCGGGTGCGCGTACTGGATGTCATGGAAATGCTGAGTGGGGGTACATCGACAGAGGAAATCCTGGCGGATTTTCCGTTCCTTGAGCCCGATGATATTAGCCAGTTTTGCTTTTGCCACTAAGCTGCTGCGCGAAATGCCGCGAGATCGTTGATGAAACCTCTCTTTACAGTTCACGGTGGAGAGCAACTGGTCGGCGAATACATTGAACGCGAATTCAAGAACGTAAGTCTGTGGCTCCCCACGCGCGACACCGGCATCGATTTGCTCGTGACGAGCCGCGACAACAGGAGAAACGTCAGCCTTCAGGTTAAATTCTCAAAAGACTTCCAGATGTCGCATATTGAAGCCGCGATGAGGACACACGCGCTCGCATACGGCTGGTGGACATTTGATCGGCGAAAGCTGCGCGAGTCGGTCGCCGACTATTGGGTGCTCGTCCTTCTCCCATTTGCACACCGCGATCCGCACTTCATCGTCACCAGACCAAAAGACTTGGCCGAGCGCTACGACAAGCTTGCGCGGAATCAGAAGGCTATCCAGACATACCTCTGGATTACGCGATCCCGCAGATGCATCGAAACAAGAGGCCTGACGAAGAACACTGTGCGGAACTATGTCGAAGGTACTCTTGATGAGCCTGTTCGAGATTTTTCTCGGTGGCTGGAAAACTGGGAGCCGATCCAGACCCTGAACAGCTAAACCATCTTGCCCGCAACCTGCCGCGTGATGACATTGAGCCGGTTCCACGCATTGATCGCCGCGATGTGGATGACGATGGCCGCCAGCTGCTTCTCGTCGTAATGTCGTTTCGCCTCTTCCCATATCTCGTCCGGCACCGGATCGGCCCGGTCCGCCAACCGCGTGCCGGCTTCGGTGAGCGCGAGCACAGCGCGTTCTGCATCGGTGAAGAATGGCGCGTCGTGCCACGTGGCGACCGTGTAAAGCCTCTCGTCCGGCTCGCCGCTGCGCTTCAGCGCCTTGGCATGCATGTCGGCACAGAACGCGCACCCATTGATCTGGCTGGCCCGTAGGTGGATGAGCTCGAACAGCTTCTCCGGCAATCCACTCGACTGCGCCGAGGCTGCCAGCGCGAGCATCGCCTGCATCGTTTCAGGATAGATCACGGCCGGTTGCTTCATCCGCGGTTGCATGCGCGCCTCCATTGGTTTTCGCCTCCCCTCCTGATCTCCGCTACGCGCCTGTTCAAGGAGGGGCAAGGCCGATCTGCCCCTGCAGCCGGTGAATGGCGAACCAACGCGACAGAAACTTGCGCGGCCATTTCGCCGCGCCAAAGTTTTGTCAACAAAATCAGCAAGTTGACACGTTGTTCATGTTCTTGACGGAAACCCGGGCCGCCACTATGTTCCGCGCGCTTTTCAAGCAAAGTCGTGCGAATCGCAGAAAGGCCGACCGGCAAGCATGAGCAATGAGCCGGATGACCTGAAGGCGCTCGGCACTCGCCTGGATGCGCTCAAGCGCGAGACAGGCGTCGGCCCGAACCCGCCACGGGCGCCGACCTCCGGAGAGGTGGCCATCCGCTTCGCGACAGAGCTGCTCTCGACCGTGATCGTGGGAGGCGCGATCGGTTTCGGGCTGGACAAATTATTCGGGACACTGCCGATCTTGACGGTGGTGTTCTTCATCGCGGGGGCCGGCGCAGGCATCATCAATGTCAACCGCGCCTCCAAGGAGTTAACGGAGCGGACCGCAGCCGCGGCGCGGGCCGCGGAAGAAGCGAAGAAGGAGCATTGATCCGTGGCGATCAATCCCATGGAGCAGTTCACGGTGAGGCCGGTGTCGTGGGCGCACGCTCCGCTGTTCCACATCGGGCACTATCCGATCTACTTCACCAACCAGGCGCTGTGGATGCTGGTGGTGGTGATCTGCCTGTCGTTGTTCCTGACCTTGGCCGTGACGAAAGGACGGGTGGTGCCCACGCGGGCGCAATCGCTCGCAGAGCTTTCCTATGAATTCGTCGGCAACATGATCGACATGACGGCCGGGCCGGCCGGCCTGCGCTTCTTCCCCCTGATCTTCACGATCTTCATGTTCATCCTGTTCTGCAATGGCTTTGGCCTGCTTCCGATCGCCTTCACGGTGACCAGTCAAATTGCGATCACCTTCGGGCTCACAGCTGTCGTCATCATCACCGCCATCATCACCGGCTTCGCGAGGCACGGATTCGGCTTCCTCAAGCTGTTCGTCATCAAGGCGCCGATCATCATCATGCTGCCGATGGTGTTGCTGGAGTTCATCTCCTTCTGCGCCCGCCCTTTCAGCCTCTCGATGCGTCTGTTCGCCAACATGCTCGCGGGCCACACGATGCTGAAGGTGATGGCGGGATTCGTGATCGCGCTGGGCACCGCCGGCGGCGTTTACACTGCGCTGGCGGCTGCGCCGGAAGCGCTGATCGTGGCGCTCACTGCACTGGAGTTCCTGGTCGCATTCCTGCAGGCCTACGTGTTCGCCATCCTCTCCTGCATCTATCTTTCCGAAGCGCTTCATCTCCACGACAACCACTAGAAGGATTTTGTGAAATGGCTGTTCCTGTTGACATCACTGCCGCCAAGCAGATCGGTGCGGGTCTGGCGACGATCGCCTTCGTCGGCTCCGGTATCGGCATCGGCGTCGTGTTCGGCAATTATATCGCGGGGGCGTTGCGCAACCCGGGCGCGGCCTCCTCGCAATTCACCAACCTGTACATCGGGTACGCACTCTGCGAATTGCAGGGGCTGTTCGGCCTCCTCATCGCGCTGATCCTGCTGTTCACCTGAGATGTTCGCGCAGAGCCCGCCCAGCAACACGACCACCGGCACGACCGCGCCGGACCAGAGCACGAGCGGCTTTCCGCCGTTCGCGTTCGAGACTTATCCGAGCCAGATCTTCTGGCTGGTGGTCTCGTTCGTCTTCCTGCTCGTGGTGATGTGGCGCGTGGCGGTGCCAAAGATCGGCGGCGTGATCGCTGAGCGAAAGGGCCGCATTTCAAGTGAACTCGCCAAGGCCGAGGAAGGCCGCAAGGAAGCCGAACGCGCCGCCGCCGCCTATCAGGCGCCGATCCTGGAAGCGCGCGAGCGTGCGAGAGCTGTCTCGGAGTCCACGCGTGCGGAGATGCAGAAGGAAGTCGAGCGCGCCAAGGCTTCCGCCGATGCGGAGACAGCGAAGGCGAACACCGAAGCGCTCCAGCGCATCGCGGGAATGCAGGCCGAAGCCAGGCGACACATCTCGGCAGCGGCTGAAGATGCGGTGGTGGAGATCGTCACGCGGCTGACCGGCGACAGCATCAGCCGCGACGAAGCCGCAGCCGCTGTGCGCGACGCGGTAAAGGCGTAGAGGCCCGGCCATGGACTTCATCAAGGACATTCTGAAAGAGCCGGATTTCTGGGAAGGCCTGGGCCTAGTCATTGTGCTGGCGTTCTTTCTCTACATGCGCCTGCCGGCCTTCGCCGCCGCGTGGCTTGATCGCCGCGCCGAGGCCATCCAGAAGGAACTCGAGCAGGCGAGCCAGATACGCAAAGAAGCCGAGCGGGTCCTGATTGAATACCGCGAGAAGGCGACGGCTGCGAAATCCGAGGCCGAAACCATCCTGCGCGAGACGAAGGCGGAAGCCGAACGCTACGCCGTCGAAGCTCGCGCTCAGCTTGATGCACAGATGAAACGCCGGGCCGAACTGGCCCAGCAGCAGATTGCGCAGGCGGAAGCCCGCGCGCTGCTGGAAATCCGCGAGGCCGCCGCCAATGCCGCTGCGGCTGCTGCCGAGAAGATCATCGCCGTCCGCCTCGATGAGGAGAAATCGCACGCCCTTATCGAAGGCAGCATCAAGGACCTGGCAAGCAAGCTGAATTGATCTTCCCCCTCCCCTTGCGGGAGGGGGAATTCATGTTGAACACCTACTCCGGCTTGACCGTGCGGATATGGAGTTCCTTGAGCTGGCGCGGTGTCACGTCCGATGGTGCGCCCATCATCAGGTCTTCGGCTTTCTGGTTCATCGGGAACAGGATGATTTCGCGCAGATTCTCCTCGCCCGCGATCAGCATGACGATGCGGTCGATGCCGGGTGCGGTGCCGCCGTGAGGCGGCGCGCCGTAGCGGAACGCATTCAGCATGCCGCCGAACTTTTCTTCCGTCACATGGCGTGGATAGCCCGCGATCTCGAACGCCTTCAGCATCACATCGGGATCGTGGTTGCGGATGGCGCCGGACGACAACTCCACCCCGTTGCACACGATGTCGTACTGGAACGCCTTGATGTTGAGGATCGTGGCCGCGTCGTTGTTGTCCAGTGCGAGAAATTTGGCGCGGTCGAAATTCGGCATGGAGAACGGGTTGTGCGAGAAGTCGATCTTCTTCTCCTCCTCGTTCAGCTCGTACATCGGGAAGTCGACGATCCAGCAGAACTCGAAGCGCTTGGGATCGATCAACCCCAGTTCGCGACCGAGGCGAATGCGCGCCTGCCCCGCCAGCGCCGCGGCGCGATCCTTCTTGGCATCGGCGGAGAAGAACAGCGCATCGCCCGATTTCACTCCTGTGCGTCTAACGAGGTCATGCATCGCCTGAACGGATAAGAACTTCTGGATCGGACCTGTCGCTTTCACTCCGAGATCTTGCGTGGTTTGAATGACAGTGGCTTTCACGCCTTGCGATGAGACCCAATCTTCGACCGTATCAAAGACAATGTACCCCAAGCCCTTCGCGCCCATCTCCTGCCGCGCCCAATCGTTCAGCTTGTCGAAGAAGCTACGCGGCTGCGAGCCAGCACCGGGCGCAGGTATCGCCCGCACCACCGAATTCTTGAACGCCTTGAACTCGACATCGTCGCGCGCGAACACGTCCGACACATCGGCGATGACGATCGGATTGCGCAAATCCGGCTTGTCGACACCGTATTTCAGCATCGACTCTTCATATGGAATGCGCGGAAACGGCAGGCCGGAAACCTTACGCCCTTCCGCGAACTCCTCGAACACGCCGTGCAGCACCGGCTCGACCGCGGCGAACACATCCTCCTGCGTCACGAAGCTCATTTCGAGATCGAGCTGGTAGAATTCGCCGGGCGAGCGGTCGGCGCGCGCGTCTTCGTCGCGGAAGCACGGCGCGATCTGGAAGTAGCGGTCGAAGCCAGCCACCATGATGAGCTGCTTGAACTGTTGTGGCGCCTGCGGCAGCGCATAGAACTTGCCCGGGTGCAGCCGCGACGGCACCAGGAAATCGCGCGCGCCTTCCGGCGAGCTGGCCGTCAAAATCGGCGTCTGGAATTCGGTGAAGCCCTGCTCGATCATCCGCCGGCGGATCGACGAAATCACCTTCGAGCGCAAGGTGATGTTCCGGTGCAGCCGCTCGCGCCTGAGATCGAGGAAGCGATATTTCAGCCGCGTCTCCTCCGGGTATTCGATGTCGGTGAACACCGGTAGCGGCAGCTCCTGCGCCACCGACTGCACGGCCACCGCCTCGATGCGGATTTCGATCTCACCGGTCGGCAGGTCCTTGTTCACCGTCTCCGGCGGCCGCGCGACCGCCGGCCCGGTCACCGTCACCACCCATTCGGAGCGGCTCTTGTCGGCTTCGGCGAAGGCCGGCGAATCGGGCTCCACCACGCACTGGGTGATGCCGTAATGGTCCCGCAGGTCGAGGAACAGCAGCCCGCCGTGGTCCCGCCTTCGGTTCACCCAGCCTGAAATGGTCACGCGGCGGCCGACGTCGCCGACGCGCAAACTGCCGCAGGTGTCCATGGCCCCGGAAGGTCCACGCGAGCGGTAGGGATTGCCGGAAGAACCCATGATTTTCCTCGGGAAAAGCCCGGTATGTGGCTGGCGGCCTCCCCTCAAGTCAAGGTCACAGGAACCCGCACCCCTTGTCTGATTTATTCACTCGCGGCGCGACGAGTCGGGAAAATCCGCTATAGCCTTGGACCATGCGAATTGTTGAGTCGGCAAAGGACCTGGAGACACTCGCGCGCGAGCTTGAGGGCGGACCCTACATCGCCCTCGACACCGAGTTCATGCGTGACCAGACCTACTGGCCGAAGCTCTGCCTGATGCAGGTGGCGCGGCCGGGCGGCCCTGCAGCCATCATCGATCCGCTCGCCGACGGCATGGACCTTTCGCCGATCTACAAGCTGATCGCCGACACCGGCATCGTGAAAGTGCTTCACGCGGCGCGGCAGGATATCGAAATCTTCTGGCACCAAGGCGATGTCATCCCCGATCCGCTGTTCGATACGCAGATCGCCGCCATGGTGTGCGGCTTCGGCGAGGCGGCTTCGTACGAGACGCTCGTGCGACGCCTCACCAATACCGAACTCGACAAGTCCGTGCGCTTTACCGACTGGAGCCGCAGGCCGCTCAGCAAGCGCCAGCTTGAATATGCCATCGGTGACGTCACCTATCTATGCGAGGTGTATGAGAAACTGGAAAGCGAGCTGAAGCGCACCGGGCGCGAAAGCTGGGTGCAGGAGGAGATCGCGGCGCTGAAGGATTCCGACCTCTACGAACTCGACCCGATGAACGCGTGGAAACGTCTCAAGCCACGTACAACGAACAAGCGATTTCTGGCCGTGCTGGCCTCCATTGCGGCGTGGCGCGAGACGGAGGCGCAAACGCGCGACATACCGCGCCAGCGTGTGGTGCGTGACGAGGCCTTGCTCGAAATCGCTTCACATCCGCCGGAGGACGGCGACGCGCTGGAGCGTATCCGCGCCGTACCGAAGGGCTTCGCCGCGTCGCGATCCGGCAAGACGTTGCTGGACGCGATTGCGGCCGGTCTCAACGGCCCGCCTCCAAAACCGCTGGAGATCGACCGCAGCCGCCGGAAGCGCGAACCTTCTCCGTCGGCGATCGATCTTCTCAAGACGTTGCTGCGACTGCGCGCCGAGGAAACGAAAGTCGCGCCGCGCCTCATTGCGTCCAGCGACGACGTGGAAAAGCTTGCTGCCCGCGAGGACGATAGCGTGGCAGCCCTGCATGGCTGGCGGGCCGAAGTTTTTGGCAAGGATGCGATCGCGTTGCGGGAGGGCAAGCTCGCCCTCGCGCTGGAGAACGGCGAAGCGGTGATCGTCGAATTGGAGGATTAGAATCAGGGCGAGAACGTGCTTGCTCGGACGCGTTCGGAGAAATTGATACGCCGAAACCCAGATGTTCTGCGGCGCTCCATGTGAACAAACCGAATGCGAAACGAATTTTCCGTTGCGGCGCTTGGCACCGTCCCGCTGCTTCGCTAGATTCTGTTCATCTCTCCAATTGCGCCTGAAGCGACCGGCAGCGGCCTTGCGCCGTGGTCTAACGCGCGCGTGCGCAGAAAAATTCAAAAACAACCTCGAAAGGGCATGTCATGTCCTTCATCCGCGCCGGGCCGTGAGCCCAAAGGCTATGCGCCGTCTCCCGCTCCTTCCGCGCCAGCAATGGCCAAGGGGACCGAGTCACAATGATCGCGACGATTCCGCTTGCTTCGTCTCCGCGACGAATCCACGAAAGAGCGATTCCCGCCAACGGCCCAAGCGCCAAGCCTCCTCCGGGATGAAAATCGAAAATCCTCTTCTGGATGGACGCTCGAATTGCGCCAGAATCGCCCCGCAAATTTTTCGCCTAGAGCATGATCTGATTACACGGAAGCGTATCCGGCGTTCCTGAGATAGTTGGCACATTCGGCTGGCGAGAAGAGATCGAGGAGCTGGCCGATTCGTTTCCAGGTCTGCTCGACGGTTCGCGGATCGGTCTTGCGCA
>DASYBT010000230.1:0-11661 GCA_036500585.1 Rhizomicrobium sp.
TCGACCCAACCAACGCCGCGTCGCTTGCGAATACTAGCGCGGAGACGCGCTCGGCCTTTTTCCTGAACGTCTACGACAGCGCCATGGAGCTGACCAAACTCGATCACGTCGACTGGTGGATGGCGGCGATTCACTGGTCGCCCCAATTGGTTCAGGACGACATGCCGGGACCGATCATCGCGGGCATTCTCGATGCTTCGATCACGCGCAACTATTCGGACGTGAAAAATCTGAAGTTCATCGGCGGATATAACATCTACGTCAACGACCACGGCGCGGCGGTCGCAAGCATGATGGCGGCGCAACAAGACAAGCTCGGCGTCATGGGTGTTGCACCGAATGCCTCCGAGCTTCTCTACAATCCGTTCGATTCCACCGGCACCGCAAGCTGGGGTGACGTCACCACGGGCATCTACAAACTGTACGAACAGGGGGCGACGGTCGTGAATGCGTCTCTGGGCGTGCCCGGCTGGACCCTGTCGTCGGAGTGGGGCGCGATTCTCACGTCTTCGAAGCTGAACGACATGAAGCACTCCTTCATTCTGGTGAAGGCAGCCGGAAACGAAGCAACCCAGCAGAAAACAAACATCGCATGGCCATCTGGATATAGCGCACCAAACAACCTTCTCCTCGTCGGCTCGATCGGCCCCACGGGCCAGATTTCGCAGTTCTCCAACACGCCCGGCGAGGCGTGCATCCTGGTGAATGGCGTTTGTCAGAAGGTGAACAAACTCAAGAACCACTTCCTGGTCGCACCAGGCGAATTGATGCTGGTGGAAGACAACCAGGGCGGCACCACGCGCATGACGGGCACCTCGTTTGCTGCGCCGTTGGTCAGTGGCACGGTCGCTCTCCTGCAACAGCGGTGGCCTTGGCTGCAGCAGTATGCGGACGAAACTGTGGCGATGATCCTGCACTCCGCAACCGATCTGGGAGCGCCTGGTGTCGACTCGGTCTATGGCTATGGCATGTTGAATGTCGAGGGGGCGCAGTCGCCGCTCGAATTCCGCAATTTGGCCGTCTTCAAGCCGTTCATCTACAACGGCAAAGCGATCAACGTCGATATGACCAAGCCGAACTGGACGCCTGGTGCCCTCAGGACGGCCATTCTTACGCCAGGTCAGCTCGCTACATGGGAAAACCAGAAGGCCTTTCTGGTGGCCTTCGAAAATATCGGCTTCACCTACAGGGACTTCTTGATTCCCTTGAGCTCCAAACTGATTGGCAAGACGCAAGGGCTGAACGGCCCGCCCAGAACGTTCCAGTCCTACATCTATCAGCGAATGCTGAACTGGGCCCAGCTGCCGCCGGGGAACCGCAACAAGCGGAAGCATGACTGAATGCATCGCCACCCGAGACGAGGGTGGCGATGCAGGACGATCGGCGCTGTCGCGACATAGGATTGTCCTGGCCGGCGCCCTGTCCATCGAGGCTAACCGGTACGGAGCAGGCGCACGGCTTCGTCCCGCTCGAAGAGATAGAGTAGCGTGCGTAGCGCATCGCCGCGCGGCGACTTCAACCGCGGATCGCTTGCCACCATCATCTTCGCATCGTCGCGCGCGGCGGCGAGCAGTTCCGCATGAACGGTCACATCGGCCAGCCGGAATTCCGCAACCCCGCTTTGCCGTGATCCCAGCAATTCGCCGGGTCCGCGCAGGCGCAAATCTTCTTCCGCAATGAGGAAGCCGTCGTCGGTCTCGCGCAGCGTCTTGAGACGGGCCTTGGCCGTTTCGCCGAGCGGCGGTTGGTACAGCAACAGACAGGTGGATTTGGCTGACCCGCGTCCAACCCGCCCGCGTAGCTGATGCAACTGCGCAAGTCCGAAACGTTCGGCGCGTTCCACGACCATGATCGTCGCTTCGGGTACGTCGACACCCACCTCGATCACGGTGGTCGCGACCAGCACCTGCGTTTCGCCGGATTTGAACCTGGCCATCTCGGCGTCGCGCTCCGGCCCTTTCATGCGTCCGTGCACGAGCCCCACGCGCGCGCCGAGTACTTCGCGCAACATCGCGGCGCGGCCTTCGGCAGCGGCAAGATCGGTCTTCTCCGATTCCTCCACCAGAGGGCATACCCAATAGGCGCGCGCGCTTCTTGCGATAGCGCTGCGCAGGTGCTGCACCACTTCCTCGATCCGCTCGTTGGAAAGGACACGTGTGTCGACCGGCTTGCGGCCGGCGGGCCGTTCTGTCAGGCGGGAAACATCCATGTCACCGTAGGCGGTAAGCGCCAGCGTGCGCGGAATCGGTGTCGCGGTCATCACCAGTACGTCGACCGGAAGTTCACCCTTGCCCTGCAGCTTCATGCGCTGATGCACGCCGAAGCGGTGCTGCTCGTCCACCACCGCGAGCGCAAGATCGCGGAACGCGACATCCTCCGAAAACAATGCATGAGTGCCGATGAGGATGTCGAGCTTGCCGTCTGCAAGGAGCGCGAGGGTTTGGTCACGCACGGGCCCGCGATCACGGCCGGTGAGAATGGCCATCCGCACGCCCGCCGCCTTCGCCAGCGGCTCCAGCGCAATCATGTGCTGGCGCGCAAGAATTTCCGTCGGCGCCATCAGTGCACCTTGCGCCCCGGCTTCCACCGCATTGAGCAACGCAGCCATGGCCACGACGGTTTTGCCTGATCCCACGTCGCCCTGGAGCAGCCGCAACATGCGCGATGGCGCTGCCATGTCGCTCTCGATCTCGGCAATGGCCTGCTGCTGCGAATTCGTGAGGGCGAAGGGCAGCGCGGCGAATGCTTTCGCCTTCAATTGGCGGCCACTATCGATGGCACGGCCTTTCACCCCACGCTCCTGTGCACGGATCAGTGCCAGCGCCAGTTGGTTGGCGAGCAACTCGTCATAGGCAAGTCGCATGCGCGAAGGCGAATCCTCTGCCAGATCCGATCCGTGTTCGGGCGCGTGCGCCGCCAGGACAGCCTCGCGAAAAGAATTCCAACCACGCGCCCGGAAAAACGACTTCTCCTGCCACTCCGGCATTTCCGGCACCACATCGAGCGCGGCACGCACTGCCTTGCCAAGCACCTTGTTCGAGAGGCCTTCGGTGAGCGCGTAAACCGGCTCGTGCAACGGCATTGGCGCTGTGTCGTTTGGTGCCTCGATGTAATCGGGATGGGTCATCTGCAACCCATCGCGATAACGCTCTACGCTTCCGCTGACGATGCGGCGCACGCCGACCGGCAAGGCGCGCTTCAGGTAATCGCCTTTGACATGGAAGAAGATGAGCTCGATGAAACCCGTTTCGTCTGAGCACCGCACCTTGTACGGACGCTTGCGGTCGCCGGGGATGTGCTGCTGCACCGTCACATCCAGTGTCGCGATCTTGCCGGCTTCGGCGTCTGCCAGCTTGGGCCGGTAGCTGCGGTCGATGATCCCGACCGGAAGATCGAAAACCAGATCGACAAGCCGCGTTCCCGCCACGCGCGCGATCAGCTTCTCGAGCTTTGGCCCGATGCCGGGAAGCGTTCGGGTTTCGGCGAACAGCGGAAAGAGAATCGACGGGCGCATGACGTCGCAACATAAGGCATCGCCTCTCGATTCACCTCCCCCTACGCGGGGAGGTCGCTCCATCTGAGCGACGCGAAGAGGGAGCGGGTGGGGGGGCTTGTAATGAACGTCCCCCACCCGGAGCATTTCTTTGTTGCGCTCGAAATGCTCAGACCTCCCCGCGTAGGGGGAGGTGAAGTGAGAGGGCAAGGCTTTAACAGGCGAAGCCGACCCGCTATATCCACCGCCCATGACGAATACCGCCAACGGTGGCTCTTCGGAGACCCGCCGCAAACAGCTATTGTTCCGCTGCCAGCGCCGCGGCTTCAAGGAGCTCGATCTCATCTTCGGCGCCTTCGCGGCCGCGCATCTCAGCACACTCGATGACGCCGAACTCGGCCAGTTCGATGCGCTGCTGAACGCGCCGGATGACGATGTGTATGCCTGGCTGCGCGGCCAAATGCCGACGCCGGACGTTTTCGACACTTCCGTGCTCCAGAAGCTGAAAGCGATCTGCAATCGCGAGGCGCCCCAGTGGAACGTCTGACCTACATCGCCAAGCATCCTGGCCGCTTTTCCGTCACTGGCGCGCCGGCCGGCTACGATGCCTATCTTGCGGCCGAAGCGGCCCGTCGCCGCAATGGCCTCGTGCTGTTCGTTGCCTCCGACGATGCGGCCGAGCGGTGCGCGATCGATGCGCTCGCGTTCTTCGCGCCCGATATTCGGGCGCTGCCGTTTCCCTCGTGGGATTGCCTGCCGTACGACCGCATGTCGCCGAAGCCGGACATTGAATCGCAACGGCTGGCGACCTTGTCGGCGCTGGCGCGGCGCAAAGCGGATGATGGCGCCTGGATCGTCGTCACCAATGTCAATGCGTTGCTGCAGCGTGTTCCGCCGCGCGAGGCGATTGCCGAAGCGCAGTTCCATGCCCGCGTCGGCAACGCGGTCGATCACGACAAGCTGGTGCGCTTCCTGACGCGCCACGGGTATGTCCGTGCTGGGACCGTGCGTGAGCCGGGCGACTTCGCCTTGCGTGGCGGCATTATCGATCTGTGGCCGTCCGGAACGGACGACCCGCTGCGGCTGGACTTCTTCGGCTCGACCCTTGATGCGGTGCGAAGGTTCGATGCCGAGACGCAGCTCTCCACCGATCAGGTTTCCGAGATCGAACTGTTGCCGGCCAGCGAAGTGCCGCTCGACAAGGAGACGATCAGCCGTTTTCGGGCGGGTTATGTGGCGCAGTTCGGCCCCGCCTCTGACGACCCGCTCTACGAGGCGGTCAGCGAGGGCCGCCAGCATCCCGGCATGCAGCATTGGCTGCCGCTGTTCTACGACCATCTCGACACGTTGTTCGATTATGCCGGGCGGCCGCTGGTGATGATGTCGCATCAGGCCGAGGATGCGAAGACGGCCCGTGTGGAGTCGATCGCCGACTATTACGAAACGCGGCGGCAATTCCTGCACGAGAAGCGCGAGGGCAAGGAGAATGTCGCCGCGGTTCCCTATAAGCCGCTGCCTCCGGACCAGCTCTATCTGGCAGCGGATGAATGGAGTGCCGCGCTGGGCTCGCGCGATGTGCGCGATCTGTCGCCGTTCCAGGCGCCGGAATCGACGAAGAGTGTCGATGCCGGCGGCAAGCAGGGCAGGGACTTCGCGCCGGAGCGTTCCCAGGGCCGCGTCAACGTTTTCGAGGCGGCCGCCGCGCACGTGAAGGAATTGCAGGCACAGAAGAAACGGGTGCTGATCGCGGCATGGAGTGAAGGATCGGCGGAACGATTGGGTGGCGTTTTGTCCGATCATGGGCTGCCAGCGATGCGCGCCATCGCGGATTTCAGCGAAGCGCAAAAGCTGCATGGCAAGGCGGTTGGTGTTGCCATTGTCGGCATCGAGCGCGGCTTCGAGGCGCCGGACTTCGCCGTCGTCTCCGAGCAGGACATCCTCGGCGACCGGATGGTGCAGGCGCGGCGGAAGAGCAAGCGCGCGCAGAACTTCTTGGCCGAAGCTTCCAGTCTCGCACCCGGCGATCTGGTCACCCATATCGACCATGGCGTCGGCCGTTACGTCGGCTTGCAGACGATCGACGTCGCCGGTGCGCCGCACGATTGTCTCGAACTCGTCTACGACGGCGGCAAGCTGTTCCTGCCGGTCGAGAACATCGAGCTGCTGACCCGCTACGGCGCCGACGAGAGCAATGCGCAGCTCGATCGCCTTGGCGGCGCCGGCTGGCAACAGCGCAAGGCCAAGATGAAGCAGCGCGTTCGCGAGATCGCGGCCGAACTCATCCGCATCGCCGCCGCGCGCAAATTGAGGTCGCTCGAGCCGCTCGATGCGCCGCAGGGACTCTACGACGAATTCTGCGCCCGCTTTCCTTATCAGGAGACTGAGGATCAGGAGAAGGCGATCGCCGAGACCATGGAAGATCTCGCGCGTGGCACGCCGATGGATCGGCTGGTCTGCGGCGATGTCGGCTTCGGCAAGACCGAAGTGGCGTTGCGCGCGGCTTTCGTGGCGGCAATGTCCGGCTTGCAGGTGGCCGTGATCGTGCCCACGACCTTGCTGGCACGCCAGCACTACAAGACGTTCGCCGACCGGTTCAGCGGATTTCCCGTGAAGATCCGCCAGCTGTCGCGCTTCGTCGACGCCAAGGACGCGAAGGAAACCAAGGCAGGTCTGGCGAGTGGCGATATCGATATCGTCATCGGAACCCATGCGCTGCTGGCCAAGGGCATCAGCTTCGCCAATCTCGGGCTGGTGGTTGTCGACGAGGAGCAGCATTTCGGCGTGGCTCACAAGGAGCGGCTGAAGGCGCTCAGGGCCGACGTGCATGTGCTGACGCTGACGGCGACGCCGATCCCGCGGACGCTTCAGCTGGCGCTCACCGGCGTGCGCGATCTGTCGCTGATCACCACGCCGCCGATCGATCGCCTGGCGGTGCGCACCTTTGTGACGCAGTTCGATCCGCTCGTCATTCGCGAGGCACTGCTGCGCGAGCATTATCGTGGCGGGCAGAGCTTCTACGTCTGCCCGCGCATCAAGGATCTGCGCGAGACGGAGGAATTCCTGCGCGAGACCTTGCCGGAGGTGAAGTTCGCCGTCGGTCACGGACAGATGCCGGCGCAACAGCTGGAAGAGGCAATGACCGCCTTCTACGACGGCAAGGTGGATGTGCTGGTTTCCACCAACATCGTCGAATCCGGCCTCGACATCCCGACCGCGAACACCCTCATCGTGCATCACGCCGACCGCTTCGGCCTGTCGCAGCTTTATCAGCTGCGCGGACGCATCGGCCGCTCCAAGAGCCGCGCCTACGCCTATCTCACCACCCCTGCGAACCAGAAGCTGACCGAGACGGCGGATCGCCGCCTCCAGGTGCTGCAATCCCTCGACCAGCTTGGCGCGGGATTCAGCGTGGCGAGTCACGACATGGACATCCGCGGTGCGGGCAATTTGCTCGGGGAGGAGCAATCGGGCCATGTGCGCGAGGTCGGCATCGAGCTCTATCAGGAGATGCTGGAGGAAGCGGTGGCCCAATTGCGCGCCGGCGTCGGCGACACCGAAGCGCCGGACCAGTGGTCGCCGCAGATCAACATCGGCACGTCTGTGCTCATTCCGGAGGGCTATGTCGGCGATCTCAATGTGCGGATGGCGCTCTATCGCCGCCTTGCGACCCTCGAAGATGCAAGCGATGTCGAGCGTTTCGCCGCCGAACTCATCGACCGCTTTGGTCCTCTGCCGGAGGAAGTGCAGCACCTGCTGGAGATCGTCGCGATCAAGCATCTGTGCCGGTCGGCGATGGTGGAGAAGATCGAGGCGGGGCCGAAAGGCGCCATCCTCACTTTCCGCAACCAGACATTCCCCAATCCCGGCGCCTTGGTGCAACTGATCCACAAGCATCCCGCGGTAATGAAGGTGCGGCCGGATCAGCGAGTGGTGGTTTCGCGCGATTGGCCGACGCCGGAGGCGCGCCTCAAAGGCGCCCGCGCGGTGTTGAATCAGCTGGCGCAGTTGGCCGAAGCAGCCTAGACACGTGTTCGCCACACAATGCTCCGTATACTTCGCTTCTTCGGACGGTCCCGTACATAGAAGGCCGGGCGCGAATTCTGTCATTTGGCCTATCGTGCCCGTGCCGAGAGGCGTAGGGTAACTCATCGTCTGCAACGACCCACTAGGGCGCGGGCGGCTGAGAGAGACGCATTGCGCTCTTGCCCTGAAGTAACGGGACGGGGCCATGCCGGCAAAACGCACATCCATCCGATTCCGCAACCAGTTGTTGCAGGTCATGTCGGCCGACGATCTGGCGCTGCTGCAGCCGAACTTTCAGCCGGTGCCCTGCGAGCGCAGCAAGACACTGGAGTCGGCGAACAAGAAGATCGAGGCCGCCTATTTCATGGAACACGGCATCGCCTCGGTCGTGGGCGGCGGCAGCCGCGAAGTCGAGATCGGCATCATCGGCTATGAAGGTGTGACCGGGCTGCCGATCGTCTATGGCAATCACCGTTCTCCGCATCACACCTTCATCCAGGTTGCCGGTAGGGCAAATCGAATCTCCGCCGCCGTCCTCCGGAGCGCGCTGGAAAAGAGCGCGACGCTTCGCGCGCTGCTGCTGAAATATGCGCAATGCTTTCATATCCAATCGACCCACACGGCCATCGCCAATGCGCGCGGCACGATCGAGGGCAGGCTCGCGCGCTGGATCGTCATGGCGCAGGACCGCATTGCGGAGAAAGAGCTTCCGATCACACACGAGTTTCTGTCGATTATGCTGGCGGTGCGCCGGCCCGGCGTGACGGAAGCCCTGCATGCGCTCGCCAGGCGCGGACTCATTCGCCACGACCGCGGCATCATCGTGGTGATCGACCGCCAGGGACTCATCGAGCGCGCCAATGGCCTGTATGGCGTTCCGGAAGCCGAGTATCTGCGCCTGATCGGTTGATATATCGCGCCACGAGCGAGTGACGCCACTGTACGAAGGCGTACACATTTTCTCTTTCGAGAGCCAAGCTATGTGATTGCGCTGCACGCTCACAGGGTGAGAATCTCCTTAACAATTTGGGCGAGAAATGGCGTGTCGTTCACGTATTTCATCCGCTTTTTCGATGCCGATCGGGGAATGCTCCGCATGCAGATGATTCCTTGCGCCGATGATGCGGAAGCGATCGCGATCGCCGGAGGTGAGGTGCCGCCGCGCGGCTGGGCCACGGTGGAGGTGGAGCGCGAGAGCGAACTCATCTGGCGGCGCGATGCAGATTCCGCAGACATAAAAAGCGGAGTTGCAATGAACCGCGGCCACAAATCGGCTGCCTGACGGCCGGCCCCGAAGGCCTTGCGCAGCCACAGAAAGGCGGTCCGTCGGGCTGCCTTTTCTTTTTGCCGCCGGCCCCGGGTCTTCTGCCCGCTCTGTTCGTTAGCGTACGAAGGGGCGGTGCGGAACAGGACAGGTGCCTGGTGCATCGTTACTTTTTCAACTTTCGCCATGGCGACGAAATCGCGCGCGACCGTGTCGGCATGCATCTGCCGGATATCGATGCCGCCCACGCGGAAGCGCTGTATGCGTGGCAGCATGTGCTCGTGCTGGCGGCTCATTCGGGCGAAATCCCGCGCGATTGCGAAATCCAGATCGCCGACGATTCGGGCGACACAATCCTCAGCGTCTCGTTCGGAGAGCAGACGCGAATGCATTGAAGGGGGCCGGGGAGAGGGACGCAGCAAGAAGGGTGGCCGCCTGAGACCACTCCCCCTTGCCGCATGCCATCGAAGCGGAGGAGCTGTGACGGCATCGCTATGCAGGAACAAATAATGCCGGCGGCCCTTGTACGGTTCCGTACAAAGGTAGAGGGTCGTGTGGGATGTGGGCTGGTGCTTCACGAGCGGGAAGCGCCTTGGATCGGAGTTGGCATTTGTTGACGCCGGTCGAGCGAGCCGGGCGCTATCGGCAATTCGCGGCGGAAGCCCTGCGCCGCGCGGCCGAATCCGACTGCGAAGCTGCAAAGGCCGGTCATCTCGATATGGCCGCGCGCTGGGACGGCCTGGCACAGGATATCGAGCGCCGCGCCGACTTGCTGGACTAATTCGCAAAGCGCGCACCTTCGACGCACGCATCACGTCTTCGGCACCACGAACGGCACGCTTGTCGTCACGGCCTTCACGCACGACGTGTCCAATCCCTTCACGGATTCGGTTTCGATAAATTTCTGCACGATGGAGAGGCCGCACGGCCCGTCCGCATTACCATGGCCGCCTTGCGGAAAGACCACGTGCAGACCGTTCGTCAGGTGGCGCGCAACGCCTTCGGCGAATTCCGCCGGTGTGGTCGGGTCGCGCCCGCCGGAGAGCAGCAAGGTCGGAATCTCGGACTGCAGGGGCAGGAAGTACGCGGGCGGAATTTTCGCATGCGGCCACAAGGCGCAGGCGTTGCGATAATCCTGCACCAGATAATCGCCGATGAACGTTCCCGCCGTCCAGCGGGTCACATCGTCGGCATCGGGCGGCTGCACCTCCGCACAGGTGATGGAGAGATACATGCCTTGGCTGAGGAAGCGATCGAGCCCGTACGCCCTGTCGTAATAGGCTTGCGCGAACGCATCCAGGTTGCCGGTCCGCGCTGAAGTCGTGATCTGCTGCGGCAGCTTTGCGGTTTGTTTGGGGTCGTAGAGAATGCCACGCACCGTGTAGCCGAAATCGCCGAGCGAATAGCGCACGGTTACAGGTGCGCCTTTCGGCTTGGGCCGCACATGCGCCGTCAGCGGCCCGCGGCGGAAGCTGTCGAGCAGTTTGGCGAAGGATTGCGGAAGGTCCGGATACGCCTTGGCGCAGGAGGCTTGCGCGGCGCAGTCGGCGAACACTCGCTCCAGCCCTTTCTGCGAGCCATAGGCGTAGTACAGCGGATCCCGCGAGGTGAACGGGTCGACCCCGTCGAGGATCGCGGCGGCAACATGCGCGGGATGCTGGCGCATGTAGATCTGCGCTTCTTTCGTGCCATACGATCCGCCCCACAGAACGATCTTGTCGTAGCCGAGCCAGGCGCGCACATCGTCGAGATCGTCGGCCGCAATCGAGCTCGTGTAGAGCGTGAGGTCGGCTTTTTTCTCCAGGTTGGCGCGGCATGACTTCAGCCGCTCCGGGTCATTCTCGATGTGGCCGAAATAGCCTTGCGGCGCTGACGGGGGCGGACATTGCAGCTGGTTCGATTGCCCCGTGCCGCGCTGATCGACCAGCACGATGTCGTGATCGCGCAGGAATTTCAGCGTCGGCTCGCTGGCTATGAACGATCCGTCGTCCGTTGCAGCGCCGCCGGGTCCGCCCTCCAGCCAGAAGACCGGGGGCTTCTTTGCCGCGCCGATGGCCGGAATGACCATGACATTGAGCGCGATCTTGCGGCCCTGTGCGGCGGCGCGGTTCTCGAGCACGCTGAGCGTGCCGCAGCGCGCGAACTTCGGGTCCTTGCATGGATGCAGATCGGGCGCTGCTGCCGTCGCCGATGGTCCGATGCCGATCCAAAGGGCCGCCATGGAAATCGCGAGTCCCATGCGGCATCGACGCTCTCGTCCCGATCCCATCGCCTTCTCCTCTGCGATTGCGCATTGCTTCTGCACTGTACCGGCGGCGCTCGCGATTGCACTATTTGCAGCCTCCGCTCTTGCTGCATGAACGCCATTCTGCATTCAGCGGACCACGGCCGGACAATGACATGGCGCCCGATCCGGCGGCGTGGCAGGCGATGTGGAAGCCGTACTGGATGGCGAACGGCCGGATTCCGGATTGGCTGCCGCTGGTCGCCGGTTCCGGCACGCTCTACGACATCTGATTGTCGGCTTGTTTCGGCCGGCCCGAGAAATTCGGCACGCATCTCCTTCGGCAGCTGCAGGATCGACCAGGCGAGCTTCGTCAGCACCTTCATGCGCTGGATGGCGAGGCGCGTTTCCGCGCGCAACCGCTTCATCTCCGCGGTGTGACGTCCGTGCTTGACGGCGTTCCTGTTGCCCGGCTGGCCGCCGCGCTTACGGGGCATCGGCGCGGTATTCGTTTTGCAAAGGCTCTAGACCATCAGGCTAACGCTGATAGCCTGAAAAGATGTTTCGTAACAGCAAGTTGAGCCCGTATCGGATTGAAAAAATCGCCGAATGCTTCTGTATCGATATCGAGGCCAGCAAAGCTGCGCTTCTGCTGAA
>DASYBT010000231.1:0-16247 GCA_036500585.1 Rhizomicrobium sp.
CCCTCCCGCAAGGGGAGGGGGTGATTGGACGGGACGTTGGCGTTGATTTTGTTGGAAATCCCTTCCGAGGTTGTTTTCGGATTTTGCGAGGGGGGTACTCCCCCCTCCCTCGGCAGATGCGGCAGTTTCGGCAGCGGCAGAGCGAGGGCAGCCAGAGCGTGCGCGGAAAGCGCCGCTGCCTGCTCGGCCCGCGCCAGCACCTTGGCCGTTTCGGTCATTGCGTTGCTGACCCGGACGAAGGTGGCCGTCCAGGCGGCGCACGCCCGCCAGTCGCGAGCCGCCTCGGCCCGGTGCTGGCATTCCTGCAATAGCTTCAACTGCCCCCACACATGCTCATGCAGCGGGGACGAAATGCTTTCCCTTTCCATCGAGGCAATGTAGAACATAGAAGGTACAATGTCAACCAGCAATGAGTCACTTGGGCGGCGTCCCGCGCTTAGCGCGCCAGGTGCAGCGGTACCCATGCAGGACGGGACAACTTCGCCGATCGATCCATTGTCGTGGGTCAACCATACGGTATGATGCCATTCCATGTATCAAATCTCTTGAGAAATGATCCCCTCCAGGGCATAAAGCATTCACTCTGATACAGTAGAGTGGTTCATGTGCCATGGCCCCTGCAAGCACCAAAATTCTTGCCCAAACCCTGCAGGCCGCACGCGAGCGCAAAGGGCTGAGCCAGCGCGCCTTGGCGGCCAAGCTTGGCGTCCGCCAAAGCTATATATCGCGCATCGAGAACGCGGCGGTGGATCCCAAGGCGTCCAGTCTCACCGAAATCGCCCGCGCGCTCGACTTGGAACTCACGCTGATCCCGCGCCGGCTGGTTACGGCCGTCCGAGCCCTGCAGCGTCAGGACGAACCCAACCACTCTGCGAAATTCGAGGACGACCTCCGCGACCGCCTCAACCGCATTCGCCGCCAGATCCAGACCGTCGAAGGCGTTGCCGGCGACCCCAAAGCGCTCATCCTCCTCGACAAGGTCATTGCAGAGCTTCTTCCCCTGCGCTTTGGCGCGCTCGCGGGTGTGCAAATCCAAACCCTCGTCGAGCAGATCGGCACCGTCCTCAAACAGATACGCCGCAGTTCCCATCCTTCGGTCGACAAACAGATTAGCAAGGAAGCGCTCGTCACCATCGACCGTCTGGCAAGAGAGCTCCGCGCAATTCGCAACCGCCTGGCGCACCACGCCGCCGACCAGCCGTCCCAGCCAGTGCCGGCGTATCGTCTCGATACGGAGGACGATCATGGCTGACCTCTCTGTCCTTGACGTCCAGCTCTACGGTCAATCCATCGGTACGATCACGCGCTTGCCCGGCGACCGGGTTCTGTTCGCCTTTGACGACGCCTATGTCGCGGATGGCGCCCGGCCGACTCTGAGCCTCTCTTACAAGGATGCGTTCGGCGGTTTGATCACGGAGATCAAGCCGACCCAAACCCGTCTGCCGCCTTTCTTCAGCAACCTTCTGCCGGAAGGCGCGATGCGCGACTATCTCGCCGCCCGCGCCAAGGTGAACCCGGCGCGCGAATTCTTCCTGATCTGGGCGTTGGGCCTCGATCTGCCCGGGGCGCTCACCATCAAGTCCATCGATGGCGAAACACTTCCGCCAGCAAGAGACGATGACGCCAGTCACGAACGTGCGACCGACGAGGATGGTGCCCTGCGCTTCTCCCTGGCCGGGGTTCAGTTGAAATTCTCGGCCGTCAAGCAAGCCGCCGGCGGATTGACGATTCCGGTCGACGGCATCGGCGGCTCCTGGATCGTCAAATTGCCCTCGACCACCCATCGCGGACTCCCCGAAAACGAATTCGCCATGATGGAGCTTGCCCGCCGCATTGGCATCGATGTGCCCGAAACTGCACTTGTCCACCTCGCCGAGATCAGAGGACTACCGGCCGGCATCGACGCCGTTGGCAGCCAGGCCTTTGCGATCAAGCGATTTGATCGCACGGCGATGGATGGGCCGATCCATATCGAGGATTTCGCTCAGATCTTTCGGATATATCCCCAGGACAAGTACGGCAAAGTCAGCTACCGCAATATTGCGCAGGTTCTCTGGATCGAGACCGGCGAGATCGGAACAGCGGAATTTATCCGCCGTCTGGTTTTCAACGCACTCATCGGCAATGGCGACATGCACGCCAAGAACTGGTCCTTGACCTATCCCGATCGCGTTCATCCGCAACTGGCACCGGCCTACGACTTTGTCTCCACCATCGCCTATATCCCCGGCGACAAGCTCGCTCTCACTTTCGTCGATTCAAAAGCGTTTCAGTCGCTGACCTTGGATCAGTTCGTGCGTTTTGGCGCCAAGAGCGGGTTGCCCGAGACACTGACCCTCGACACCGTCAAGGATACGGTATCGCGCTTTCGCGACGCATGGCCGCATTCCAAGGATCTGCCGATCACATCCGACCTGCGGGGCACTATCGAGCGCCACATCGGGCGGTTGCCGCTTGCCAAGCTTTGACGCGGGCGACCAAGACGCCGGTCAGCGTTACTCGCGCAGCCCGCGGTGTAACGCCGGAAGCGCTGCCACGAGGTCAATTTCGGCGACAGTAACCGGTCAGCTGTTTTGCGCCGGCTTGCGTTTGCATTTGCGTTCGTCTTCGTCGCCGCAGCCTGGGGCTCCCGTCACGCCCAGCAAATCGACCGAAATGATGGACGGCGAGTTTTGCGTCCGTGAGGCGTTCGCCACCGTCTCGGCCGCCTGTGCTGCCGCAGCGGTTGCGGCGCTGCCGCTCGTCTGCGCCGCGACATCGACGGCCGCCGATGCCGGGACGCCAAAGGCCGTTCCGCCGACGCTGAAGTTTTCCGCATTCGCAACCGCCAGCGCCGCCACGTAGAGGTTTCCGGCGACGCGCACGCCCGCGTCGCCGGCGTCGACCGTTCCGCGCGGCGCGATCAGGAAGACATCCGGCGGCGGGACTCCGGGCGCTGGTTCGAATGCCGCGATACCGGCGCCGCTGACGCCGCTGACGGAGTCGAGCTGGCTGAACAGGTCTTCGTCGACGCGCACCACCACCGGCGGGAAGTTCGCCGCGGTCTTCGGTCCCTGGCCTGCGTTCAGGTCGCCATTCGAGGACCACATGGCGATGTCGCCGCCATCCTCGGTGAACAGGCGGCTTTGGTTCAGCAGGAAATCGCCGTCGGTGAACGTGTCGATCGAGCCGCCGCGCAAGGTGAGGACGCCTTCGTAACCGATGGGGATTTCCGTGATCGCCGCCGGAAGCGGCGAGGTGAAAACATCGCCGGCAAACAGCCGGCCGCCATCGTAGGTGCGGCGCGCCGCCTGATCGGCCGTGCGCACCGTCGAGCCGGCAAGCACGCGGCCGCCGGGGCCGAGGATGTAGATGTTGCCGCCCCACTCCGTCTGGATCGTGGCCAGCCGCAGATCGAGATTTCCGGTTTCGACCGGCTGGTTGGAGCCGTTGCCGCCGCCCGTCAAATCGTTCTGCGTATAGCCGAGCGACGACGGGAACAGCAGGTTGATGGCGCGATATCCTCGTTCGTATTGCTTGAACGAGGGGCCGGTGGGGATCGAGGTCTCGGTCAGCTCGTTGAAGTAGACGCTGCCCACCATGAACACGCGCTGCTGCAGCTGCGGCAAGGTCGTGAACACATCGTAGGCCTGCTGGAAATCGACATCCGTGGTGCCGTAGGCCTTTTCCAGCGCGGCGGCGGCATGCTGCTGCATCCACGCGATCAGGATCGGCGCATAGATCGGCCGGCTGCGATCCGGCACCATATTTCCGTTGGCATCGGTGACCTGAACGAAGAGGTCGCCATCGAGATTCGGCAGGTTGGCGGGATCGAGATAGTAGTCGCGGAAGCCATTGAAGTTCTGGCCCTTGCCGACACCGAATTCGACAAGCAGGCTTGCCCCGGCGGGAGCGAGCCACGGATTCCAGTCATTGCCGACCGATACGATGCCGCCGGCATAAACCTGCGTGCCCGCGCTGCCGATGCCGCTGTTGATCGTGGTCTCGACTCCATTGGTCACGGCGGAGTTGAGGAACGGCCCCGCGTCCCGCCCCGCTTCGAGGAAGAACGTGCCGGGGCCGCCAATGATGAACGTGTTGCCCTGCACGGCAGCTTCCGGCACGCCGAAGGTGAGAACGCCTTTTACCAGAGACTCCGGCTCTTCGAGTTTGGTCGTGGCGGTGATGTCGCGGCCGGCAACCACGCGCGTGATGTCGTCAGGCGACAGGTTCTGGCCGAAGAACATCATGTTGACGATGTCGCGTCCGGCGCCGACGCGCGTCTGTTTCGGGACATCGACAATCATGTTGAGGATGTCGTTGCCGGCGTAGATGCGATTGGGCAGCGGATCGTTGAGATGCGTGGCGTTGCGGTTGTGCAGCGCCTCGCGCTCGACTTCCGTCATGTTCGGCAGCACGCCGGGGAACACGAACGAGCGGCCGCTGGTGATCGTGGTGCCGATGACCGAGAAGCTGGAGAAGGCCCCCGGCAGCAGACCGGGATCGCCGTCTTCCATCGCGACGACGGCAGGAAGGATGTCGTCGCGCGCTGCCAGTTGCAACTCGCCGGTGGGGCTTGGGTACAGGATCGTGGCGGATGCTTGTCCCTGAGTGCCGGTTCCGATGGTGAGGTCGTTGGTCAGCGAAATGGCCGTGAGCGAGCCGGGAAGGACCGCCACGGATGTGTTCTCCGTTGCCGCGCCGCTGTGCGTCAGCACATCCGATCCGGTGTTGTCGATGATCACCGGGCCGTTGCCGATCAGCGAGATCCCGGCATCGGCCGCGTAGAAGCCGCGCGCGTCGAGATTGCCGGCAAAGTCCGACGTGATGGCGCCGGCGCCGAGTGCGGCCACGCCCTGGATTTCGATCGAGCCTCGCGCATCGAGCGAAATATCGGCGTCGGTGAGCCGGATGCGAAGCTCGTTCGGTTGTTGTTGGCTGCCGATCAGGATGCTTCCATCGCTTGCGATATTGCCGCCCACCGAAAGCGTCGCCAGGCCGGACCCGACATCGAGCCGTCCGCCAAGCAGGTCACCGCCTGCCGCCACGTCGACATTGCCGCCGCCGAACGTCCACATGGCGCGCGTCTGTGCCCGAGAGCCGAGCTGCACCTCGGCGGTTGTGAGGGAGGTCGTGTTCACGATCGAAAGGTCGGAAACATCTCCGCCGGCGTTGATCGAGATGTTCCCGCCGCCGAGCGCGCCGACGCCGTCCTGGAACAGCTGCGGATCGATGCGGACGTTCGGCGCCATGTCGATGACGCCGGTTCGCCAGGGCTGGTCGCCCGTGCCGATCCAGCCGAAATTCGTCTGATCGTAATAGAGATTGATGCGCGCCGTGCCCCAGGCATCGCGCCGGCCGAGAACATTCTGGCCGGCCGTGATCGAGACGTTTCCGCCGCCGGACAGGTAGACCGGATTGGCGATCAGGATTCCGCTATAGCCGACGCCAAGCTCATTGGGATCGCCGCCGGCGCCGTACTGGTAGCCGTTCACCATCGGGTCGGACAGGTAATCGTTTGTGGCCACAAACCCGGTGGGGTCGACCGTGGCGGTAAGCCCCGTCAACGCATCGGTGACGATCTGCGGTGTCGGATCGACCAGGTGTCCCGCCGTGTAGACCGACGTGCCGCCAACCTGGTACTTGGTTCCGTTAAGGTCGCGCAGGACCGCAATGCCGTTGGTGAGATCGACGTTGCCGGATGCGGCCAGCGCGATATTGCCGGTGCCGGTGCGCACCAAATTGCGATAGTCGGCCGTGGTGGGTTTGGTGATGATCTTCGGCTTCGGCGGCTTATAGCTGCTGCTGAAGTCGGAGAAGTTCGGCGCCACGGAATCTGCCATGAACTGCGCCGCTAGGGAAAGCGTGGTGGAAATCCCCGAGATGTTGCCGTGGCTGTCGGTCAAGATCTGAAACTGGTTCGGGTGCGAGGCAAAGAACTGGTTGGCGGCATTGGTGACGTATGTGACGACGGAATCCGGCGCCGAGCTCAAGTCGAGGAAGGTGTACGAATTCGGGTTGAGTCCAGGATTGGCCGCAACGAACGCCTGATACCAGGCATCGGCGCTGACAAGCGCTCCGTCGCTCGAAATGCCCATCAGCAAGGTTGTGTCGAAGCTGGAGTTCGCGCCCGTGCTGGACGCGGCATAGCTGTACTGATTCTCGCCTTCGACGATCAGGTCGTTGTCAGACCCCGGCCGCGTGCGCAGCGGATCCACACTGGGCGTTCCCTGGCTGGAACCGGTCAGATCGGCGCCGCCCACCAGACGGTAAGACGAAGACTCGACCGCGCGCGTGGTGCCATTGGCATTGGTGAGCAGCGGGAACAGTTCTGCGCTGCCCATCGGATCGCCGGTGCCGTTGTCCAGTGAACCGACAGCCGCCGGCGAGTTGGCTTCGGCGCTATAGGGTGCCGGGTTGAAGAGGAAGGAGGCGAGATTGCCGGCGCCGGGGAACGGGATCTTCACATACGAACTCGGCGTCGAATCCGAGGCGCCCCATTCGCCGACATCGCCGCAGCCGCTGCCGGTGCAGGAGGTCTGGATGTAGGCGGTGTAGAACTTGTTGCCGCCGCCCAGCGCCATGTTCAGGTAATCGGGATCGTTCTGATCGTGGAACTGGAAAAATCCGTCGCTGATGCTGCCCTTGATGTCCAGCATGCCGCCGGCGCGCATCGTCAGCACCCCCGCCTCTCCATCGACTGAGCCGTCGGTGCGATAGGTGAGGGTGGTGAAGTCCTGGAAGATTTTGCCTTCCATGCCGGGCAGCACGTAGTACTTGCCGTCCGGGAGCTGAGCCATGTAGCCCGCGGCCACCGCGCCATTCACATCGACGACGCCGGCGCCGAGATTCCAGTTCGAGTTGAGGACGATGTCGCCGGAGTAGTCGAGCTCCATGCCGGGCCGCTCGTGGAACACCGGCGACGAGACGAGAGAGCCGAGCTGGCCGTTGGCTGCGGAAATGTCGAAATCCTGCACGAATTGCACGAGCGTGCCGTTGCCGTAATCGGCAAGGAAGTTCTCCTGGCCATTGCCGGCGGTGGCGCCGACATCCAGCACCGCCTGGCCCTGATCGTTGATGGTGACGCCGACAAAATCCGGATCGGCGGCAATGGCAGCAAGGTCGAAGCGCTTGAATCCTTCGACAGCGATGCTGCTCGCGCCCTTGATCGTGCCGTCATAGTGGACGTTCACGGTTTCGGAGCCCTCGTCGCCGATCACCGGCGCGCGGAAGGTGACGGTGCCGCCGACATCGGCGGGCACATAGGTGTAGTAGACGACATTGTTGCGCGTCGACGGAACGAGACGATCGGCGTCGTTGCTTGCCGACACGTCGATCACGGCCCCGTTCGCAACCTGGATTGAGCCGTCGCCGTCCGTGCCGACGATCACATCGCCGCCATGGGCCTGGCGCGTCGAGTGGAGGCCGTAGCCATTGGCATGGGCGTCGATCAGCGATCCGGATTCCAGGGTTACGCCGGAGAGACCGAACAGGCTCACATCGCCGCCATTGACGCCAGAGACGTCCAGCGTTCCGGCGATGTCGACCAGTCCGCCGTCCGCCGTGAGGTTGATGTTGGTGCCGTGGATGGTCTGGCCCGACGCCAGCACGAGATCGCTCGTGCCGGTGCGGACTGCGATTGTCCCGTCGAACTCGTCGCCGATGACAGAGGCCAGCGACGACAGATCGAACGCGTTTTTCTCATCGAGAATGAACGAGCCGCCGGCGCCGGGCGCCGATGCATCCAGTGTGCCGTCGAACGTGACGCCGCCATTCGGCGCGTGGAATGCCATGGTCCCGGCATTGCCCGCTCCGCCACCGACCGAAACGGTCGTGCCGGAGCCGAGGTCGATGTCGCCATCCGCGGCGCTGAGCAGCACCTGCCCGCCGGGCGCGGAGACAATGTAAGGATCGGCATCGTCGCCGAAATTGTGCGAGTAGCCGGGCGCTTCGAGTGTCGCACCGTCGGAGACCGAAATCCCGGTCGTCGACGCGATGTTCAGCGAGCCGGCGGTTGCGCGAAGTGTGGTGCCGGAAATCGAGACCGAATTGCCGCTGATCGAAAGCGACGATCCCGGCGTGCCGCCAATCGTGCCGGCGGCGGTTCCATCGGCATCGGCGATCGTCACGGCGCCGGTCGACACGAAAGCCAGGCTCGGTAGCACCGGTGTTTGTCCCGCCGCCAAAGTCACCGCGCGGTCGCCGATGATCGGCGCGTTCAGGGTCAGCGCGGCAGGTCCGGCGTCGAACGTCGCGTTGCCCTGTGCGAATATGCCGTTGTCGCCGGACAAGGTCACGTTGCCGCCGAATCCGAAGGTTCGCAGGGTGCCGGAACCGAAGGCGATCTCGTTCGCGTCGATGGCGAGCGAGCCGCTGCCGCAATCCGGAGCGCCGTCGCTGCCGCATGCAGATGCCGCAGCGCCACTGTTGGAAAGCTGCAGATCGCCCGCCGTGATCCGGACGGAGCTGCCGTCGCGAAGCAGCAGCCCCGGCGTGTCGAGCGTCAGATCCTTGAAGTCGTAAGTGCCGGACGAGAAGTCGATCGTGCCCGGAGTCTTGATGGTCAGGGCCTTTGCCTCTGCGAACAGGGTCTGCAGCTCTGGCGTGATCACAAGTCCGGAGAGGCCGTCGCCGTTGGACGTGAACGTCACCTTGTTGGCGCCGAGCGCAAGGAAGTCGGACTTCAGGGTCGCATCCGGTGAGGCGGTGAGGTCCCCGCTCGATTCCAGCAGAAGCGAATTGCCTTCGAGGTCGGCGGCGCCGATGGCGAGAACGCCGGGAGCGACGTCCTGGACGTTCTCCCGCGTGACGAGACGCTGCGGCCCAGCGGAGACGCGCAGAACGGCGCCTTGGCCCGTCATGCCGCCGGCCGATCCATCGATGATGTAGTCGCCGCTGCGCGGATCGCCGATCGTGCCGCTGGCGATGATCGTCGCGCCGTCCTTCACGTCGAGCGACGAACCCGCGCCATCGACCGCCATGACAATCTCGGGACCGGAAAGCGGATGCGAGGCGTCGTTCTCGACCGTGATCGTGTTCGCGGTGATGTCGAGGCTGGTGGTGCCATCGGCGTTGACGGTTCGCACGCCGCCGATCAGCAGGCTCGCCGCGTTCAGATTGCTGAGGCTGTCCGCCGTGAGCAGAATGGTGCCATCGTCGGGATCGTCTGCGGGAAGGCTGGAGACGATGTCGAAGGCAAGCCCCGAGATGTCCACATCGGCTCCGCGCCCACCCTTGCCGGGCGTCGTCGAAATCGGCGTGTCGACCGTCAGCGTTCCGGATGGCGCAAGGACAAGCCGGCCGGCATCGATCGGCAGACGCGGCGTCAGCACGCCATCGTGCGCCGCATCTTGCGCGAACTTGGTGTCTGCCGAAGTGAGAGCGATGTTCGAATACTTCTTGATGACGCTCTGGCTGTCGACCGTGAACGAGCGGATCGTCGATTCGTAATCTCCGGTTCCGGCTGTGCCGTAGTAGCCGGTGTCGATAATGCCGCCATCCCTGAGCACCGATTCCGTGCCGGGGACCACATTCTTGACGCCGGTATTCTCCACGACGCGGATGCCGCCGGGCAATGTCGCGTATTTCGCCGGCAGCAGCGTGTACCAGCCTGCGGCGAGCCCCGGCGCCGCGTTCAGATAGACTTGCTTGCCGGCCGCGGCGGCGGAATAGAGGTCGCTGTAGTCGGATGAATAGATGGGATCGTAGGCGGCAACGTCGGCAGCCGACAGACCCGGAACGATGGCATAGACCTGCCGGCCGTCGGGAAACTGCAATCCATTGTTGCTGGTGAACGTATCGCTGTTGGTGCGGTCGAGAATGTCATGCGATCCGCCCGTGCCGGAAATGAACTCATAAGCATAGAGATCGCCGCCACCCTTCACATCCACGGTGGCGCCGCTTTCCAATGTCACCGACGTGCCGCCCATGGTGAGGATGGCAGCCGGCGGCGCCTTCAATTCGTCGCTGCTGGTGGGAGCGAAGAACCATTCGATCTGATCGGTGGTCGTTCCGTACGGGATCGACAAGCCATCCGCCGACACCGAAGTGATGCTGCCCGGGGTGACATCGACCGAGGCCGTGCCCGGCGCAAACTGCGCTCCGCCGGTGCTCAGAGTCAGGGCATTGGAGGCGCCCAGAGTGAGGCTGCCGATCGGCACGCGGATGACGCCGCCCTGCACGATGTTGGCGGCCTGGATGGTCAGATTCCCGCCGGCCGAATATGGCGTGGCCGGCGTGGCAGAGTTCGATCGGGCAAACGAGATCGTGCCGTCGAGCGCCGCCGAGCTGATATAAAAGGTCGATCCGGTCGTCGGGTAAACCTGGCCCGCCGTGATCTCGAGATTGCCGTTGACGGCAAGCTGGCCCATCAGCGAGTTGGGCACGTTCTGCGTATTCTGATTGAACACGAACTGCCACGGCTCGACACCCGATAACCTGACATCGCTGCTGGCATTCAGCTGCACGTCGCCAACCGATTCGTCGAACAGCACGGCGCCGCTGATGTCGATCTCGCCGGCCTTGAAGATCGCCGTGCCGTCGCCCGCGGTGCCGATGAACGGCGTCGACACATCCTGCAAGGCGCTGTCGAAGCGGATGTACGGCGCATCGATTTCGAGAATGCCGCCATCCGAGGACACACGCGGCGCGTAGGCGTCGCGGGTGGAAGCGTTGCTGAGATTCTGCAGTCCGTCATACGGACGCGAGGTGAGGAAGAAGCCGCGCCCGAGATCCAGCGTCACATCGCCGACGGAGGAGAGGCTGCCTTCCGCAACGAACGTGTCGAAGTCCGCGTTCTCGATCATGGAGGCCGAAATCACATCCCGCGCCGGCGCGTCCGGATCGGTCTGGGTGAGCACCGGATCGAGTTCCACCAGCGTGCCGCCGAGCGCATGTTCGGCTCCGCCCGCGGCCTGGATATCCGCACCTGTCAACGTGCCGCCATTGCCGAGCGCGAGCTTGCCGCCGTTGCTCCACACCGGGACTTTTGAGTAGTGCCCAGATGCATCGACCTCGTCGAAGGTGTCCGATGCGCCGGAGAGATTGACCACGGCCGTTGGAGCCGCCGTCAGATCTTCCTTGGCGATGAGCCCCGTCGGATCTTCCGGCCCGGCGGCATAGACGGAAATGCCGAGCGGAATGCGGAACAAGGCCGCGGCGGTGGACGCGCTGGTGAGCGTTTGCAGAGTGCCGCCATCGACGACGCGTCCGGTGTGGATCGGCCCCACGCCCGGCGCCGTCGCGCGCGGATTGACGATGCTTTCGCCAGACAGATCGGTCGTGCTGCCCGGCGCGAGAACGATGCCGTCGCTCTGCGAAAGGCCGCCGAGGAAATACACGCTGTACTGCGCAGCGACCTGACCGTTTGTCAGGAACTTGCCGTTCACCTCGATTTGGCTGTCATCGCCTTCATCGATCGTGCCATCCGGCCGCACCGTAAAGATGTCCGACAGGTCGTGAATCGCGAGAGACTGTCCGCCCGTGTAAATCGGCGGCAGGATTTCCGACTGCGTGATGGTGCCGCCGGGAATGCGGATCGTGCCTTCGTTCAGCAATTTGCCGACGGTCAGGTGGCCACCGGCGTCGCCGACGATCGAACCGCCCTGCGCCACGTCGAGTTCGATCAGGCCGCCCAAGGTGAGGTTCACGGCGCGCCGATCCCAGGCATCCGTCGGCACGGTCGGCGTCAGCACGGAATAGAGATCGCCGCCGGTCGACAGCCCCTGCAGCGCCTGAGCTTCCTGCGCGGTGAGCACGGGCGAAAACATCGACTGCGACAGCAGCAGGGTCTGGCCGTCGCCGACGGTCAAGGTCTGCGTGGCGAGCAGCGCATTGTAGCCGCCAAGCCCGTTGTCGAACTGGTTCGGTTCGAGGTCGGTCTTGTAGGAGGTGATATTGAAGTTGCCGAAACCCGTTTTCGAGAAGAAGTCGAGCGGCAGTTCCGTTCCGGTCGTCGCCACGCCGTCGCCGAAGCTGATCTGCGGCGTCGTCAGGTTGAACGTGCCGCCGCCGGCAAAACCTTGCGCCAGGATCGTTCCGCCAAGCATGACGCGGGCGGTGATCTCGGACGGATTGACCGGCACAAACGCATCGCCACCCTCGTTGATCAACGTCGTGACGCGGAAGCCGGGAATTCCGCCGGCCGGCAGCTGAGGATCGGTCGCCAGCTGGAAGTAGGTCGTTTCCTCGATCAAGCTCAGATTGCCGCCGCGGCCCGAGAGATCGAAGGTTCCCTTTGGCGAGACATAGCCGCCGCTCGAAACATCGGCGAGCGAACCGGAATCGAGAAGAATGCTGCCGCTGAGATCGACGTTGGTTTGCGGCGCGGTTCCGTTCAAGGAGTCCTGAAGATTGGCCACCTGCGCATACAGGCTCTGCCGCGGCGCCGCGATCATGGTGATCGAGCCGCCGTTGATGTAGGAATCGCCGGCCACATGATCGGCGTCGGCGCCAAGATCGTTGATCCAGCGTCCGCGCGCGGACAGGGTGCCGTCCACCACGATGTCGAAATTCGGGATTACATCCGGCTGGAAAACAGACCCGTTCAGTCCCGAATTGATCGTCTGCAGGGTCAGCGCACCGGAGGGCACCGAGATGTTGCCGCCGATCGTGATGGTGCTGCCCGCCAGCGCATTGAAGACGCCGCCCGGCGCCAGGGTGACGGATGCGTCCGGATCGACGGTGATTTTGCCGCTGGTCTCGAGCGACAGCTGGCTGAGGCCCATGCCGGAGACCGCGTCGGCGGAAAGGCTGATGACCTGCTGGCGGTCTGACGGCAGAAGCGAATTCGGATCGCGCTGCGGAAGGATCAGAGTCCCGTTGTCGTCGATCGTGACACTCTGGCCGTAGGCCAGGTCGCTGCTGACCGGCTGGTAGTTGGCCTGGCTGACGACATGGATGTCGCCGCCGCCGGACAGCGATTCCGTGCTGCCGTTGTTCTCCGACAGAGCCTGAATAGAGAGAAATCCGCCGGACGGCATCTGCGAGGGTGCGCCTTGCAGGCTGCGCTGGTCTCCGAAAATGGAAGACTTCGCCGTGCCCACCACGGCGTCCGCGATCTGGCGCTGGCCGGCATAGGCGTTGCCGTACACAGTGGCGTCCAGGACGACAGTCGAGCCCTTCAGCGTCAGCGTTCCTGCGTCGCGCCCCTCGGTGTATTGGGGATCGTAGCGCACATTCTGCAGGATCGGACTTGCCCAATTCTGCACGACGCCCCAGCGCGGCTGCGCGGACGTGTAGCCCTGATAGATGCCGATGTAGGTGTCGTTCGGGTCGGCATTGCCGATGTCGACGATCTGGCCCAGCGTATCGATCAGCTGCGTCGTCTGAACATAGCCCGCCTGATACGTCACCCAGCCGCCGGACATGTCGATGGTGGCACCGCTCTTGATCGTGATGTCGGGTGCCTGGGTGAGGTCCGTTCCCGGCGTGTAACTCTGCACGCCGAGCGAGACGTTGCCGCCTTTTGTCATCAGCTCGCGTACGCTGACGCCGACCTGCTGCGCGAAGCTTGCGGCATCGATCAGCGGCGAGCCCACCCAGGCGACGCCATCGGAGCGAACGCCTGACAGCCGCGGATCGACGAACACGGTGGCGCCGTTCAGGAAGCTGTCCTTGTAGTTTGGATCGTCGGCCAGTTCGTTGCCCTTCAGCGGGCTGATCTTGATGCTGTTTCGCGAGGCCGGGATCAGCACGTCCGTCAATCCCGCGACATCGATGGTGGCGCCGGTGTCGATGAAGATGCGCGAGGTGCCGGGACTTTCCGGGCTGGCATTGGCGCCCGGCGCAGCGCCGATATCGACGTTGCCTCCCGGCGCATAGATCATCGCATTCTGGTCGATCTCGATTCGCGAGGAAGCGGTGCCGATGCTGACCTGGGACGGCTTGAAATCGAGAAGCGAGGTCGGGTCCTGCGGAATCGTCTCAGCCGTGTCGTCGGGGCTGATGGAGATGGTGCTGCCGACGCCGAGCTGGACGTCGCTGCCGGTGAGCTGAATGAAGCCGTTGCGCGAGACGCTGGTGGTGGCCTCGAGCAAGCCGTCGTTGATGATGGCTCCCTCGTTGGTGACCGGAGCGCCGAGCGAAACATAACCCTGCGGCGCGCTGATGATGGCGTCTTGCGCGTTGAACACGTAGCTGTCGACTGCGTTCTGATTGTCGAACACGCGCGCCGTGAAGCCGCGCACATCGGGGGTCGCGCTGCTCGCATCGCCCGTGGAGCGGATCAGGAAGATATCGCGGCCGGCTTCCAGATTGACTTCGCCCTGCGGCGACAGCAGCGATCCGGAATTCACGATCTTCGGCGCCATCATCAGGATGGAGCCGCCGTCGTCCGTGCTGAGCTGCGCGCCGGCATTGACCTGCACGGTGCCTTCGAGCGTCGGATCGATCGTCTCGACGCCGTCCTGCTCGATCTCCTGCGCTGAGAACGTGAACGCCGTGATCGCATCCTGCGTGGAGGCCTGGTCGGCGAAACCAAGCAGCCCGTAGGAAAGGAATTCGAGGTTGCGGTCTTTGATGGTCAGCGGCTGTTTCAAGGTCGGGTCGAACGCAGGGCCGATTTCCAGGCTGGTCGCGATGAGCGAGTCGACATTCACCTGTGACGTGCCGCCGAAGATGATGCCGTTCTGGTTGAGGATGAGAACGGTTCCGGGCGCCTTGATGGTACCGAGGATCTGGCTCGGCGCCGGTGTTGCGCCGGTACGCAGGCCGGTGTTCGGGTCGAGCTGCCCCACCACGCGGTTGAGCGCGACCCAACTCGTCTGATCCTTCCCGTTTTGTGACTGATCGAAAGTAAGCGTCGTGTTCTTGCCGACGTTGAAAGTCTGCCACGACAGAATGGCGCGCGACTGCGTCTGCTTGACCGTGACGTCTGTCCCGCCGCTGGAATTCGTCGATTGCGTCGGCGCGCTGGCACCCTCCCAGGTGTTGATTCCGACGGTGTCGTCGGCAGCGGCGACGGGATGCGGCACCGGGTCGAGACCGCCCGGCGCCAACCCATCCGGCACGTTCGGCTCAAGCGCGGCCGCCGCGGCACGCGCCGCAGCTTGAGCCTGGGTCGCCATGTCCTGCGCCGAGCTGACCCGCGACTGGTACTGCAGCTCGCGAACCTCGGCTGAGGCCATGCCGGAGGAATTCGATGCGTTGGTGCTGCCCGACTTGCTCGAGGACTGGCCCGGAATGGGTTGCCGCGCGGCGATTGCCTGGGTCGCGGCTTTGGCCACCGCCTGCAGCACAGCGAGCTGCGACGCCGGCGCAGCCTCTGCGTGCGCAACGCTGAGCGCAGTCAGCATCGCGGCAACGCTGGCGCCGCGCAGGAGCTGTTTTCTCAATCGAATTGCGGAACCACGCCGCCGTGACGTCATGGCCGGTCTCCTAATTTGTAGGCGGCTGTTGCTTTGCGTCCGGCTTGGCTGGTGCCGGAGCCGTCTTTGCGCCGGATTGCGGCGCCGCACTTTCCTTGGCCGGCGCTTTCACCGTCCGCGGATCGAATTTTCCATCGTAGATTCGGTCGCCATAGTCCTGCACCATGTTCTCAAGCTCGACCCGCGTATCCTGGATGAACGGCTCCTTCGCCCCGATGGCGTCGCTGAAGTCCATCTGCGCGAACTTGTCGAGGATATCGTTGCTGACCTTGAACAAATCCGTGTTCTTCGCCTGGCATGCATTCAGCAGTGTCGCCTGATTTGTGACAATTGCCTGAAGCCGCTCGTGATCGGCCTGCGCCTGCTTCACCGCATCGCCGGCTTGCGCCAGGGCTTCCTTGTCTTTTCCGACTTCCGCCTGCAGCGCAGTCTTTTCCCGCTCCGACGTGGCTGAGCCCTTGGCGTGCGCGACTTCCGCCTGCAGCGCGGCGACCTGCTTCTTCAGCGAATCGCGCTCCTGTTCCGCCGCGGTCTTCGCCGCCTGCAGGCTTGTCTGACTGTCCTGCAATTGGTGAAGTTGTTCGGTCGTGGAGCGAAGCTGATCGCGCAGCCTGTCTTCGATGCTTTGTCCGAACGCGATCTGCGATCCGAACAGAAGCAATCCGATAGCGAGCAACAACCGCCGCATGCCTAAAATCCCGCGTTGAGATCGAGCTGGAGCACGTCAATTGACAGGGGTGGCCCGAAGACCTCGTCGGCGCTGAACCAGCGCGCCTGCACCCAGGTGTTGTCGAAGATGCCCAGCGAAGCGGTGACGATGTAGCCTTTGGCGTTGGTGCCGCCAAGGTGAAAATCACTATCGGTGAAAGCATCCGGCATAGAGTCCGGTTCGAGGTACTTGTA
>DASYBT010000232.1:0-19726 GCA_036500585.1 Rhizomicrobium sp.
GAGGCGAAGCCGCTATTGGTTTTTTTGGCGCGCAAAGCGCGCCAGCCTCATTTTCTTTTCCTCCGCGACTCCGCGTGAATCATTCTTCTATCTGCTCCACCAAGAGGCGCCGAAGGACTTTGGCTTCGCCTCGGGTGTTAATTCGTCCTCTTCGGCAGCACCAGCGGGGCCATCTGGTCGGCCCAGCAGCCGTCGCCGGAATGCACCCGCGCGCGCCGGCGCAGCTCGACCGTGGCGCCCGCTTCCACGGCGTGGCGCAGCGCCGCGTTCAGGCGGTGCACGGTGTGAGCCACGGCTTTCAGCGCATCGCGCAGTTCGGGCGTGAGGTCCTTATCTGCAATGGCGGGTTTGCGATCGGCATCCACCGCGACGCAGTGGCCGGAATGGGTGTGTGACATCGCTTCGTAGGACATGGTCGTACTCCTTTACTCGGCTGCGACGCGGAACTGCTGCGTCTCGGTGGATTCATGCATGGCTGTGGTCGAACTTTTGCCGCCGCCGATGGCGAGCGACACGGCATCGAAATAGCCGGTGCCAACTTCGCGCTGGTGGCGCGTGGCGCTGTAGCCGTGCTTCTCGCTGGCGAACTCCGCCTGCTGCAGCACGGAGTAGGCGGCCATGCCGCGGCTGGCGTAATCGCGGGCCAGCTCGAACATGCCGTGGTTCAGCGCGTGGAAACCGGCCAGGGTGACGAACTGGAACTTGTAGCCCATCGCCGCCAGCTCGCGCTGGAAGCTGGCAATCGTGTCCTTCGACAGGTTGGCCTCCCAGTTGAACGACGGCGAACAATTGTAGGCAAGCAGCTTGCCGGGATATTTCGCCAGCAGGGCTTCCGCGAATTTGCGCGCGTCCTTGAGATCGGGCTTCGAGGTTTCCCACCAGAGAAGGTCCGCATACGGAGCATAGGCGAGGCCTCGCGCGATGCACGCCTCCACGCCATTCCGCAGATGGTAGAAGCCTTCCGGCGTGCGCTCCTGTTTCAGGATGAAGTCATGGTCGCGTTCGTCGATGTCCGACGTGATCAGTTTGGCGGCTTCCGCATCGGTGCGCGCCACGATGAGGCTCGGCACGCCCATCACGTCGGCTGCAAGACGCGCCGCCGACAGATTGCGGATGTGCGCCGCGGTCGGGATCAGCACCTTGCCGCCCATGTGGCCGCATTTCTTTTCCGAGGCGAGCTGATCTTCGAAATGCACGGCCGCCGCGCCGGCTTCGATGTAGGCCTTCATGATCTCGAAGCTGTTGAGCGGCCCGCCGAACCCCGCTTCGGCATCGGCGACGATGGGTACGAACCAGTCTTCGACCGTCTTCTTGCCTTCGGCGTGCTCGATCTGGTCGGCGCGCCGCAACGTCTTGTTGATCTTGCGCGCCAGCTCGGGGCCGGAGTTCGCCGGATAAAGGCTTTGATCCGGATACATGGCGCCGGCCGTGTTCGAATCTGCGGCCACCTGCCAGCCGGAGAGATAGATCGCCTTCAATCCGGCGCGCACCATCTGCATGGCCTGATTGCCGGAGAGCGCGCCGAGCGCCGGCACGTATTCCTCCGAATGCAGCAGCTGCCAAAGCCTGTTGGCGCCGCGCTCGGCCAGGGTGTGCTCGATGCGGACCGAGCCGCGCAGCTTTTTAACATCGGCGGTTGTGTAGGGGCGCTCGATGCCGTCGAAACGGCCGCGCGGCGCGGATGGGACGAGATCGTCAAAAGTGTTCACGACAATGCTCCGGTGTTTTCGATTTCGAGGAGCCGGCGGTAGGCCGGAAGCGTAAGGAACGGTTCAAGCACCTCGGCGAGGCACAGCTGTTCGAACAGCCGGCTCGCTTCTGTCAGATGCTGGAACGCGTTTCCTCCCTGAACGAGCTGGGACGTTTCCTCCCGGATCGCGGCGCTTATCAGCGCGCCGTCGACTGTCTTGCCTGTGTCCAAGGTCACGCCGTGAGAGCGCCACTGCCAGATCTGCGTGCGCGAGATTTCCGCCGTCGCCGCGTCTTCCATCAGATTGTAGAGCGGCACACAGCCATTCCCGGCGAGCCAGGCGGCGATGTACTGGATGCCGACGCGGATGTTGGTGCGCAGGCCCGCTTCGGTGATGGCGCCATCCGGTTTGGCAAGAAGGTCGGCTGCGGTGACGTTCACGTCGTTGCGCTGGCGATCCACCTGATTGGCACCCGGCATCGCCGCATCGAACGCGGCGCGTGCGATCTGGATCAGACCGGGATGCGCCACCCACGTGCCGTCATGGCCTTCGCGCGCTTCACGTTCTTTGTCGGCGCGGACCTTTTCGAGCGCGGCGGTGTTGGCCGCATCGTCACCGCGAATCGGGATTTGCGCCGCCATGCCGCCCATCGCATGGGCGCCGCGGCGGTGGCAGGTCTTGATCAAGAGTTTGCTGTACGCGGCGAGCGCCGGCGAGGTCATCGTCACCTGGGCGCGGTCCGGCAGCACGAAACCGTCGCGCGCGCGCAACGTCTTGATCATCGAGAAGATGTAATCCCAGCGGCCGCAATTCAGCCCGACGATGTGGTCCTTCATCGCGTGAAGAATTTCGTCCATCTCGAAGGCGGCGGGCAGGGTTTCGATCAGAACGGTGGCGCGCATGGTGCCGCGCGAAAGGTCGAGCGACTTCTCGGCGAACAGGAACACGTCGCGCCACAGCGCCGCTTCGTGTCGGCTCTCCATCTTCGGCAGATAGAAGTATGGGCCCGTGCCGCGCCGGGTCAGTTCCTGCGCATTGTGGAACGAATAAAGCCCGAAATCGAACAGCGAGCCCGACATCGGTTCGCCCTCGATCTCGACATGCGCTTCGTCGAGATGCCAGCCGCGCGGCCGCACGATGAGTACGGCGGTCTTTTCGTTCAGCGCATATTGCTTGCCGCTGGCCGGATCGTCGAAGCGCAAGGTTCGGCGCACCGCGTCCATCAAATTGGCGTGGCCTTCGATGTTGTTGGCCCAGGTCGGCGAAGTGGAATCTTCGAAGTCCGCCATGAAGCAGTTGGCGCCGGAGTTGAGCGCATTGATGATCATCTTGGCGTTGACGGGGCCGGTGATCTCGACGCGGCGATCCTGCAGGTCGGCAGGCGGCGGCGCGATGGTCCAGTCGCCGGCGCGGATTTCGGCGGTCGCGGCCGGGAAATCGAGCTGCTCAGTTCCGGCATCGAGCCGCGCCTGCCGTTGGGTGCGGGCGGCCAGCAACTCGCGGCGGCGGTCGTCGAAGCGGCGGTGCAGGCTGGCGAGGAAGGCCGCGGCGTCGCCCGTCAGGACACGAGCCTGCCCGGGGGCCTGACCCCTAATGGCGATCTCGTTGGCGCGCGTCTGATTCACGACCGTCCCTCCTTGTCACAGTCTTTACAAAACAATCATTGGCTTCAATAATCGTGCCGCCTGAAAACGGTCGATTTGTCACAACTGTGACATTGATGGCTTGTAAAGTGTCGTAATTGTCATGAGCGATGCCAAGCAACGGGATTCTGGAGAGCGCAAGGTTTTTGCGGGGCCGCGCGTGCGGCACCTGCGGCTGTCGCTGGGCTTGAGCCAGAGCGCCATGGCGCGTGATCTCGGCGTCTCGCCCAGTTACCTGAACCTCGTCGAGCGCAACCAGCGGCCGTTGACCACGCAATTGGTCCTGAAGCTCGCGGCCATCTACGACCTCGATTTGCGCGAGCTGCACGGCGACAAGGAAGCCGAACGCGTGGCCGAGCTCACCGAGATTTTCGCCGATCCGGTGTTCGGCAAGATGCCATCGGCCACCGTGATCGGCGATCTGGTCAACGGCTATCCCGATGTCACCTCGGCGTTCGTGTCGCTCTACAGCGCTTACCGCAAGGCGCAAACCGGAAGCGGCGATGGCGCGCCGGCGGACTCCGCCGCCAATCCGATCGAAGAGGTGCGCAACTATTTCCAATCGCGCAACAATTACATCGCGCCGCTCGATCTGGCCGCCGAAGCGCTGTCCACTTCACTCAATGCCGGCGACGATCTGTTTCCGGCGCTGCAGGCGCATCTGCGCGACACCCACAACATCCGCGTCACGGTGCTGCCGGTGCATGCCATGCCGGACGCGCAGCGCCGCTACGACCGGCACAACCGGCGCGTCTTCCTTTCCGAATTGCTGAGCGCGCCGCAGCGCATCTTCCAGATCGCGGCGCAGGTGGCGCTGCTGACTTATGCCGACGAATTGGACCGCCTGGTCGCCGAAGCGATGCCGGCCATTCCCGAAGCGGGGCAGTTGCTGCGCATCGCGCTCGCCGATTATTTCGCCGGTGCGCTGATGATGCCGTATGGCCGCTTCATCGAAGCGGCGACGGCGGTGCGCCACGATGTGGATGTTCTCGCCGGGCGGTTTGGCGCCGATGTGGAGCAGGTGGCGAACCGGCTGACGACGCTTCAGCGCAGCGAGCGGCGCGGGGTGCCGTTCTTCCTGCTCAAGCTGGACAATGCCGGCAACATCCTGAAGCGCGTGTCGGCAGCGGGATTGCCGGTGCCGCGCTTCGGCGGAATCTGTCCGCGCTGGCGCGTGTTCGAGAGTTTCGCAGCGCCGGGCGAAATTTTGGCGCAGCACATCGGTCTGCCGGATGGCGCGCGCTATCTCACCGTTGCGCGCACGTTGGACGGGGTGCGCGCGCGACACGGACTTGGCCAACGCAAACTCGCGGTGGTGATCGGTTGCGATGTGAGCTGCGCAAAGTCTGTCGTCTATGCCGATGCATTGAATCTCGCACCCGAAGGCGCGACACCGACCGGCGTCACCTGCCGCGTGTGCGAACGAACCGCGTGTCCTGCCCGCGCCATGCCGGCGCTGACGCAAGCGCTGAAACCCGATCCCATGCGCAAAGGCCTGTGGCCGTTTGAATATGTGTAGACAGAAGTCACCGCGCGGGGGCGGAGCGGAAGGCGGCGGCAATGGCTTCGCGTAAGGGCTTCGGCTGGTAGTTCGCATCGTAAGGCAGCGGACGCTTGGGAGCGCCGCTGGGCCGCGGGAAGCGCGATTGCAGCCAGGAATGGGAATCCACCAGTCCCCAGGTGAGCACATGGCCCACCTGTTTGTAGCTCAAGGTGACATCGAGATAGCGCCTCGCGTAATCGGCAACCGCCTCGTCGCGCACTGCGATATCGTCGGGCAGGCCATCATCGTTCACGTCGAATTCGGTGATCAGCAGCGCGTATCCCATGCCGGTGACGTCGTCGAGGAAGTGCCGCCACGCGGTCTCCTGCGGGGTGCCAAACTCCTTCGAGGCGAGGTTGTTGTTGGCGCCGATATGGCTTTGCAGGCCCAGCGCATCCACGGGCACGTTGCGCTTCTTCAGGCCCTCGAGGAACCGCAACACGCCGTCGCGATGACTGGCGGAGTAGGTTTCCCAGCTCATGTAATCGTTGTAGACGAGCTGCGCCCTGGGCGCGGTCTCGCGCGCAACCTGATAGGCAAAGTCGATGACCTCGGGCCCGATGGCACGGGTGAACACGGTGTCGCGGATGGCGCCGGTTTCGGTGTCGATGGTCTCGTTCACCACATCCCACGACACGACCTGCGAATAATGCTGCATCTCGGTGGTGATGTGCTTCCGCAGCAGCGCTTCTGCGGACGCGCGCTGGTTGGGACCGAAATCGAACGCGTTCACCCAATCCGGCATCCACTTCGTCTTCTGCCAGAGGAGATTGTGGCCGCGCAGCAGCAGATTGTTGTCGGCCGCGAATTTCGCCAGCGCATCGCCGGTCGCGAAGGTGAAGGTGTCGGGGCCGCTTTGCACCACCGGCCATTTGAGCTCGTTCTCGGTCACCATCACTCCGCCTTGCGTGCGCATCAGGTCGCAGAATTTGGCATCGGACAGTTCGCGATAGTTCATGGCCGAGCCGAAGCGCAGGCCCTTGGCGCGCGCCAATGCATCGAGCGAACCGGAGTCCGCGGGCTCGGCGCTCGCGCCGAATGGAATGCCGGAAGCGGCAATTGCGGTGCCTGCCGCGACAAAATCCCGGCGTGAGATGGGTTGCATCCTCGATCCCCGCGATAGGTTCGCCCATCTGCCAGTAATCGCGCGGCGCACTCAATCCTTTTGTGTCGCGTGCCGCCGCGCCGCGCGCGGATTCACGCCGGTCCAGCGCTTGAAGGCGCGGCTGAACGCGGCGGGATCGGAAAAGCCGACGAGGTAGGCCGTCTGATTCACCGATACCCTCCTGCCTTGCAGATAATCGAGTGCAAGCCGGTGGCGAAGATCGTCCAGCACGCGCTCGAACGTGGTGCCTTCCGCCTTAAGGTGGCGATAGAGGGTCTGCCGCGTCGTGCCCATCGCGGCGGCGACGCTGTCGATGTTGGCATCGCCCTTGTGCAGCCCCGGCATCAACAGGCGCTCGACACGGCCGCGCGTGGTCTTCGCCTTTTCCAGTTCGGCGAGCAACGCATCGCCGCGCGCCGTCAGCACGCCGAAGACGTAGCGCGGCAGAGCGGCAATCGGCTGCATCATCAGCGCCGGATCGATCCGCATGGCGTTCCACTCCGCGCCGAACCTGATCGGCACGCGGAAGATGCGTTCGTATTCCGTGAGATACGACCTCTGCGGATGCGTGAAGTCGACCGCGGTGACGATCTGCTTCACGCCCAGCGCGCGCGGTCCGCACACCAGCTGGGTGAAAGCGGATTCGGTCAGCTCCGGAAAATCGTTCGCATCCTGGCGCGTGTCGACCATCCACAATCCGCCGCGCTCGTTGCGCATCTGGAAGCGATCGCCTTCGCCGATGTCGACATCCACCACAAGCTTCACGTAGCGATTCAGCTGGGTAAAGGCCTCCAGCATGGTTTCCGATGCCTGACCGATGAGGCCGATCACCGATATCCTGGCGATGTTGACCTCGCCGTAGTGCATCGCGAGCGCCGGATCGGTCGCCAGCGCCTTTCCCGCCCGCATCAGCGCGATATAGCGCGCAAACGGGATGCGGCTGTCGGGATCGTCCAGCGCCTCGGCGGCGATGCCGCTGCGCTGCAGCAGGGACTTCGCGTCGGCGCCTTTTTCGACCGCGAGGTCCAGCAGGCCTTTGGCGAAGGCCGCGGAGACGGACGCCCCGCGCCTGCGCGCGGCACTTTTGTTACCTTGGATCATGTTTTCGGTGCATGGCGTCAGTTGCCGGACGAAAGGCCATCCCTACCTGAAGCTAGGCACGGGAAGCCAAGGGGACAAGCCAATGAGCCAGGCCAGCATGACAGCGTCCGAACTGGGCGCCCGCAGCGAGGACCGCAATGAGCCGCGGGTTTCGCTCTTGCGACTCTATCTCTTGCGCGCTGTCTATCTTCTGATCGCGGTGGGGCAGGGCTCCATACAGGCGCCGCTGCTCTTCCATCACGGGCATTGGACCCTGATGAGCGGCGTGGCGCACTGCTTCCTGGCGGCGCTCGCAATTCTTTCGCTTGTCGGGGTTCGCTATCCGCTGCAAATGCTGCCCTTGCTGGTATACGAGCTGCTGTGGAAAGCAACGTGGCTGCTCGGCATTGCGCTGCCTTTGTGGCTTGCGGGCCAGTTCGATGCGGACACGCGCCAATCGTTCTTCGAAATCGCGCCGATCGTTGTCCTCATCCCCATCCTGCCATGGCGCTACCTCTTCGCCAATTTCGCGGCGAAGCCCGGCGAGCGCTGGCGATGAGGTCTGCCATGCTGGAGCGCATCTTCCCGAAGACGTTCGACAACACGTATCGCGGCCATTGGGCCGGGCTCGTCATCTTCGTTCTGGTTGTGGCGGTGAAGGCGTTGCAGTGCGTCGAGACCATCTTCAACACGCGCAACACCGCGATCAACGCCGACGGCATCCCCATCGCGAGCTTCACCCCGGCGGGCGCCAACACGGTGCTGTCGATGTTCGCGCTGCTGGGGCTCTATCTGCTGGTCATCCCGGCGCAGAGCATCGTGGTGCTGCTGCGCTATCGCTCGATGGTTCCGTTCCTGTATTTCTGGCTGCTTCTGCTGCAGATCGCGGGCCGCGCATTGCACATGCTGCATCCGGTGTTTGCGTCAGACAATCATGGCCCGCAGCCCATCGGCTTCTACGTCAATCTCGGCATCCTGGCGGTGACGGTGCTTGGCTTTGCCCTGTCGCTCGTCGGCCCGCGCTACACGACGAAGGGGAGTTGACCATGTTTCCGGCAAGCGCCGCTCCGGTTTCCATCACCCATCTCGCCGCGGGCACCGGATGGTGGATCTATGCCGTGGTCATCGTTGCGCTGGCGCTGCACATCGCCGGCGGCCTCACCGGCATCGTCACCGGATACGCCGCGGTCACGGTGCGCAAGGGGAGTGCGCTGCATGTGCGGTTCGGAAAAATCTTCGTCTACGCGATGCTGGTGATGGCGGCGTTCGGAACGGCGCTTTCCATTCCCATCCATCAACCGAACAATATCTTCGGCGGCGTGCTGGCGGCGTATCTCGTCGTCACGGGCTGGATGACGGTGAAGCGAGCGCCGGGCACGGTCGGCCGCTTCGAGAAAACCGCGGCGCTCGTGCCTGCCGGCGTGGCGGCCTTATGCCTGATGTGGGGCATCGAGGCGACGCGGAACGGCGGCTCGCTTTACGGCTATGCCTCGGCCTTCTTCTATGTGTTCGCGTGCATTTCCGGGCTGTTCGCGCTGATCGATCTGCGCACGATCTGGCGCGGCGGTGTCTCCGGGGTGAACCGCATCGCGCGGCATCTCTGGCGGATGTGTTTCGGATTGTTCTTCGCCGCGGCGTCGTTCTTCCTTGGACAGCAGAAGGTGATGCCGGTGTGGATGCACGGCTCGCCGGTGTTGTGGGTGCTGGGTCTGGCGCCGCTGGCGTTGATGATCTTCTGGCTGATCCGCGTGCGCGTAGGACGGACATTCAAGCGGACCGCGCTGGCCCCATGAGCTATCGCGACATGTAGCAGTGGCAAACCGGGGATCGTAGGCCAGTCCGACCAGCGTCCGACGCGCTGCTTCGGCAATCGTTGGTGGGCCCGGCAGGACTCGAACCTGCGACCAGACCGTTATGAGCGGTCAGCTCTAACCAACTGAGCTACAGGCCCTCACGGGCTTCCTAGCAGGATTGCACTCCGCCCCAAACGCCGATTTTCGGCCGATCGGCACTCGTCTGAGGCTGCCGCAGTTTTGCCTTGCCGTCCGCGCAGCCTGCTAGGGCATTTTAGAGGTTCGGCGATATGAAACCCGGGATATTCACGTCAGCGCTTGTCACGGCCTGGCTGCTTGCCGGAGCAGCTTCCGCCCAGCCGGCGCTCCAATCGGAACCGCGCGTGCTTACGGTCTCCGGCGACGGAGAGATCAAGGCCAAACCGGATCAGGCGATGCTGTCGGCCGGCGTGGTGACGGAGGGGCGAACCGCCGCCGATGCGCTGGCCGCCAATGCGCGCAAGATGAATGCCGTGTTCGAGACCTTGAAGCGTATCGGCATTCCGGATCGCGCCATTCAGACGTCCGAAATGTCGGTCTCGCCGCAATATCCGGGCGACTCCCGTCAGCCGCGGCGCATCACCGGCTACGAGGTGACGAACACGGTGAATGTCACCGTGGACGACCTCGACAAGATCGGCCCGGCCATCGATGCGTTGGTGAATTCCGGCGCCAATTCGCTTGGCGACATCGGCTTCTCCATTGCCGATGATAAGCCGCTGACGGCGCAGGCACGCGAAGCCGCGGTGAAGGACGCAACGGCCAAGGCCGAGACGCTCGCCCGTGCGGCCGGCGTGACCTTGGGGCCGATCCTGTCGATCACCGAGGGCGGTGGTGTCGCCGAACCGATGCGGCCCATGTTGCGCATGGCGATGGCAGCGCCGGCGTCCACTCCCGTAGCGGCAGGCCAGACAACGGTGTCCGCAACGGTGTCGATCACCTGGCAGATTCAGTAGCCGCAGCGCGGCCGCGAAAGCGGAGCGTCAGCTCTTCTTCTTGCGCGACTTGCTGGACTTCTTCCGCTTCGACTTGCTCTTCGATTTCGACTTTTTGGGCACCTTCTTGCCCTTCTTCCGCGCTTCGGACAGGCCGATGGCGATCGCCTGCTTGCGGCTTTTCACCTTGCCGCCTTTGCCGCCCTTGCCGCTCTTCAAGGTGCCCTTCTTGCGTTTGTGCATGGCGCGCTTCACGTCGTTGCCAGCGCTGCGCGAATACTTGGCCATGATCGATCCTCCGGATGGATTCGCAAATGTGAAGGTATAACGAACATCCGGTGATTTGGTTGTCTCCCCGGCCTCACTGCCGCTTGGGCGGCCCCGAGATTCCCAGCGCGGCGCGTAGAGTATCGGCCTCCATCAGCTTGCCGTCGCGCATGACAAGCTCGACCTGGCGCAGATCGCCGATGTTCTTCTGCGGATCGCCGTCGATCAGCGCCAGCTCTGCCAACTTTCCCTTGGCGAGCGAGCCGGTCACCTTGCCGACCTGAAAGGTCTGTGCCGGAATGATGGTTGCCGTGGCCAGCGCATCCTCGGGCTTCATGCCCGCCTGAACGTAGAGTTCGAGCTCGCGGATCAACTCGAAGCCGAAGCCATCGGTCCCGGCAACGATGGGAATGTGGCGGCGATACAGCTCCGGGATCAGCGCCTGCAATTTCGCAAAGCTCGCCCGCATACGCTCGCGTGACAGGTCCGGCGTCGGCGCCATGGCGCTCGACAGGAAGCCGCGCGCAAGCTGCGGCGGCAAGCTGTCCGCATACGGCGCATCCGCCGGCGGGAAGCTGCCCCGCTTCGGCACGTACAGATCCTCGAACGTCACCAAGGTCGGATCGACCGCGATGTGGCGGCGGGCCAACTCGTCGAGATAGGCGGCCATCTTCGGCGAATGCAGGTCAATGTCGGCAGAGTACTTGCCGGTGCCGACGAACCGCGCCATGCCATTGGAGTTCGCCACGACATCGTCCGGCATCTCCTGCATCATCACGAAGTTGATATGCGTGATCTCGTCATAGCCGGCGTGCACCGCATCGAGCGGCCGCATGCCGTGTGGAATATGGCCGTGCACGTGCAGGCCCAGCTTGTGCGCGAGATCGGCCATCGGCTTCACCCAGGCCGGGTCCATCGAGCCGTAGAGCTTGATGGCGAAGTAGCCGGAGTTCTTGGCGCGAACCACGGCGGCCAGAGCCTCCGGCAAATTGTGCACCACGACGGCAACCTGCGCGGTGTACGGCCCTGGACCGTCGATCAGCAGCGACGGCACAATGCGCTGACCGAGCAGCTGGCCATCGTCGATGCGTTTCTTGCGCGCCATGAGCCGGTCCGGATCGTTGCCGGGATCGCGTACCGAGGTGATGCCGGAAGCAAGCAACAGAGGTCCGGTGGAGTCGTCGCCATAGTGCTGATGGCTGTCCCACAAGCCGGGAATCAGAGTCTTGCCGGTGCCATCAATCACGGCAGCGTTGTTCGGCGCGCGAACTTTCATGTCGGGGCCGACGGCGGCGATCTTTCCGTTCGCCACCACGACCGTCATGTTGGCGCGGAATTGGCGTGCGTCGGCGTCGTAAAGCTTCACGTGACGGAAGGCGATCACCCCCACCGGCTTGGCGATCTTCTTCACCAACTCCGGCGCACGCTTCGCCAGCGCTTCGTCCTGCGCCTTGGAAAGCCTGTCGGAGACCGTTTCCCAGCCGGGCGGCAGGAAGCTGATGACTCCGGCGGTACCGAAGAATTCATTGCCATCCATCCAGATCGGGAAAGGCGAAAGGCCAAAGCCGGTGATCGCGTACGCGGTCAGCACCTTCGTTTGCGTGCCGTTGGAAACCGCAAGCGCGGTCAGCGGCTCCATCTTGCCGCGGCCGGACGGCAGAAGATCGACGGAGTGATCCGGCGCTTTCATCATTGCATCGATGATGAAAGTGAAGGAATCGAACGTGCCGCCGAAGGCGACGTATTGGAGACCGGGCCGCGCCTTGCCGCTGCCGTGATCGACCGGGCTGGTCCAGGTGTAGGTGCCATCCTTCACGCCGTAGGTTTCCGCCGCATCGCCTTCCGGCACGTGGCCGCGGATGACCATGCTCTGCAGCGAGCCGTCCGCCGCAAAGCGGTTCTGCTCGTCGATCTCGCTGACGAAGCCGCGCAGGTTGAAGCTGAAGCGCGACCAGTGCGTGCCGTCCGGCGTCGTCCAGGTCGAAATGGTGCCGTGATGGGCGACGCCGTTGGCTGAGGTGACATCCCACACCTTGGCATCGGCTGGCGGCCTCGCCAGTTGCTCCGTCGGCATGCCGGCCGGCGGCGCGCTTGGCGCCTCGGCGAAAGCCTGGGTTGCGAGCAGCGCCAGCGCGCTCGCTGCGATCAGCAGACGATTCATGGATTCCCCTCCAACGACCGCGCTAACGTAGTGGCTTGAGCCACCAAACCCAAGCCGCCGTGCTTTACGCCGCGGTGACGATATGTGGATTATCGGCTAATCCGCCTAGGTCGCAGCCATGCGGCGGCGGAGGAGCTGCCTTGCGCGCCGCTTCAGATCACCAGCTTGAACAGCAGCGAGCGCAGCTTCGGGCTCATGCCCAGGGCGAAGCCGAGAACAAAGAGACCGGCGAGGGTCAGCGGCGAATTGGCCGCGCCGCCTTTGCCGAACTGCGACGCATATTGGTGCAATAGGTTGAAGGGAAATTCGGATTTTGCTGCCGGCGGCGGTCGGCGTGATTTCGCCGCGCGGCCGATCAGCTTCAGCACCAACAGGATCAGCAGAAGAAGAACGACCGCTGCGGCCGCGGTCAGCAGCGCAGCCGCCCAGGGCTCGAACAGATTGCCCAGCGCCACGTACACGGCGATGCACGCGAAGACGAGCATCACGCTCAGCAGAATGGTGGCGGCCAGCGCAGCGATCAGCGCCAGAACGATCTTCGTCTGCAACTGGCGCAGCATCGGCAGCATGGGTTGTTATCGGCGCCCGCTGAACAGCCAGCCGAGGATGAAGCCGACGCCGAGTGCGCCGAACGTGAAGGCGAGCGGCTCTTCCTTGATCGCCTTGGCGAGATCGTCGGTCGCGCCCACGGCGCTGTTGTATACCCGCTCGCCGGCTTTGCTGGCTTCGGCGGCGGCATCCTGGCTGACGCGGCGCACGAGGTTCTGCAGCACGTCGCTGAGGTTGGAGAAATCGGAGCGCAGCTGCTTCAGCTCGGAGGCGAAGCGGCCGATTTCCTGTTCGGCTTTGTCGGCGCCATTGCCGTTCGTCGTGGCGTTCACATCGGTCATGGTCGGAAGTCTCCAGTCGAGGCGGTTAACATAAGGTGAGAAGCGGAGCGGCGGAAGGCCGGGCGCCTCAGGCTTTACAACAGATTTGCCCGTCCTTCACGATGAGGCGAACATCGGACAGGCATGCGAGATCGGCGGTCGGGTCCCCTCCAACGGCTACCAAATCGGCAAGATAACCGCCTGCGATCGCGCCAAGTTCCCTGTCCACCCCAAGAATTTTGGCATTGACCGACGTGGCGGCGAGGAGCGCCTCGTTTGCCGTCATGCCGAGCCGCGCCATCCAGGCGAGTTCGCGCGCACTCTCGCCATGCGGGAACGGGCCGACATCGCTGCCGCATCCGATGATGACACCTTCGGCGCGCGCGTTGGCGAAGCCTTGCGCCGCCATCTGCATGGATTCGGTTGGGTCGGATTGCCCCCGCACATAGCCGCGGAAATATTCGCTGATGGCTTCGGCGACGGTGAGCGTCGGCAGAAAGGCGACACCGTTCTCGCGCATCAGCGCGAAGGTCTCGCGCGAGCCACCATAGCCGTGCTCAATGGTCTGCACGCGTGCGCGGGCGGCGCGCTGCATCGCTTCGTTCGTCATGGCGTGGACGGCGACCGGGCGGCCGAGATCGTGCGCGGTGGCGACTGCGGCGCGCAGTTCGTCTTCGGAGAAGGTCGGCCGCGTTTCGCCCGTAGGTCCGACGCGATAGTCGCCGTAGAGCTTGATCCAGTCGGCGCCGTGCGACGCTTCCAGCCGCACCGCGTGGACCACTTCGTCGATGCCGCTGGCTTCCAGCGCGCCTTGTGGGAAGCAGCAATCGGTGCGGTAGTTGCGCCGCGCCGGGCCATAGCAGCCGGTGGCCACGATGGCGCGTCCGGCAACGTACAACCGCGGGCCTATGACAAGGCCCTCGTCGATGGCGCGCTTGAGCGCCACATCGGCGTAGCCGGCGCCTTCGGTGCCGAGATCGCGCAAGGTGGTGAATCCGGACATCAACGTGGCCTCGGCGTGGCGCACGGCGCGGAAGCAGCGATAGCTTTCCGACTCCTTCAGCACCTGATCGTTCCACGGCGTCTCGTTGTAAGGATGCAGGAACAGGTGCGAGTGGATGTCCATCAGGCCCGGCAGAAAGGTCGCGCCGGGAAGCTCGATGCGTTCGCAATCCGTGACATCGCCGATCGATTGGCGCGGACCCGCCGCCGCGATGCGATTGCCTTCGATCAGCACGCACCAGCCGCGGCGCGTCTCGCCATTGGTCCAGATTGAATCGGGCACAAGAAGGATGCGCTTGCCGTTCATCGCCGCACAAAGAAGAAAGCGGGCGCCACGCTACCGCATGACGCCCGCCGTTCCTATGCGAAGAAATGCTCGCGGCTATGAGCGATAGAGATCGCGCTCCTTGCGAACCTGATCCGCCGTGTACGACGTGCCCGCCGGATCGAAGGTCTTCCAGCCGGCGGTGCGATAGGCCGTGGCCCTTGTCGCGGCGCTGAAGCCCGAGCGATCCATGATCGCCTGATAACGGGGCGCATCGCTGTCGTTCACCCGCGCGACAACCAGAGCGCCGCCGCGCCGGATAGCCTCGGCGTAAACGTCCGCGTCATCCTTGCTCACGCCGGATTCGACGAGCGCGCCGATAGCGCCGCCGGCCACGCCGCCGGTTACGACGCCTGCAAGCGTGGACGCAGCCCAACCGGCAGCCACGATGGGGCCAATTCCCGGAATCGCCAGGAGGCCGAGCCCCGCGGCCAAGCCGGCCGCGCCGGCAGCCACGCCGCCGACGGCCGCGCCCTTTGCGGCGCCTTCCTTGCGGTCGTCGACGCCATCCCGATCCTTGTCGTGATCGATGTCGACATGCGTCACGTCGCTGTTGTCGTTCTTGTACCAGTTGTCCGCATTGCTGGCGACGATACTGATATCGCCGTCGTCGAGGCCCGCGGCTTCAAGTTCGCGGACCGCGGCCTGCGCGGAGGGATAGTCGTTGTAGAGATGGGAAATCGTCTTTGTCATTGCGGTCGCTCTCTGTTTGTCGGGGTCCTGAGGATCAATCGGTGTTGACGTTGCCTTGATAGTCGACGCTGACGTGGACTTTCTGGCCGTCCTTCATGGCCATGCCGCGCCACACGCCGGCGTTGTCCTTCTTCAGCTTCGTCACGTGGGTGTAGCCTTTGGCCTCGATATGCGAGCGGGCCTCCGACATCGTGAAGCTGTTGGCGCCTTTGACCGGCGCGTTGGAGTTGTTGGTGTCTTCCGACTTCACGGCGGAATTCTGCGGCCCCGATTGAGCGGGGGTTTGGGCAAAGGCTGTCGCCCCATATAGGGCGAGCGCGAGTGTGGTCGCGGCGAGCGCGGCTTTGTGCATGGATGTCTCCGGTTTGTACGAAAGGCGGGAGTACAACCCTCAGCACACTGAGAAGTTCCGCCGGCAGACTCGTGCTCGCGTGGCGGGAATCGCTCTCGCGTCGCCGAATTCAAATGATAACGGGCGCCACGCGATCGCATGACGCCCGTCTCTTAACTCAGGTTAAAATCAGGCCGCGTAGCCGATGACGGCCTTGGTCTCCAGGAATTCCTCGATGCCGTACTCGCCGCCCCATTCGCGTCCGTTGCCGGACTGCTTGTAGCCGCCGAACGGCACGTTGTAGTCCACCGGCGCGCCGTTCAGATGCACATTGCCGGTGCGCAGCTGCGAGGCGACTTCGCGCGCATGTTCGATGCTGCCCGCCTGCACATAGCCGGACAAACCATAGAGCGTATCGTTCGCCATCTCGATCGCCTGCGCTTCCGTCTCGTACGGAATCATGGCGAGCACCGGCCCGAAGATTTCCTCGCGCGCAATGGTCATGTCGTTCTTCACATCGGCGAACAGGGTGGGCCGCACATAGTAGCCGCGGTTCAAGCCTTCCGGCCGTCCCAGCCCGCCGGTCACCAGCCGCGCGCCTTCGTCGATGCCCTTCTGGATCAGGCCCTGGATCTTGTTGTACTGCGCCTCGCTGACCACCGGGCCGATCGAGCCCGGCGAACCGTCGCCGATCTTCACGCCTTCCATGGCGCCCTTGATCATGCCGGCGATCTCATCCTGCTTGCCGCGCGGCACGAACAGGCGCGTCGGCGCATTGCACGACTGGCCGGAATTGATCATCAGCCCCATCATTTCGGACTGCACGGCTTTGCCGAAATCGGCATCTTCGCAGACGATGTTGGCCGATTTGCCGCCCAGCTCCTGCGCCACGCGCTTCACCGTGTCGGCGGCCGATTTCGCCACCTGGATTCCGGCGCGCGTCGAGCCGGTGAACGACATCATGTCGATATCCGGATGCTTCGACATGGCATCGCCGACCGTCGGGCCGTCGCCATTGACGAGGTTGAACACGCCGGCCGGAACGCCGGCTTCGTGCATCACCTGGGCGAACAGGATGCCGTTCAACGGCGCGACTTCCGACGGCTTCAGCACCATGGTGCAGCCTGCCGCGATGGCCGGGGCCACTTTCGCCGCGATCTGGTTGATCGGCCAGTTCCACGGCGTAATGAGGCCGCACACGCCGACCGGCTCGTAGCGGATCATGTTCTTGCCGCGCGCCACTTCGAACTGGAGGTCGGTCAGCGCCTGCAACGTCGTGTTGATATGGCCAAGCGCGGCCGGCGCCTGCGCCACTTTGGCGAGCCACATCGGCGCGCCCATCTCCTGATGGATGGCTTCGGCGATCTCGTCGAGATGCTTCTGGTAGGCCGCCATGATCGCCTGCAGGAGCTCGACCCGCTCCCGCTTCGTGGTGCGCGAGAAGGACGGGAAGGCGCGCTTCGCCGCCGCCACCGCTTTGTCGACATCGGCCTTGGAGCCCATGCTGATGCGGGCGAACGGTTCCTCGTTCGCCGGGTTGATGACCTTCTCGGTCTTCGGCGTGACCGGATCGACCCATTTGCCGTCGATGTAGAATTGCAGCTTGTCCAGCATGACTGACTCCTTCGCGCGTGTGTTGGGATAGGCCGCCGCCATTATAGGCGGGCGGGGCGGAGAGGCCAATCGGGAACGACGATGCATCGGTTCGCGCGGTGTCGCGGATTTGTGCGCCTTGCGCGCGGCCGCGGCGCCGGGTGCGCGCGTAACAGCGGCCGCGCTTTTCCATGAGATAGACGATCCGTTGCGGCAGCTGCGGCGCGACGAGCGACAACAGCGCCAGCTGCGCCTTCAAGGTCAGGGAATAGAGCTTCAGCGCGCGGGCGAAGTCGCACATTGCGGCCGTGTGGCAGCCGGACTTGCGTGCATTGGAATTGCCCCTCGGCGCCCCGCCTTTGGATTTGACGCGGAGCCGCGTCCTTCGCGTGGAGCACAGCGCGCTGAAACCGCTGTCTTTCCTCCCCCTTCACGGGGGAGGTGGCTTGGCGCGTTAGCGCCAAGGCGGAGGGGGTGTGGAGCATCAGGTCCCCCCTCCGCCTCACGCTCGCTTCGCGCGCATTGGGCACCTCCCCCGCAAGCGGGGGAGGAAAATGGACCGTGTAAGTCTTTGAGTACGCGAGGAATCTGCCCCGAGGTTGTTTTCGGATTTTGCGAGGGGGGTACTCCCCCCTGCTCCGGAAGGGCCGGAAGCGCCGGCAGGCAAACCGGGACTGGGAGCTCGATGCCGCCAGTCCGCAAGCAGGCAATGATGTTGGCGTTCGCGGTCATCGCCGCCGATACCTTGAGGAAATGCCCGGTCCAGGCAGAGGCCAGCCGCCAGTCCCGCGCCGCGGAAGCCCGGTCCCGACACCCTTCCAGCAATGCCAATTGCGCCCGCATATGCCCTTCCAGGGCGCGGGCCACGTCTCGACCTTCCATGCGCGCAAACTAGAACAAAGAGTGTACAACTGTCAAGCCGGCAAAAAGCTCAAGCGGCTACGTCACCACGACCATTTGCTCGCATTCATTGGCTTTCCCATTATCGGCCCAAATACCAACGCGCTCGGACCACTTCGAGCTGTCGTCGGCATCGACCTGCTCTACATCCCAGACGCCCAAATGAAACCTGGCGGTCCACTGGCCACCAACGTCGCCGCCATGCCGGCTGCAAATCCGTTTTCCGATGGCGATGGCGGTTTCGGCATCTCGAACTTTGTCGGTCGAAAGTGGCTGATCGACGATCGTACAGGCGGATAGCGCGACAGCGATGCTCAACCAAATCCATCTCATAGCTTGATCTGATATGTCCCTCCGACCGCAGCGTATCAGATGTTCGGCGCGGCAGCAGGATTGCCAACGTAATTCGCTGACGGATCGCCTTTGCTTCGACTGTTGGCGGGCTTAGGCTAGGGAGCGCCTAAACCGTTGGGGGGAACCATGCGCCTGATATCCGCCGTCGCTATTGCGACCTTGCTCGCGACCGCCGCTCACGCCGACACCATGAAGAACTGCGCCGCAGCCTGGAAAGCCATGACACCGGCGCAACAGAAGGTCATGACCCACCAGGCCTGGAACACCAAGTGCCTCGCCAAGGGCTACACGGTCCCGGCCAATGCAGCCGCGATTCCGGCGGGCGCCACCGCCATGTGCAAGGACAACACCTACACGATGCAGAAAGAGGCGAAGGGCCGATGCTCGGGGCACGGCGGAGTCGCCAGGACGCTGTAGGGCATTGACCTCGCCGTGTTCCGCGAGCCGCCTGCGTTATGAATCTCGCCGGCAAGCGCTGCATCGTTACCGGCGGAGATGGTGCGCTGGGTCGAGCGGTGGTCGAGCGGCTGCGCTTCGACGGCGCTGCGGTGGCGATTATCGAGCGGGCGACGGCGGCGCAGCATGACGATCTGGTCTTCGGCGACATCGATCTCGCCGATGCGCGTGCGGCGCGTGCAGCCGTCGATGCGGCAACTGAAAAGCTCGGCGGATTGTATGCGCTGATCAATATCGCTGGCGGTTTCCGCTGGGAGACGTTGGCGGATGGCGACGTGGCCACGTGGGATTTCCTCTACACCACCAATCTGAAGACGGCGGTGTGCGCGACGAAAGCAGCGCTGCCGCATCTCGTCGCCAATGGATCGGGCCGCATCGTCAACATCGGAGCCAATGCCGCGACGAAAGCTACCGCCGGCATGGGCGCCTATGCGGCCTCGAAAGCCGGCGCGGCGAAACTCACCGAAGCGCTGGCGGAGGAGATGAAAGGGCAGGGCATCACCGTGAATGCGGTGCTGCCGTCGATCATCGACACACAGGCCAATCGCACCGACATGCCGAAAGCGGATTTCGCCAAATGGGTGAAGCCGGAAGCGATCGCGGCGCTGATCGCCTTCCTGTTGTCGGATGAGGCCAGCGCCATCACCGGCGCGCTGATCCCGGTTGCGGGCCGCGTGTGACGGATTTCGAAGGCAAACATCGCGCTGCGGCTGCTCGCCGCCAGCATCCTCGGTGGCCGGCGCGCTAAAGCGCGATCCGAAAAGTGTGAAGCGGTTTTCCGATAAATCGCGCGACAAAACAAAGAGCTAGAGCGTGATCGGCCTTTTGTGAATCGGTAGGGGATTCCCAAAGAGGCGCGAGTCAGATTCAAGATGCGGGCTGGGTATGGAGGCCGGCATGGATGACGCGAGCGTATTCCTTGGACCTTCGGGAGCGGGTGGTTGCG
>DASYBT010000233.1:0-37373 GCA_036500585.1 Rhizomicrobium sp.
AGGATGAACAGGATGGCGGCGACGAGGTAGAGAAGCTGCGCGAGATCCAGGGGCATGGCGGCGCTCAGTGCTTCTTCGTCGTCATCGCCGAGCGCGCCTTGTACATGCCGAGCATGCGCTGGGTGACGAGGAACCCGCCGAAGATGTTCACCGATGCGAGGATCAGGGCGAAGAAGCCGAGGATTTTCGATGTCCAGGCGTGGCTGCCGAGCGCCACCACCGATACCGCAATCAGCGCGCCGACGACGATCACCGAGGAGATGGCGTTGGTGACGCTCATCAGCGGCGTGTGCAGCGCCGGCGTGACGCTCCACACCACGTAATAGCCGACGAAGATCGCCAGCACGAAAATTGACAGCCGGAAGACGAACGGATCGATCAGTTCCATGGTGAACTCCAACGGAGGTGCGGAGCACCCCCCTTCAGTCCGCCTTCGGCGGACAGCTTCCCCCACAAGGGGGGAAGCGGAAACCTGTTCTTCTCCTTCCCCCCTCGTGGGGGAAGGTGCCGAGACGGAGCGCAAGCGACGGCGAGGGGGAAGGGGGGTGTGATAACCATCCTCACCCCTGCAAACTCGGATGCACCACGGCGCCGTCGCGCGTGAGGCCGGCGCCTTTGATGATATCGTCGTCCCAGTTGAGCGCCAGGGCACCAGTCTTCTTGTCCACCATCAGTGCGACGAAGTTGAACAGATTGCGCGCGTAGAGGCTGGAGGAATCCACCGCCAACCGCGACGGCAAATTCGAATAGCCCATGATGGTGACGCCGTGTTTCTCCACCACCTGATCGCAGACAGTCAGCGGGCAATTGCCGCCCTGCTCTGCCGCCAGATCGACGATCACCGAACCCGGCTTCATCGTCTGCACCATCTCTTCGGTGACCAGCACCGGCGCCTTGCGGCCGGGGATCAGCGCCGTGGTGATGACGATGTCCTGCTTCCTGATGTGCTCGGCGACGAGGGCCGCCTGCTTCGCCTGGTATTCCGCCGACATCGGCTTCGCGTATCCGGCGGCGGTTTCCGCCTGCTTGAACTCATCGTCGATCACGGCCACGAACGTGGCGCCCAGCGACTCCACCTGCTCCTTGGTGGCGGGACGCACGTCGGTGGCGGACACGATGGCGCCAAGCCGCCGCGCCGTGGCAATCGCCTGCAGGCCGGCGACGCCCACACCCATGATGAAGGCGCGCGCCGGCGCGATGGTGCCGGCGGCCGTCATCATCATCGGGAAGGCGCGGCCAAAGGTTGCGGCCGCATCGATCACGGCCTTGTAGCCGGCTAGGTTTGCTTGGCTCGACAGCACGTCCATCGATTGGGCGCGGGAAATGCGCGGCACGAATTCCATGGCGAATGCGATGACGCCATGGGAGGCCAGCGATTCGATCAGCTCCTTCTCCGTGTACGGAGAGAGCAGCGACACCAGCACCGCCCCATTCTTGAACAGCGGCACTTCGTGTGCCTCTGGCGCGCGCACCTTGAACACGATGTCGGCATCGCGCAGCGCGGTGGCTGCATCCGGCGCAATCGATGCGCCGGCGGCGGTATAATCCGCATCGGCTATTCGCGCGCCGGAACCGGCGCCGGTCTCGACGATCACCTCAAGCCCGAGACCCTTGAGCTTCTTCACCGTCTCCGGCGTGGCGGCAACGCGCGCCTCGCCGGCGCGGCGCTCCTTGAGGACAGCCAGTCTCATGCGGGCGCGGCGCTAATTGTGCGTGCGCCAGAAGAGCAGGAAGACGAGCAGAATGCCCGCGAGGATGATCTGCCATTTCATGAAGCGCAGGAAACCGTGCCACGCCTGCACGTGCGCCTTCATGTCTTCGAAATCGGAGCCGGGCCCATGCCCGGTGGAGTCGGCCATTCGATGCCCCCAAGAATCCCTGTCTGAAGCGGGCGGACTATAGCAAACGCGGACCATCCGGCAACGCCGGATTTCGCCACAGGCGCATCGGATTCAGAGCCATTCCAGCCAGGCGCCGTGCGGATGGGTGCGGGCGAGCGGACGCACTACCTTGGTGCCGTCGTGGTGGCGACCGAGAGAGAGGGTGTTCTCGCCGGTCAGCGAACCTTCCAGCGACAGCCGCCAAACGGTGCGCCGCAGGCCCGCCATGGTGAGGATGTTGTCGAGCGCCTCGCGCATCTCTTCGCTGAATTGGTAGACGACGTAGGAGTGATAGATGCAGACCGGTATTGATTCCGGAATTTCCGCAATCGCTGACGCCAGATGGTCAAGCGCGCTGCCGGGCCGGATATCGCGTGGTTTTGTACTCGCGAATACGATGGCCTTTTCAAGCCGGTTAAAGCGGTCAACCTGGTCCGGCCAGACAAGCGCCTTCAGCCAGTCCCGCCAGTAGGGGTCGGACAGATCGACGGTGTTTAGCTCGAGCCCCACACGGCTTGCGATCGTGGGCGCGGGCCCGAGCGGCGGCGTGTTCGGCCCGCGCAATTCGCAGTCGATGGTGAGCGGTGTATCGGCTGGTCCGACCTCGTACATCTCGCCGTCCTTGCGGTAGCGGATGCGATAACAATCCCAGAACATATTCAGCCCCGCGCTGGGACCGATCTCGATCAGCGCGAGTGTGCCGCCCGCTTCCTTGGCCGTCGCGCGAAATCCGGCGTGCAGCGTGGCGCAGCGTGCTACCTCGTTGGTGTTGGTCACGCCCTTTCGGATCAGGGCGTCGATCTCCGTCCGATGGGCATTCACGAAATACTTGAACGCCGGAAAGGCCGTGCCGCTCTTGCGTTCGCCGCCGTTGAGATTGGGATAGAAGGCGCGCAGCGGATGGTCGGCGCCGCGAAGCAGAAGGAAGTGCACGGCGGCCAGCAAAATGTTCGCCATCGGCTGGCCACGCTTCACGTGGCTCGCCAATTCCTTCAGTTCGTCATCCCTGGCAATGCCCTTGACGAGGTCGACGTAGAGCGGCACGTCACCGGCACGTTCACATTCGCCGATGAAGAATTCCCAGTAGTCGAATCCCTTGTCGCTCATGACCCTCACGCTGAGCTTGCCGAAGGGTCCGGCAGCGGCACGCCGGTTTGCTTGAACGCGAGGCGTTGGCGTTTGGCAAGCGCTGCCGCGTCGAAATCGACGATCTCCTGCTCGAACAGGCGGTGGAAATTGAGTTTGGCACCGAGTCTGATCAGTGCGCCGCCGAGGCCGATGGCGGCGCGATCCATGAACACGAATTCGCGCGGCGGACGGATTCCGCCCAGCTCCTTTAGCTTCGCATGCACCTCGTTCGCCTGCTTGAGACCATACTCAGCGGCCGGCACGCCATCGTCGACCAGCCGCACGCGATCGTCCAGCAGCGGCGTGAAGATGAACCGCGCCCACAGATTGAGGGATTCCACCATGTCTGCGTTCAGCCGCGTGAAACCCCATTGGCGATAGGAGTCCGCCGCAAGCGCGTCATCCTTCTTCTGCAGCGCGCGATAAAGCCCGATTACGCCGGCGACGAACGATGGCGTGAACGTGCGCACGCAGCCGAAATCCAAGAGATTGATTCCGCCATCCTTGCGCACGGCATAGTTGCCGAGGTGCGGATCGCCGTGGATGACGCCGTAATGGGCGAACGGCCGCCACCACGCCTTGAACAATGCAGCTGCCGCGGCATTGCGCGCGCGCTGGGGCGCATCGACACAATCGAGCACCGGCTGGCCCTCCAGCCATGTCATCGTCAGGAGCCGCCTGGTGGATAGGGCGGCAAGCGGCTCCGGCACGGCGATCTCCGGCGTATCGGCCAACATCAGCCGGTACAACCGCATGTGCGCGGCCTCACGGGTGTAATCGAGTTCCTCCGCAAGACGCGCCGCGATCTCCTCGGCGATCTCGCTGGTGTCGATGGTCGAATCGAATCCGCGCTGCAGTTTCAGCGCCCCCTTGAGCTGGCGCACGTCGGACTGCACGGCGGCATCCATGTTGGGATATTGCAGCTTGCAGGCAAGCGCGCGCCCGTCCTTCGCCATCGCGCGATGCACCTGACCGAGCGATGCGGCCGCCGCCGGTTCGCGATCGAAACTCCTGAACTTCTGCTCCCAGTTCGCACCCAGCTCGGCTTGCATGCGGCGGCGCACGAAGGCCGGGCCCATCGGCGGCGCATTCGTTTGCAACGTCAGCAAAGGCGCCGCGACATCGGGCGGCAACAGACCGGGAAATGTGGCCATGAATTGCGCGACCTTCATCACCGGGCCGCGCAAGTTTCCCAACACGGCCGTGAGATCGGACGCATTCCTGGCGCTCAGCAGCTCGGTTCCGCCGAGGGAGCGCACCGCGCCGCGTGCCGCGACACCGGCCAATCCGGCGGAGACGCGGGCGAATCGCGTGAACTGCCGCGTAAGGCTGTCTTCGCGATCGGGCATGGTGCTGCGCCAATTCCTTTACGTCTTGTTCACCACCGTTAGCACGATTTGTGATTTGCGCGGCAAGACCGCGCTAACAACGTCCGCTCCGGCCTGTCGCAAAGCGAGACTTAAACGCGACTTTTACCATTGACAGGCGAGCATGGCCGCCAAAGCACAAAGGCTATCGATGGCGCAGCATATCCTGATTGTCGACGACGACCCCGTGCAGCGGCGTCTGCTCGAAACCGCGATCTCGCGCTCGGGCATGGCTGTCGTCACGGCTCCGGGCGGCCAGCCGGCGCTGGATCTGTTGCACGGTCCGCGTGGCGACCAGATCGGACTCATGCTGCTCGATCTGGTGATGCCCGACATGGACGGCCTCACCGTCCTCACCAAGGTGAATGCGAGCCACCCCGATTTGCCGGTGATCGTGCTGACCGCGAAGGGCGGCATCGACTCCGCCGTCGAAGCGATGCGCGCCGGCGCGAGCGACTTCCTGGTGAAGCCGGCGAGCCCGGAGCGCATCAACGTGTCGATCCGCAACGCGCTGAAAATCGGCACCTTGTCCGGCGAAGTGACGCGGCTTAAGAAGAAGGTCGACAACCGGCTTGTGTTCGAAGACCTGATCGCCAGGAGCGCGGAAATGCGCCAGGTCATCCGGCTTGGGCAGCGCGCCGCGCAATCCAACATCCCCATTCTCATCGAAGGCGAGAGCGGCGTCGGCAAGGAGCTGATCGCGCGCGCCATCCAGGGTTCCTCCGACCGCGCCGGCCGCCCATTCGTGACCGTCAACTGCGGCGCGATCCCGGAGAACCTCGTCGAATCGATTCTGTTCGGGCACGAGAAGGGCTCGTTCACCGGAGCGACCGACAAGCACCTTGGTAAGTTTCAGGAAGCCGATGCGGGCACCCTGTTCCTCGACGAAATCGGCGAGCTGCGCCTCGACATGCAGGTGAAGCTCTTGCGCGCGCTGCAGCAGGGGGAAGTCGATCCGGTCGGCGGCAAGCGGCCGGTGAAGATCGACGTGCGCATCATCTCCGCGACCAACCGCGACCTCGCCGAGCTCACGCGCGAAGGCCAGTTCCGCGAAGACCTGTATTATCGCCTCAACGTGTTTCCCATCTACGTGCCGCCGCTAAGGCAGCGCCGCGAGGATATTCCGCTGCTCGCCCGCCATTTCATTTCGCGGTTCGCGGCGGAAGAGAGCAAGCCGGTGACGGGGATGACGCCGGAAGCCTCCGATCTGATCGAAGCCTTCTCGTGGCCCGGCAATGTGCGCCAGCTTGAGAACACGATCTTCCGCGCCGTCGTGCTGTGCGATGCGACGGTGCTGGATGTTTGCGATTTCCCGCAGATCGCCGCCGCCATGGGTGTCGAGTTGCGTGCGCGGCAGCCGCTGCCGCCTCCGCCGCCGCGGATGATGCAGATGACGGCTTCACCGTCGTCCGTCCGGCCCGCGCCATCGGTCTCCATGTCGCCTTATGCGATCTCCAGCACCGATGCCACGGGTCACATGCGCCGCCTGGAGGATGTCGAATCGGAAATCATCCGCATGGCGATCTCGCGCTACGAAGGCCATATGTCGGAAGTGGCGCGGCGTCTCGGCATCGGCCGCTCGACTCTCTATCGCAAGCTGAAGGATCTGGGCCTCGACCAGGAGATGTCGGAAGAAGAACGGCAGATCGAGGAACCGCGCCAGGCGGCAAGCTGATCCTACGCGGCTCGCCCGCATAGAGTGCGGGCTCGCACCTCAGGATGACGATCAGCCGTAATCCGGCAACGGATAAGTCTCACCAAGCATCTGCCTGGTGAGCCACACGCCGATTGGCCTGATGTTCATGACATTGAGAATGCAATCGCGCAGGAGAACGCCGAACCGCGTCTTCGGCGTGAACGATCCCGCAAAGCGTACGGCATTGTCCTGCTGTCGTCGCAGGAAATCGGACAGCCGTTTTTCGTAAGCCGCAAAAGCCGGGCGATGATCGCCAACGGCCCAGTGCAACTCGCCAGCAAGCACATAGGCGCCCAGCATGGCGAAGGCGGAGCCGGCACCCGCCAGCAGCGACGGGCAGTAGGCTGCATCGCCCACAAGCGCGATGCGGCCGCGGGTCCATTGCGGCATGCGGATCTGACTCACGATGTCGAAATAGAGCTCGTCCGCAGCATCGAGCCGCCGCAGGATTTCGCGGCTTTCCCAACCGTCGCCGCCGAACTCTTCGCGTAGCAGGCGCTTGTGCGCCGCAATGTCGTGCGAGGCAAACTGGGGCGGCGCATTGGCGGCAAAGACGAGAAGGAAGGCGGTCTTGTTGTCGCGCATCGCGTAGCGGCTGATCTGCCGGCCGGGCTGCGCGAAGCTCGTATAGGTTGCGTCATCGCGATGCGGATAATCGGCCGCGACGAAGGAGCCGGCGCAATAGCCGAGATATTTCTCGAAAGCCTGCTCGGGGCCGAACACCAGCTCGCGAACGCGCGAATGAAGACCGCCGGCGCCCACCACGAGATCGAAGCGCCGGGTCGAGCCGTCGGCGAGCTCCACCTGCACGCCTTCGTCGTCCTCGGCGAGGGCCTGGATGGTGGTGCCGAAAATGGTTTCCACCTTGCCGTCGATCGTTTGAAACAGGACGTGGGCAAGATCGCCGCGCGGAATGCTGAAGAGGCGGTCGTCCAATGCGCCGCTGAAAACATCGCCGCCGAATCCGGAAACCTTGCGGCCATTGCCATCCACGAATTTCAGCCGGTCGAAGTGATAGCCGTGCGACTTTGCAGCCTCGAGCAGCCCGTAGCGTTCGAGGATCTCGTAACCCGTTCCCCACACATCGATCATGTAACCGCCGTCGCGAAATGACGGCGCGCGTTCGATCAGCGTCGGTTCGAAACCGTATTTCAGCAGCCAATAGGCGAGAGACGGGCCGGCAATGCCGGCGCCGGAAATCAAAACCTTCCGCATGGAAGCGGAAGTTTATCGCATTCCGAGAGCATTCATGTAAAGGTCGAGGACAGCTTCGTGCTCCTGGAAGTCGGCCTTGTCGAGCTTCCGCAAGCGCACCACCTGGCGCATGATCTTGGTGTCGAAGCCGCTACCCTTGGCCTCGGAATAGATTTCGCGAATATCGGCGGTGAGCGCAGTCTTTTCCTCTTCCAGCCGCTCGACGCGCTCGATGAACGCGCGCAAATGGTCCACGGCAAAGCCGGCCGACGATGACTCATTCTTCCTGGAACTTGTGTTCTCTTCCACGCCCACAGCCGACATCCGCATCTCCACGCGCTGATCTGAGTCGCAAGGATAGGCACGCCATCGCGTGGCGCAACGCGGCGCGCGAATCTTAGCTGTGAGTTCTTTCTTGTGATGCTATTTCTTTTGGCCTACCGCTGCGCTGCTTGAGGCCACAGCGAACGCTTCCTGTTGCTCCGGTGTCGCGTCCTTTTGATAGCGCGCCTTCCATTCCGCCGGCGCCATGCCATAGACAAGCCCGCGCGCTTCGTCCTTGCCGAGCTCGATTCCTTTTTCCGCCGCGGCTTCGCGGTACCAATCGCCCAGGCAATTGCGGCAGAATCCGGCCGTGATCATCATGTCAATATTTTGAACGTCGGTCCGGTCGCGCAAATGATCGACGAGCCTGCGGAACACGGCGGCTTCGAGTTCCGTTCGGATTCGTTCATCCATCTTTCGCTCCTTTCGCGCGGCCGCGTCTGGCCCGCTTGCCGCCTTCATGCTACTCCGGCGACGATTCGGTTGCGACCCGGTGTTGAACCATGCGACGCACGCGCAAGACGAAAATTTTGGCGACGCTGGGGCCGGCCTCCAACTCGCCGGAGCGTGTTCGCGCGCTGTTCGAAGCCGGCGCCGACGTGTTCCGCATCAACATGAGCCACAACTCGCCGGACTCGCTGAAGCGGGTTCATGGCCATGTGCGCGCGCTGGAATCCGAAGTGGGCAGGCCGATCGGAATTCTGGTCGACCTGCAGGGTCCGAAAATCCGGCTTGGCACCTTGCCTGGCGGCAGCATCACCTTGAAGGAAGGCGATCGCGTGAAGCTGGTGCGCGAGGCATCGTCCGACGATCCCGCCGTACTGCCGATTCCCCATGCCGAAGTGTTCGCCGCGCTGAAGCAGCGGCATTGCCTGATGATCGACGACGGCAAGGTGCGGTTGCGCACCTGGGCGTCGAAGCCGGATTCGGCGGAGGCCATTGTCGAGCTCGGCGGCGTTCTGAAGGACCGCAAGGGCGTGAACCTGCCGGACACTCTGCTTCCGCTTTCCGCCATGACGGAGAAGGATCGCGGCGACCTCGCCGCCGCGCTCGAACTGGGCGTCGATTGGATTGCGCTGTCATTCGTGCAGCGCCCGGACGACGTCGCCGAATTGCGCAAGCTGGTGGCGGGTCGCGCCGCGATCCTTTCCAAGATCGAAAAGCCGAAGGCGCTGGAGTCGCTTTCGGAGATTCTCGAATTGTCCGATGCGCTGATGGTGGCGCGCGGCGATCTCGGCGTCGAACTGCCGCTCGAGACCGTGCCCGGGCGCCAGAAAGAGATCACCCGCGCCGCACGCCGCGTCGGAAAGCCGGTCGTGGTGGCGACGCAGATGCTCGAATCCATGATCGAAGCACCTGCGCCAACCCGCGCCGAAGTTTCCGATGTCGCCACCGCCGTGTTCGACGGCGCCGATGCGGTGATGCTGTCGGCGGAAACCGCTGCCGGAAAGTACCCGGTTGAAGCCGTCGCCATGATGGACCGCATCGCATGCGCGGTGGAGAGCGATCCGCTGTTCCAGTCGATCATCGACGCGACGCGGCCCGACCCGGAAGAGAACACGCCCGATGCCATCATGGCGGCCGTGCACGAGGTGACGCACACGATTCATGCGCGCGCCATCGTGAGCTGGACCGGTTCCGGCTCCACGGGACTGCGCGCGGCGCGCGAGCGGCCGGAGGCACCGATCATCGCGCTGACGCCGCAAGAATCCACCGCGCGCAAGCTTTCGCTCGTGTGGGGACTGCATTGCGTGCTCACCGAAGATGCCCACGACCTGGACGACGTCGTCGAGCGTGCCGCTGAAATTGCGCAGCGCGAAGGGTTCGCGAAAGCCGGCGAGCGCATCGTGGTGACGGCAGGTGTTCCGCTTGGCACCCCCGGTGCCACCAACCTGCTTCGCGTCGCATTCGTCGGCAAGAAATAGAGGGCATCCCGGCGGCAACTGACGTCAAGGACTTTCGCCTTCGATATCCCGCGCCATCGCGCTCTCCTTGCGGGCGATACCGTAGTGGACATGAATCGGCATCCGCGCTTTCAATCAGGAGACTGGCTCACACGCGGGAAGCTTCGAGTCCGCGCTGACACGTGTGGAACGAGCCTTCGTCCGGCCGAAGGATTTCAGTCCATCGCCGCCGACGATCAACTCGGTCCATGATACATCGTCAAACGAGATCGTTTCGGTTTCTATCGTCAGATGAACGGGTTTCTGCGCGATAAACTCTGTAATTGTACGGAACCGGTTGCCGTCGATAGTCCAGTGCCCACTTTCAACGTGATCCTTCGATCCGCCGGTCGAAAAACACTCGCGGAATTCGTTTTCGAACGAGCCGTCCGGTGCAATATGTCGAATTGAATAGATCATTCCGTACGGATACCGGCCTTCGGAGTACCAATTGCCGATGACCTTATCCGCACGAATTGAGATTGCCGCCCATAGCGGCGATGAGACGAACAGTAACACACCGGCAAGGTAAGCCGGCCTCACAGGCTCTCGCCCTCAACCTCCTGCGTCAGCTCGCGGACCTTGTGCGCGATGCCGTCGTAATGCGGATCGAGCGCCATGGCCTTGCGATAGAGCTTCAGCGCGCCGGACTTGTCGCCGTACTCCTCGAGTTGCGTTCCGAGCTCCGCAATAGCCTCGAAGTTGCGCGGGTTGAGTGCGACCGCCTTCTGCAGGCAGAACATGGAGCCTTCGTCGTCGCCGGATTCGGCCTGCAGCACACCGCGCTGGTGCCACGCTTCGGCGAAATCCGGCGCGATATCGTTCACTGAAGCGAGCAGCTTGTTCGCCGTACCTGCATCTTTTGCCTCCAACGCGGCGCCCGCGCGCGACATCAGGAGATCGACCGTGGGGCTGCCGGAGCGCAGGAACGCCGCCATGATCTTGTCCTCGATCGGCTTGGCTTCCTCGTCGTTGTCGACCTGCGACAGGGTGGCAAACAGGCGATCGATTTCGCTCGCTTTGGCCGCCGCGTGCGCAGGTGGCTTGGGCGCGGCGAGCGCGTTGGACGCAAGCAGAAAGGCGGCAACTGTGGTGAGGATGCTGCGCATGGTTCAATTCTAATTCGCCGCGACCGGCGTTGCCAATGGTGTGAGCGGACGCGGGGTTGGGCCACCTTCGGCCCAATCGAGCAGTTCGGCGAGGTGGACCACCGGCGGCGCGTCAGGACCGCTCAGATGCTGCAGGCAGCCGATGTTCGACGTGGCGATCACGTCCGGTTGAACGGTGCCGATGTTGGCCAGCTTGCGCTCGCGCAAGGCGTGCGCGATCTCCGGCTGCAGCAGACTGTAGCTTCCGGCGGAGCCGCAGCACAGATGCCCTTCGGGAATGGCGACGACATCGAACCCGGCCGCGCGAAGCACTCCACCGTCGCCCACTTGGCGCAATCCATGCTGCTGCGAACACGGCACATGATACGCGACGCGGACCTCACCGCACCCTCCCCTTGAGGGAGGGTCGAACGAATGAGCGTTGGCGAATTCGTTCGGGGAGGGGTGGTCCCGCTGAGCTTCCGGAACTGACCCCACCCCGAAATTTGCTGCAGCAAATTTCGACCGTCCCTCAAGGGGATGGTATGAAAGGAGCGCACCAACACTCAGATGCTTCGCAGAGAACGCCCCCGCCCTGTCCTGCCAATCCGGGTCGTCGAGGAAGAGATGTTCGTAATCGGCGAGGTGCGCGGCGCAACCGGTTGCGCTGATGACGAGGCCGTCGGCGCGTTCGCCGCCGGCGCGCTCGAACGCCTCGATATTGTGTTTCGCGAAGGCTTTCGCTTCCCCTTCACGGCCAAGATGATGGGACAGCGCGCCACAGCATCCAGCGCCCGAAAGCGGCACGAGGGAAATGCCGCGCCGCGCCAGGATACGCGTCATTGCGGCATCGATCTCCGGCGCAATCACCTGCTGCACGCACCCCGGCAACAGGAAAATGCGGCGTGATGCTTGTGCGCCCGGCGCCGCTTCGCCGGGAACCGCCGACGATTTCAAAGTTGCGCCGCGTCGTGCCATGGCTCGCAACGAATGCGGCAGCAGGAATGCCAGCGGTGCGAACAATCGCGCGGCGCGCAAGGCCGCTAGTGTGAGATTTGGCCGCGTCAGCACATGCGCGATCATCCATCGCGTCAGGCGTTCGCCAAGCGGTCGGCGATAGTGTTTCTCGATATGCACGCGCGATTGATCGACCAGCCGCTGATAATCGACACCTGACGGGCACACCGTGCGACAGGCCAGGCACGACAGGCAGCGATCGATATGCGTGACGGTTTCGGTGGACGGCGCGCCGCCCTGCTCCAGCATCTTCTGCATCATGACGATGCGGCCGCGCGGGCTATCGCGCTCGTCGCCCAGCAGCACGTAAGTCGGGCAGCTCGCCGTGCAGATGCCGCAATGGACGCAGGCGCGTAACGCCGCGTCGGCTTCCGCAATGTGCGGATCGGCAAGCTGCGCGAGAGAGAACTGCGTGCGCATCTAGACGCCGTCCCACATCCGTCCGGGATTGAACAGCCGCAGCGGATCGAACGCGGCCTTCACGCGCCTCGTCAGCTCTGCCCGCACCGGCGATTCTGGCGTGAACGGCGGGATTCTCCGTCGAGTTTCAGCACTCGCTCGAACCAGCACCGCAGAACCCCCAAGCTCGCGCGCCAGATATGGCCATCCCGCATCGACGCCCGGTGTATCGCGTATCCAAATCCTCGCTCCGACCCAATCCACTATCCAATCTCCTTCGACGTTTGCGATCACCTGTGACGCAGCGGTGGGCGGCACATGCACAAGCCAAACGTCTTCGAGAGTGTCGCCAAAGGAAACAACTGAAGCCGCCTTGGCAACCAAGCCATCTCCGTTCTCAACAGGCGAAACGAGGAGGTCCGTTACGAGCTCATTGAGCAGATCATGCTTGGTTGACAAGGTCGCAGCCGACCCATCAAGTCGCACAAGAGCGGTGGAACCATCCACTTTGCCGAGTCCCACTGCCGGAAACTCCGGAAAACGCAATGCCAGCCGCTTGGGCAGAAGCAAGAGCGCGGTCGCCTGCAAGTGCGCGCTCCAAATTCTGCGAATGAGCGCAAGGCCTTCGTCATCGTCGAGACCTCTGACCACAACAACGCTTGTCGCTTCGGCCTTCGGAAAGGCGCGCAGGATGACTTCCATCAACGGGCCGAGGGTGCCCATGGCGCCGCACATCAATTTCGGCAGATCGAATCCGGTGACGTTCTTCACCACGCGGCCGCCGGCCTTGTAGGCTTCGCCAAAACCGTTCACTGCGCGAAAGCCGAGAAGATGATCGCGGCAGCGGCCGTAGCGGATCGCGGCCGACCCGTTCGCGTCCGCCGCTAGCACACCACCGATGGTCGCCGAGTGCCGCGGCGCGCCGTAAAGCGGTCCCCAATCGGCGGGCTCGAAGCCGAGGCGCTGGTTCTTCTCCGCAAGCGCCGCTTCGATCTCCGCAACCGGCGTTCCAGCCAGCGCCGTGATGACCATCTCGTCCGGTTCGTATTTCAGGATTCCGCTCAAGCCCGAAAGATCGAGCACGTCGTCGCACTCGATCGGCCGGCCGAACCCGCGCTTGGTGCCGTGGCCGACGATCTCCAGCGTGCGCACGGCTTCGCGCGCGGCGCGCACGGCGTCGACGACTTCGGCTTCGCTGGAAACGGAGATGCGCGCCATCAGAACCGCGGCAGCTCCGCATGCCGCGCCGCGCCGCGCTTCACATGCGCGTGCCCCTGCTCGATGCAGACCGACAAAGTTGGAAACACCTTGCCGGGATTGAACAGGCCGCCCACATCGAAGGCGCATTTCAGCCGCTGCTGCTGGGCCAGATCGGCTTCGGTGAACATCTCCGGCATCAGGTCGCGTTTTTCGATGCCGACGCCGTGCTCGCCGGTCAGCACGCCGCCCACTTCCACACACAAGCGCAAAATCTCCGCACCGAAGGCCTCCGCGCGTTCCAGTTCGCCCTCCTTCATCACATCGAAGGTAATCAGCGGATGGATGTTGCCGTCGCCGGCGTGGAACACGTTGCAGAATCCCAAACCATATTGCGCAGACATCTCGGCCATGCGCGCCAGCACATGCGGCAATTCGCGGCGCGGGATGGTGCCGTCCATGCACAGCATGTCGGGCGCCAGCTTGCCCATGGCGGAGAACGCGGCCTTGCGGCCCATCCACAATCGCGCGCGATCCTTCTCGTCGCGCGCCTCGCGTACCTCATGGGCGCCGTTCGCCCGCGCGATCTCCGCCACGCGCGCGATGCCATCGGCCACTTCCGATTCCAGGCCGTCGATCTCGATGATGAGGATTGCATCGGCCTTCGGGTAGCCCGGCGCGCAGTAGCTTTCGACCGCTTCCACGCAGCGGCGGTCCATGAACTCCATCGCCGCGGGAACGATGCCGGCCGCAATGATGTTCGCCACACAGGCGCCGCTGTCCGGCACGGAATGGAATGCGGCGAGAAGCGTGCGCGTGCACGGTGGCTTGGGCAGGATGCGGACGGTCGCTTCCACCACCACGCCCAGCAATCCTTCCGAACCGGTGACGACACCGAGCAGATCGAGTCCATCGCCCCCCATCGCCTTGCCGCCGAAGCGCACGAACGCGCCGCCCGGCAGCACGAACTCGACGCCCATAAGATTGTGCGTCGTTAGGCCGTATTTCAGGCAATGCAGGCCGCCGGAATTCTCCGCGATGTTGCCGCCGATGGTGCAGGCAATCTGGCTGGATGGATCGGGCGCATAATAGAAGCCGTGGCCTTCCACCGCACGGGTAATGGCGGCGTTGGTCACGCCTGGCTCGACCACCACGCAGCGGTTGTCCAGGTCGACCTCCAGAATGCGGTTCATGCGGCCGAAGCCGAGCAGGATTCCATCCGCCAGCGGGATAGCGCCGCCGGAGAGGGAGGTGCCGGCGCCGCGCGGAACGATCGGCACGCTTGCGCTTTGCGCAAACGCGAGCACGGCCGCCACCTGCTGCTTCGTCTTCGGCAGCACACAGACCAGCGGCGTCTGCCGATGGGCGGTCAGCGCGTCGGCATCGTAAGCGGCGAGGCCTGCAGCCTCATGCACCACGCCGTCCGGCACGATGCGGCGCAAGGCGGCGACGATCTCGTTGCGGCGGGCAAGAATTTCCGGATTGGGATCCGACAATGCAGCCATAAGCCAATATAGGGCGCTGTCGCGTTGGAATACGACCCGCCACCCGACGCTTGCCAAGCCCAAACATGCACCGCATAGTGCGGACATCGGGGATGCAGTCTCCCCGTTAGACGAAAATTCGTCCAAGCGCTGCTTCGTTTGCGCGCGTGCGCCCGAGGCCAAGCCATGGATGAAACAGGCGTCCCACCTTCCAGCCCGCCCCCAGTTCCTTTTTCCGAAGCCGTACGCACCTGGGCGCGCGTCGCGGCGCTAAGCTTCGGCGGTCCGGCGGGGCAGATCGCCGTGATGCACCGCATTCTGGTGCAGGAAAAGCGCTGGATCGGCGAAGAGCGGTTCCTCCACGCGCTCAACTATTGCATGTTGCTGCCTGGACCGGAGGCGCACGAGCTCGCCATCTACATCGGCTGGCTCATGCATCGTGTACGCGGCGGTCTCGTCGCCGGCATTCTGTTCGTGCTGCCGGGCTTGGTGGCGCTCACCGCGCTCAGCGTGATCTATGGAGCCTTTGGCCACATCGGATTTGTGCAGGCGCTGTTCTTCGGCCTCAAAGCCGCTGTGCTGGCGATTGTGCTGCAGGCGGTCATGCGGGTCGGCAAGCGCGCGTTGAAAACGCCACTGCTGATTGGTCTCGCCGCAAGTGCCTTTGTCGCCATCTTCGCCTTCGGGTTGCCCTTCCCGCTGATTGTGCTTGGTGCCGGCCTTATCGGATATGTCTGCAGCGCGACGGGCTGGCTTTCGGCCAATGGCGGCCACGCGCACGCCGCCGCTTCACCGGGAGGTGAGCCGGCGCTGATCGACGCGCAGTTCGCGGACGGCATCCCGCCGCACGTTCGGCCGTCAGCGTTGCGAAGCGCCATTGCAGGAGCGGTTGGCGCGACCGTCTGGCTCGCCCCGCTGGTAGTGCTGCTGCTCGCATTCGGGCCACGCAATGTGTTCACCGCCATCGCGCTTTTCAACAGCAAGATGGCGGTGATCACGTTTGGCGGCGCCTACGCGGTGCTGGCTTATATGGCCCAGCAGGCGGTCGAGCACTATCACTGGCTGAGGCCCGGCGAGATGCTGGTCGGGCTTGGGTTCGCGGAAACCACGCCGGGACCCCTGATCAGCGTCGTCGATTTCGTCGGCTTCATGGCCGCCTTTCGTCAGCCCGGCGTATTGACACCCGTGCTCGCCGGCATTCTCGGCGGCGCGCTGGCCATGTGGTCGACCTTCGTGCCGCCATTCATCTGGATCTTCGCCGGCGGACCTTATGTCGAGGCGCTCATCGGCAACCGGCGGCTCAAGGCCGCGCTGTCGGCCATCACGGCGGCAGTGGTCGGCGTGATCGTGAATCTCGCCGTGTGGTTCGCGCTGCATACGATGTTCGCGCAGGTGGGTGTGACCGGCAGACCGGTGATGGCGCTGCCGCTTCCGGTGTGGGGGACCATCGACTGGGCGGCGTTGATTCTCTGCGCGGCCGCGGCCATCGCGACGTTCCGCTTCAAGACGGGGATGCTCGCGACCTTCTGCGGCTGTTCGGCCGCGGGGCTGATCTATTATCTGGCGACCGGCGCCACTTGAGCCGCGCGGTCAGCCCTGGCGCGCCTTGAAGCGGGGGTTCTTCTTGTTGATGACATAGGTGCGCCCCTTCCGCCGGATGACGCGGCAGTCCTTGTCGCGCTTCTTGAGCGAGCGCAGGGAATTGCGGACCTTCATGACACGCCTTCAAGAAAATGGGGCCAACCGGCCCCGTCGAAAGAGGCGCGGAAACTATTCGGGCGAGTTTGCCCTGTCAACGCCTCAATTCTCAGGCTTTATGCGTTAGGGAAAGCGTGGTTTCGCGGGGATTCTCTTGTTTCGATCGACAAATGCGCCGGATCGGCATTCCGGGTTTGGGAAAGGCATGTGCGTCGCCCTGGCCGGCCTCCTGCTCGGCTGCGCCGGCGCCACGACGGAGCCCGCGCGGAAATCGCCGCCCGCCGCGGCGCCGCCCATCAGCGAAACGAAAGTTACGGCCGAGAGCCAGGATGCGAAGTTCGCTTCATTCATCCGCGATTTCCGGGGCGAGGCCATCGCCGCCGGCGTGACGCCGGAAATCTACGATCGCTCCATGTCCGGCCTCCGGCGCGACCCGCGGGTGGAGGAACTGAACACGCAGCAGCCGGAGTTCGTGCGCCCCATCTGGCAATACCTCGACAGTGCGGTCTCGCCCAGCCGCATCAAGAAGGGGCAGGAGATGCTGGCGACCTACCCAACCATGCTGGCGAAACTCGAAGCACGCTTCTCCGTGCCGAAGGAAATTCTCGTCGCCATCTGGGGCGAGGAAAGCGCCTATGGCGCCGCGATGGGCAATTTCAACATGTTCGATGCGCTGGCGACGCTCGCCTATGACGGCCCGCGCAAGGAGTTCGCCCGGCACGAACTGATCGCCGCCATGAAGATGGAGCAGCAGGAGCACCTGTCGCCGTCGCAAATGACATCTTCGTGGGCCGGCGCCTTCGGGCAGACGCAGTTCGTGCCGTCCTCTTTCCTGCAGAACGCTGCCGACGGCGACGGCGACGGCCGCAAGGATTTGTGGAATTCGCCGGCCGATGCACTAGCGTCCGCCGCGAACCTACTGCACCAGGCCGATTGGCACATGGGCGAGCCGTGCCTCTATGAAGTGTCGCTGCCGAAGAATTTTCCCTACGAACTGACCGGGGACGATGCGCCGCGGCCGATGTCCGAATGGAAGCAACTCGGCGTGCGGACGATCTATGGTGATGAATTGCCGGGCACGCCAGCGGAAGGTGCGATCTACCTGCCGGCCGGCGCGCGCGGACCGGCGTTCATGGTATTTCACAATTTCAAGGTCGTGCTCACCTACAACAATGCGGCGGCGTATGCGCTGGCCGTGTGCAATCTCGCCGATCATTTGCGCGGCGGCGGCCAGATCGTGGCGCAATGGCCGCGCGACGAGCAGCCGCTGAATCAGGAGGACCGCGTCGCCTTCCAGACGGCGCTCAAGAAGCTGGGCTACGATCCCGGCGCCATCGACGGCGTGCTGGGGCACAAGACCCGCGCCGCGTTACGCGACTACCAGAAGGACCATCACATCCCCGCCGACGGCTTTCCAACGAAGGAAATGCTGGAGCGCCTCAACGCGCAGATGGCTGGCCACAAACAGGCCGCCGCGACGGAGTGACACGACGTTCCTCCAGCGGAAGGTATTGGGCTACATATTCCGATTGTTGGGGATAGTGGAGATGCAACCGTGTTGAAAACAATGACGGATATCTTGGCGGAGGCCCCCGTCACAGAATCTCAAAAAGAGCGGATTCTCGAACTTGCCTCGGAGATGAGAAAGTTTGAGATCGGACTGCTCTGGCAACGATCATTGTTCTTCTGGGGCTTTATTGGTGCGTCGTTCATTGCATATGCGCAATTCCGCGAGATGGAGGAAATCAATTTCGCCGCCATCATAGGCGGGTTCGGACTTGTATGCAGTGCCGCATGGACGCTTCAAAATCGTGGTAGCAAGTATTGGCAGGAGGCTTGGGAACAAAAGGTTCAAGCCGTAGAGACTGACGTGCTCGGCATACCACTTTTTTCGAATCCGGAACCACGAGAGGAAAAGGGCTTTTGGGGCGCCAAGCGCTTTTCGGTTTCAGGTCTGCTCATAGCCCTAAGTGACTTCTCGACACTGATTTGGCTTGTTCTTCTCGCCGCGACGCTTGTAAAGGGCTTCCAGCAAGAAAATCTTGGCGAACTATGGCTACCGACTGTCGCGCTATTCTTAGCGTGCGCTTATGCAGCGGTGATGTACTGCACTAATAAGCGACCGGACGAGTAACGGCGCTGGATCACGTTTGTACAGCGAGCACAATAGCGATTCCGGCGGCGAACATAGCTAGAGTAAAGACAGCGGCCTGTATCCAAAACGCGCACCAGCTAAGTCTACCAAGCGTCTTTGCTTTCTTTCGTGCCTTGTCGAGCCATCGCACTCGATCGGGTGTCTTGTCTTTCGCCTCCTCCCTAACAATGCGAGCGGTTAGCCGAAAATCGAGCAGACGATAGATGGATGAGCCAATACCGAACAATGCAGCAAGGCCGGCCAACAAGAACGCTATGAAGAACAAGTATCTCACAGCAAAACTGTATCCACTGAACCTCTCGGACAGCAGGATGGTCGACAAATATCCCAGCGCGCTGACCGAAAAAATAAGAAAAAGATTGATCGAGAACGAAAGCTGCTGTCGACGAATCTCATCCCACCTAGCAATCCGGCTTTCCAATTCGTTCATTGGTATCGACTCCAATCTGTCATCGAAGATCTTATCCTAGGAAGGGAGCTCTTCGTTACCGCAGCTTCTTGAACCGCACTTGCGCGGTGTCGCTGCGGCCTTGCGCATCGACGACCGTGACCTTGGCGAAGCCTTCGCCCGATGGTGTGTAGAGCGCCGGCGTGAAGCGGTTGAAATTGCCGATGAGCTGGCCGTTGACGAGCCAGGTGAGCGGCTCGCGCCCGCCATCCGCTCGCAATTGAATGGCGGCGTCTTTCGCGCTTGCCTGTTCCACCGGAATCGTGGCGCCGTTGGGCGGGAAACTGATCGACGGCGGAGGAACGTTGGTGGTCTGCACCGGCTGCGGCGCCAATGTTTCGCGCGCGAAGGTGCGCAACGCTTCCGGCAGCGCATCGGTCGATTGGGCGACGATGGTGCCGGCGGGCGGCGTGGGATCGGGAGATTTGTCGCGCGGCAACAACCCGAACGTCTTCAAGAGAATGGGAGCGGCCGCTTCCAGGCCGATGGAGCCGGCGCGCGGCGCGCCATCGGCGCGGCCCGTCCACACCCCGACGGTGTAATCGTTGGAGAAGCCCACGCTCCACGCATCGCGAAAGCCGTACGAGGTGCCGGTCTTGAAGGCGATGGTGCGGCGCGCGAGCCCCTGCCCCATCGCCCAGCCTTCCGGTAGCGCGATACCTTTCAGGATGTCGCGCAGATAGTACGCCGCCACCGGCCCGAACAACCGATGCGATGCGCCGGGCTTGTCGGTGGCGAGATAGCGCAGCGGCTTTGCCACGCCGCCATCGGCGATGCCGGCATAGAGCATCGTGATATCGGCGAGATCGATGCCGAGGCCGCCCAGCGCCACGGGCAGGCTCGGCGTATCGTCGCGCGTGGGGAACGCGAGATGCGCGCCGGCATTCTGCAATGTGAGTGTAAAGCGCAGCGGCCCCACGCGGTCCAGCACCATCACCGCCGGCACATTCAGCGACATGCGCAGCGCATCGCGCGCCGTCACCGCGCCCTGGAATTCGCCGGAGAAATCCTTCGGCGCGTAATCCCCGAAAATGGTCGCCTGGTCTTCCATCATGGTGGAGGGATGCAGGATGAGATCGTCGAAGGCGAGGCCGTAGATGAAGGGCTTGAGCGCCGAGCCCGGCGAGCGCGGCCGGCTGGCAAGATCGATCTGGCCCGACGCGCCGTGATAATTCGTGCCGCCGATGTAGGCGAGCACGTTGCGCGATTTGTTTTCCACCACGACGGTGGCGAGGCTGGCGCCGCTTTCGAAATAGGCGCTCTCCTGTTCTGCCATGCGCTCGATGGCCGCCTGCAGCGCGGGATCGATGGTGGTGGCGATGCGGCCGGTGTGCGTTCGCCGCAGCTTGTCCGACAGATGCGGCGCGCGCGCCGGCATGGCAAGCCGCATCGAGGGTGCGCCTTCGCGCCGCGCAACCGCAGCATCGCTCGCGCTGATCACGCCTTCATCCACCATGCGCGCCAGCACTTTGTTGCGGCCCTTGATGGCGGCGATGCCGTGACGGTCCGGCCGCAGCTTCGCCGGCGATTGCGGCAACGCGACCAGCAGTGCCGCTTCGGAAAGATCGAGCGCGTCCGGCTCCTTGCCGAAATAGGAAAGCGAGGCGGCGCGCACGCCTTCCAGATTGCCGCCGAACGGCGCCAGCGTGATATAAATGGAGAGGACCTCGTCCTTCGAGTAGCGTTGCTCCAACTGGACGGCGCGGATCATCTGCACGAGCTTGGCGCCGAGGCTGCGATGGTGCGGCGGCTCGAGCAGCCGCGCCGCCTGCATTGACAAGGTGGACGCCCCGGACACGACATGGCCGGCGCTTGCGTACTGGAGCGCCGCGCGGCCGACCGCGAGCAGATCGATACCGTGGTGCGAATCGAACCGCTTGTCCTCGTAGGCCTTGAGCAGCGCGAGGTAGCGCGGGTTCACATCGCGCACGGTGGTCTTGAGCCGCCAGAAGCCGTCCTTTGAGAGATACGGCTTCAGCAGCGATCCATCCCGCGCCACCACCTCCGGCGAGATGTTCTCATACCGCGCCATATCCGGCGGAAACACGGCATCGGCGATGGCAACCATGGCAAGCAGCACAACGAATGCACCCGCAACAATCGAAACACGCCGGTGCGTCTTCGCGAATTGCACGACGTAGCGAATTGTTCGGCGAAGTATCTCCGTCGCCGCCACGACCGAACGATGTTGCTCCTTCCGCATGTGTTACTCCCCTCCCCCGACGAGGGGAGGGGTTGGGGGTGGGGGGCCCAACAATTCCAGCATCTGTTGCGCAATCGAGTCTGGATTGGCTTCAACATTCCAGAACCGCATAACGCGATAGCCGGCAGACTCCAGAAACCGCGTGCGCTCCGCGTCATGTCTCCTTTGCTCCGGCGTCGCGTGATGAAGCCCATCCAGCTCGATGACGATCTTGGCGCGATGGCACGCGAAATCCGCATAATACTTTCCGATCGATGCCTGCCGGAAATGAAAGCCGTGGCGGCGCAGCAGCCTCAGTCCACGCCAGACTCTCCGCTCGGACTCGGTTTCGTTCTTGCGCGGCGCTCTTGCTCGCTCAACAGACATCGTTTTTGCGCCCCCCACCCCTACCCCTCCCCTCGGTGGGGGAGGGGAGTATTTGATCGGCGGCCCATCAATTTCTTCATCGCTTCACCGTCACGCTGCCCATGTCGGTGCGGGCGATGACGGTGGGGGAGTACATGTCCTCCACCACGCCGGCCGGCATGACGAACGTGCCTTGCGTCACCGCGCGCGCGATGTAGGCGATGCGATAAGTCGGCAGCGGCGGCGGCGGCTTCTTCGGGTCCGGCTTCTCCTGATATTGCGTGCCGATGGTGAAGGCGGCGACGAAGCGGTCGTCGCGCGCGTCTTCCATCGTCACATCGTTGAGCGAGGAGAGCCACGCATAGGCCTTGGCGTCGTCGCCCGAAATCGGCATCTCGATCTCGAGCCCGGCCGGCAGCAGGTCGATGGCGCCCATCTGGCGATAGAACGCGTTGTCCATCTGGCCTTCGAGCACGACCATCACGCGATCGTTCTGATGCAGGTTGGCGAGATCGGCGGGCTGGCCGCTCACCGTCCACACGGTCTTCTTGATGGTGAGGCCGTTCGCCGTGGGCGGCAGCGGAATGGCCGGCGTGCCCTGCACCGACACATCGCGCCACACCGGCGCATCGCCGCGATTGCCGACGGTGACGCCCTTGGCGAGCATGCCATAATTCGGCGACAGCCGCACTGCGCCATCCTTCGGCTGCGCCGGTTGCCCGTTCACCACGATGTTCAGCGGCGTCTTCTCGCGCGTGAGTTCGTAAGCCGCGCGCAGCATCCACGCCTTCTCCTGCGTCGTGGTGTCATTGAGCCGCATATCGACGTCCGTCGTGCGCTGCATCAGCGCCGGAACGAGCTGCGGATCGCCGCCTTCCACGACCAGCGCCGTGGTGCCGGCGAGGTCGCGAATGAACGAGCCATAGTCGGCCTCCGAATAATTTACCGGCTTCGCATTCATCAGGATGTCGCGCGCGCGGTTGAAGGCATAGGTCGCCCGCGCGCGATCCCCCGCTTGCGCCGCTGCCGCTCCGGTCAGCGCGCCGGCGATGGCATTGTTCCACTCGCCGCCGCGCGTGTCGGAGAAGTAGCGCAGGTCGGAGAGGTTCACCTGGCCGGCGCGCGCCAGCACATAGAAGGCATAGGCGCGCGTCGCATCGTCATTCGAATCCGACGGCGCGATCTGCTTGAGCCATCCGGCGCCGCGCTTGATTGCCTCGTTCGGCACTACATAGCCCTTGGCCTTCGCCTGATAGAGGAAGTCGAGCGCGAACACGCTGATCCACGGATCGGCGTCATTGCCCGGCCCCCACATGCCGAAATTGCCGGCGTAGTTCTGCATGTCGAGCACGTTGTCGACCGCTTCCTGAATGCGGTCGTGCAGCGCCTGATCCTTCGGCAGACCGGCAAGCGTCGCCAGGTCATTGAAGTAGAGCAGCGGCATGGCGCGGCTCGTCGTCTGCTCGATGCAGCCATACGGATATTTGTCGAGCCAGCGGAGCAGGCCCGGCACATCGGTGTAGCCATGCGCGGCCGAAACATTGATCGCCACGTTCATGGTCGAGGGCACGATGTCGGAAACGAGCTTCTGGTTCGCCGTGTAGCTCTGGCCGGCGCCGAGCACCGCCACATCCTCGCGCGCGACATCGAGCTGTGGCGCGCGCACCTGGATCGGCCACGCGCGACTGATCTTGAAGTTGTTCGGCCCGGTGAGTGTCAGCGAGATAGACGCGATGCCCAGGCCTTTGCCGTCCAGCTCCACCGGCGTCAAGGTGCGCTGGCCGTGCTTCAAGGATTGCGCGACGACGGTCTGCGCACCGGCCGCGGTCGCCACCGGTCCGCTGGTCTTGATGGTCGCGGCATAATTGCCGGCTGCGCCTTCCACATTGTCGAGCATCAGCGCGGCTTGCGCCTTGTCGCCCGGAGCGAGGAATCGCGGCAGCACCAGCTCGGCCACCACGGGATCGCGCACCGTGAGCGGGCGATCGGCATGGCCAACCTTCTTGCCGCTCCACGCCACCGCCATCAGGCGCAGCTCGCCGTTGAAGTCGGGAATGTCGAGTGGCACGTTCGCCCTGCCGCCAGCGCCGAGCTTCACGAGGCCGGAGAACAGCGCCACGGTGCGCTGCGGCACCACCGCCAGCGGCCGGCCGCCGAAATTGTCGCCCCCTTCGCGCAAGCTTCCCACCGGCGCCTTCTCCGGCTTGATCAGGCGGCCGTAATCGTCATGCATGCCGACGCCGAGGCGTCGCTTGCCGAAGTACCACGTGTTCGGATCGGGCGATTTGAAATCGGTGAGCTGGAGGATTCCTTCATCCACCGCGGCAAGCGTGATGTAGGCGTCTTCGCCTTGATCCAGCCCCGTCACCGTCACGGGAATGGTGATGCGCTGGCGTGGCGTGACCTTCTGCGGCCCGCCGACGACGGCCGTCAAAGTGCGGGCGGAATTGTCCAGCTGCAGCCAGGTGACGCCGATGGAGCGCACCGGCTCCCGGCCCGTCGCGCCGTTCAGCGGATGGTAATGCGTGACCAGCACATAGGCACCGGCGCCCCAGTCCTCCGACACGGGAACGTCGATGGTCGCACCGCTCGCCGGCGCATTGACCAGCTGTGACGAGAACACCTTGTCGCCGGCCACCACCACCAGCGCCTGCCCGTCGGACGCCGGCTTGATCTGCACATGGGCGATGTCGCCCGGCTTGTACGACGGCTTGTCGGCGGCAACCGGAATGCGATCCGGCCGGTCGCCCGCCGCACTTGCCGCCCAGCCGGAATAGAAGCGGTAGGACGATGCCGCGCCGGTCTTCGGGTCGCTGACGGTCAGGCGATAATCGCCCCACGGAAACGCCTGCGCCATCTTCACCGCGCCGGACGCTGCGATGTTCATGGTGCCGGACGCGATCAGCCGGTCGCGGGTGACCGACTGGTACTTCCATTCGCCATTGTCCTGGTACCACTGATAGGTGGTGACCTCGCGCACCCAGCTGTAATTCACATTGTTCAGCGCGATGCGCTTGCCGTTATTGTTTACGGCAATCACTTCGAATCCGGCGCGCGCACCTTCCGGCACCGCGTCGCCGTCGAAATCCGGGCGGATGCCGATGGCCGCATCGTGCGTGCGCACTGGAATATCGACGGACTTGTCGGTCGTGCGGCCGCCCGGCTCGTGAATCGACACGGTGACAACCGCCTTCAGCGGCAGAGTCGTGTCGGCGAGATCGCCGATGGTGCCGGTGGCTTCAGTGGAGCCGTTCGCGTCGGTATCGGGCACCGTGAGATCGAGGCTCACATCGGAGAATGTGTCATCGACACGGCCGAACTGGTACTGCTTGAATTCGGGATATGGGGCAGCATCCTTGGTGATGCGCGCGTGCCCTTCGCCGGAAAGATTCGACGCCGGTGCGCCATAGAGGAAGCGGCTGTCGGCCCGCACCTTGATGTCGGAGTTGGGGTGCAGAACCTTGGTTTCAGGTGTCAGAGTCACCTTCAGGCGCTGCGGCACGAAATCCGCGATATCGAACTGTACGCGGCCGACTGCCGGGGCATCCTTCGAGGTGTCGACATACGCCGCGATCTGGTAGCGGCCGTGCGGCGACGTATCGCGCAGCGGCACCGACCATGTGGCGGCACCGGCGGCGAGCGACGCGCCGGCGAATGTGGCGCGTGCGACTTCCATCCCATCCGGCCGCGTGGCGACCAGGGTCAGCGGCGCCGTGACGGCCGCGCCGACGCGGTCGCGCAGCATGGCGGTGGCGCGGATGGTCTCGCCGGGGCGATAGACGCCGCGCTCCGTATACAAATAAGCATCAATGGGGCCGGAGGTCTCGCGGCCGCCGACGCCGCGGTCGGTCAAGTCGAAGGCCGGGCGGCGCAGATCGAGGAAGCTGAAATCGCCGCCCTGGCCATACGCCATCACGACAACCGGCTCGTCGCCCCCTTTGCCGTTGAAGAACCCGGCATCGAAATCGGCGTGGCCATCGGCGCCAGTCGTCTGGGTGGACAGCACGTTGTTGTCGCGCGCGACGAGGGTGAGCTTGACGCCGCCCATTGCCTTGGCGCTGGCATAGGAGCGGGTGAAGACGGTGAGACCGCCGGCGCCCTGGAAGGTGGTGATCGAGATATCGGAATCGATCACCCACTGCGACGCCATCTGTTCGGAATAGTCGTCCTCGTCGTTGGTCTTGGCGTGCGCCTTTTTCCAATCCTGCGCGATCAGCACATAGGCGCCGGGCGGCTTGCCCTTGAGGATGTCGCGGATGGGGATCAGCGTGACGACCGTGTCGTTCTTGACGTTGGCCACATCCATGGCGCCCGACCACACAACCTGGCCCTGGTTCTGCTCGAGCTGCTTCGCGTCATAGGAATAGAGCTGCGTCTGATCGACGGTGCCGGATTCGATCTGCGACAGCAGCCGGTCGCCCACGCGCACGATCTTGAGCGCCAGCTTGTCGACATTGACCGTGGTGACCGGAACGCCATCGGCATTGTCGCGCGGCAGCACGATGCCGCCGGAGAACCGCACCAGCGCCGGCTTGTCGCGCAGCTCGACGGAGACGGTTTCGGCTTCGGCGAGCTTGTCGCCGGCCCTGTCCGGCAGGCCCTTCTTCAGGGTGACGGTGTAGGTGGTGTTGAAGTCGAGGCCGGCGATGCAGACGCGGGCATCCATCGCGCGCACCACGATGCGGGTTTGCGGATCGACGGTGAGGTAGTCTTCGTAATGGGTGTGGCCGGACTGGTCGAGGTCGCGGGTGAAGACGAGGCAGGCCTCGGCCTGGGGCTTGCTGGTGCCGATCTCCAGGCGATGGAAGGCGAACTCGGGCGCCTCGGCCATCTGCTTCGGCGTCATCGTGCTGGTGACGGTGCTGGTGGCTTGGCTGAAGCCGCCGGCAATGCGCGACCAGACGCCGCCGGATGGCGCGTGCTTGCCGCCGGCCAGATAAAGCGCCCCGACCACAGCAACAATCACCACAGCGGCGACAACGCCGCCGATGACAAAGGTCCGCCGATTCATGAAATTCCCCCTTCGACACGCTCCAGCAAGGGGAGCGCCCCAACCGCCAGACTACGCCCACGCGTGAACCCCGGCAATCGCGCGAGAGAATCGGCGTCGATGATGGCGCGATCTTGGCGGCGCGATGGAGAAGCGGCGGCAGCCGCGAAATTATTCTGCCGCCGACAAACTGCCAGCCGTAAGACGCGCGCGGATGTTGCGGCTGACCAGGAAATGCAACGTGGCATATTGCGCCAGGAAAAGCGCGAGCTTGGTCGATAGCGGAACGAGCGAAATGAACCACGCCCAGGTCGCCGGCGAGCAGGTGAGCGCCACGTAAATGTTGGCCGCTGCCGTGAGAAACAGCAGCCCCGACCAGGCATAGCCCCATGCCGTGGTGATTGCCGGTGAAACATTGTCGGTCACGATGGGAGGGAGATACCGGCCCATCCAGTTCGGCTTCAGCATCACACAGGCGATGGCGAACGCAGCGATGCTGGGCTTCACCATGATGAAACGCGGATCACGCGTGATCAGCGAGGCCGAGCCGAGCACCACCACCAGCGCGAGGCTCGCCCACTGCATGATGTCCGGGCGTTTTCCGCGCCAGAAGATGTACGCGATCTGGCCGACGCCGACGGCAATGCCCAGCATGACGCCGGCGCGAATGCTGCCTGTGATCGCGTAGAACGCGACGAACACAATCGTCGACAGGAAGTCGCTGGCAAGCGGGCGAAGGGCGCGGAGGAAGTACATCGGTCACCCCTGGCGCCAATTGCCGTGGAAGCCGAACGGCACCCGGCGGGGTAATTTCGCCGTGCCGACCGGCCCGCGCGCGACATCCTGCGCGTCGAACACGACGAAATCGCTGCGATCGTCCGCACCGCGATAGACGACCGCGACCAGCCAGCCATCGCCTTCCGACGCCGCGGCATGGCGCGGGACGAACACCGGCTCGCCGGGGGAATCGCCGCGCGCGAATTCGTAGACCGATTTGCGGCCGGTCTTGTGATCGATATGGGCGATGCAATCGAACAGGATGCGGCCATCGTCTTTAGTGTTGCCGGCGAAATAGCCATGGCGGTACGGCAGGCCGGCATAGCGCTCGTCGAAACGCGGGAATTCGCCCGCCATGTCGTCGATCGGCTCGCGCTTGATGGTGTTCGATGTGCCGACGAGATCGAAGGTCCAACGCACCAGCTTGGCCGAGCACAGCTTGCCCCGTGATCCATCGGCATTGGGGAACAGCGGCGCCTGATCGTACTCCATCACGTCGGCGAACATCGTGTCGCCTTCTTCCCACATGTTCATGGGGTGGAAGACGTAGCAGGCATCGGTGGTGAACCAGCGGATGGTGTCGACGCCGGCGTCGCGCCGCATCACGCCGACATGGCTGCCCTTCTCCGGCTCCCAGGCGAACGCCGGGCCGCCGCGCATGACGCGGGAGAGATCGCCCGTCAGCGGCAGAACCGGAAACGCGACATGGTTCTTCGTCACGAAGAAATCGTGGATCATGCTGCAGTACGGCGCTTTGAACAGATCGAGGCGCGTCACCTTGCCGTCGCGGTTGGCAACGCCATAGGCGACTTCGTCGGTGAAGAAACCTTCGCCGGCCGAATAGCCGAAGAACACCAGCTCGCCGGTTTCCGGATCGATCTTGGGATGCGCGGTGAAGCGGTTGGCGCGGCCGGCAGAGGGGACGTAGCCGCGCGGCTCCAAGGTAAGCGGATCGAGCTCGAAGGGCTGATGCGCCTCCTCCAGCGCCAGCAGGCGGTTGGCATGCCAGACGATATTGGTGTTCGCCACGCCCGCTTCCTTGCCGATGACGGACGGATCGCTCGTCATGGGATTGCCGAAGGTGCCGAACAGCGAATGCCCGGCCTCGTGCTCCAGCTGCCATTTCGGCGTGCGCACATAACGGTTGCGATAAGAGACCTTGCCATCTTCCACGAAGAAGCCGTGGATCATTCCGTCGCCGGCGAACCAGTGATGATCGGGATCGCGCGGCTCGAACTGCGGATTGGGTCCGTTGCGGTAAAGCGCGCCCGTGAGCCCCGCTGGGATTTCGCCTTCGACTGGCAAATTCTCGAACCCGCTCTCGTCGCGCACCGGCGCAAAATTGCCGGCGAGATACGGGTTGCGGCTTTCGATGGTGGCATGCGCGTTCATGGCCGGCTCCCTCATTATTTATGTTGTAAATTTATACTGTACACGTATACTTGGCAAGCCCCGAATCGAAAATTTGATCGAACAAATGCCACGCGAGCTAAGCCCTTCTGAAATCAGCGATTTCCGCGACAAACTGTGCGACGCGGGCCTGCAGATTTTTGCCGACAAAGGGGTGGAGGGGCTCACCATGCGCGAAGTCGCTAGCCGCCTCGGCGTCAGCCCGATGACCCCCTACCGTTACTTCAAGGACAAGGACGCGATCCTCGCCGCAGTCCGCGCCCGCGCCTTCACGCAATTCGCGGAGGCGATGGAGCGGGCCGCGCGAAAGGGCGGCACACCAGTTGAACGGTCCAACGCGGCGGGCGACGCCTACGTCCGGTTCGCTTTGAAGCATCGCGAAGCCTATCGGCTGATGTTCGACGTGCCGCAGAAGGAGGACGCGGCGGACTATCCTGCGCTGGCGCAAGCTACCGCGCGCGCCCATGCCACCATGAGCCATCACATCAAGGAGCTGATCGACGCCGGCATCTTCGAAGGCGATCCCGAATTGATCGGCTTCGTCTTCTGGGCAGCGATCCACGGCCTGGTGACGCTCGAACTCTCCGGCAACTTCACCAAGCGCTACAGCTTCAGGAAGGTGCGCGACGAGACCTTCCGCGCCCTGGCGCAGGGATTTTTGAGACGAAGTTAGCCCGGCTCTTAACCGGGCCATCACCCCGTTCTGCTATCGCTGCGGGTCATGAGACTTGAGGCCGGTATTGCGCTGTTCGTTGTTGCGATGGCTTTCGCGATGTTGCGCCATTTCATGCCGCCGGCCGTGCCGCCAAAAGTGAATACCGTTGCCATCGAGAAGATCGCGAACGGAAAGATCGCGCCGCAGGTTGGGCTCCTTTCGCCACTGCCCGCGTGGATTCCGCTGCCGTTGAAGGGCCGCGTGATCGGCGCCGAGACCTTGCCGCCGCAACCGCCCTGGGGCGCCTCGGCCGTGGTGATGCTTCAGCTCGAACAGCCGGCAGACGACTTTGTCGCCGCGTACCGGCAGCGCCTCGATCGCGCCGGCTTTCCCACGCGGCGCATTCCCATCCCGGCAAACCTCATCATCGATGCGGCGGATTCCGCCTACGAAGGCGACGAGCGCAACGGCGGCCATGCCGTGTTCATCACCATGCGGAAAACGCACTACGCGCAGCTCACCTTCTGGAGCCCTCCCGTCCCACGTATGTGAGCCGCGGCGAACACGCGCGCTGGCGCAGGGGTTCTGAAGGCGTGTTGAACGTGCTATGACTGTAACATGAGTGCGGAATATCGTGACATCATTACGCACGAACCTGGAAAGCGCGGTGGCCGGCCCTGCATTCGCGGTATGCGGATCGCGGTGGCCGACATTCTCGGCTGGCTCGCCGCCGGCATGTCCCATGCGGAAATTCTGGCTGACTATCCGGAGTTGACGGAAGACGACATCCGTGCCGCGCTGGCTTATGCAGCGGATCGCGAGCGGCGCATCGTGACCGCTTCGGCGTGAAGCTGCTTTTCGATCAAAATCTGAGCCACCGGCTCTGCCGAAGCCTTGCAGACCTCTTCCCGCAATCGGAACAGGTGAAGCTCCTTCGCCTTGACCGCGAGAGCGACGTTACGATTTGGCAGCACGCTCGCAGCGAAGGCTTCACGATTGTGACGCTCGATGGAGATTTTGCCGACATTGCAGCGCTGCGTGGTGCACCGCCCAAGGTCATTTGGCTTCGCTGCGGAAATCAGCCGCGCGATTTTGTTGAGCGTCTTCTGCGCGATCACGCGACGACCATCGCCGAGTTCGTCGCCAACGACAGTGCTGCGTGCCTGGAGCTATACTAGTGCCCAACAAAGGCGGAGCTATTTCTGCGAAGAAGTCCATCGCCACCGCGCGCTGCGCGTGCGGCGCGGTGGAGATCGAGGTGCAATATCCCGCCTTCTGGGCGTGGCACGATCATTCGCACGCCAGCGGCCGTGCTCACGCCAGCGCTTATGCAACTTACGTCGGCAGCCGGAAGAGCCGCGTGCGCGTGGCGAAAGGCGCCAGGAACATCCGAACCTTCGAAGACAAAGCGGCCAAGGGCACGCGCAGCTTCTGCAGCGCCTGCGGCACGCCAGTGATGTACGAGCGGGCGCATGCGCCCAAATGGGTGAACATCCCGCGCGCCATCTTCGTCACGCGAACGGGCCGCCAGCCTCGCTATCACCTGCACATGGAGGAAGCGCCGGAGTGGGCCTATCGCGGCGAACCGCTCGTGCCGCTGAAAGGCTATCCCGGCGTGCTGTGGAACAGGTCGCGCAGCAACAAGCCAAAAGCCGAAGACTGGCCGCACGGCACCGAGCCGCCGCTCACGTGATGAAATCGCGAACGGATATATTGCATCCGGCGGGTTTCTACTTACAGTGGGAGCTGCGCGCGGAGGCAGAACCAAATGAAACTTGCCTGGGGTATTCGCGTGGTCCTGTCGGCCGTGGTGTTTGGCTTGCCGGCATTCGCCGGCCCGACAAATCCTCGCAACAATGAGCAGGAATTCTCTATCGGCTATCAGATAAACGCCGCGCACACGGGAAATGTCGATTTCTCCGCCGGGTTCGCGCCGCCGCTGAGCCTTCGCTGGAGCGCGGTGACGCCGGACTCTTTCTCTGCCCCGTACGCCATCGTCGCGGACGACAAGGTCGTCGTCACAACGGCCGATACAAATGGGTATGGAAGTCAAATCTTTGCTCTGAACTTGAAAAACGGAAGGACGCTTTGGCATCAGCTTCTGGGCCACCTCTATGGCTTGTCTACTGCGGCCTACGGCAGTGGCAAGGTCTACGTCGCCGACGACGGAGGGCAACTCGAAGCGTTGAAAATCGACTCCGGAAAGCCACTTTGGTTTCAGCAATTGAGTTCGCTTCCTTCGTCACCATCGGCGGCGGCAGGTAAAGTGTTCGTCGGCTCCAATGGTGTGGTCTTCGCCTTCGATCAAAGAAGCGGCATCATGGAGTGGAGCGAAAGCGTGGATGGTGACGGGGAAGACAGCACCCCGACATTCGGCGGCGGCGGTATATACGTCGCCTATCCAGACCAGGTTTACAAATTCTCGCCACGGACCGGAAACCCGCGCTGGCACTACAATGGCGGTGGAGATGGCGGTGGCGGTTCGACGGGCGTCTACTACAAGGGAAGGCTTTATGTCGCCGATCCCTTTTTCCAAAGCATTGTGTACGATGCCGCGACCGGGGCACAACTCGGAACATTCTCGGCTACAATGTTGCCTGCCTTCTTTTCCGATGATCAGGGAAACGATTACGGTGTCGCGCTTTACGGCGATGACCTGTACGCGTTTTCCTTCGCAACCGGCGAAACGATCTGGAGTTTTTCCGGAGACGGACAGCTCCGCACCGCGCCCATCATCATCAACGGTCAGGTCGCCGTCGGATCGGCGGAAGGAAATCTCTATCTGCTGGACGGCACGACCGGAACCACAACATGGTCGACGAAGCTGAGCGGCAGCATCTCCGGCTTGAGCGCAGGTCAGGGCACGCTCATTGCCTTGTCCGGCGATACGGTGTCCGCATTCGCGCCAGAGGAGAGCCGATGATGGGCGAGACCATTTCGGTGCGCTGGCCGATCCCGAGATTCGCGACCGCCGCAGCTATTTTCGTCGTGTCGCTCGGCCTCGGGATGGCAGACGCGCGGACCCTGCTCCAGCCGACCGGCGACAGCAAAGAAATCGCCACCGCGTTTCAAATCAACGCTGCTCATTCCGGTTCGGTCACGTTTCAAGCCGGATTCAGTTTTCCGCTGACGAAGAAGTGGATCGTTTCTTTCTCGGGGTTCACTTCATATCCCATCATCGCGAAAGGTACTGCATTTCTTGTCGTGCAAAACTCCTCCGATCGCAGCCTGCAACTCGTTGCGCTGACATTGGCTGATGGGACGCAAAGGTGGAGCGTTCCATTGGACGGATCCTGGGCAGCGCCCACCTATGACCACGGCCATATCATCGTCATGAGCGATACCGGACGTGTGGCGGCTTTCAACGCGCGCAACGGCCGATCGACGTGGACGGATGATCTCGGCACCGGATACAGTTCGCCGCCCACCGCCTACAAGGGAATGGTGTTCGTCGACGGCCATACCAGCTCTACCGAACAAAACACGCTTTTTGCGCTCGACAGCACGACCGGCAATCAACTGTGGACAGCGCCGGGACTTAGCGATTTTCAGGATGCTCCCACGGCGGATGGCGACAGCGTTTATACCTGTGACGCATATAGATTCTCGGCCGCGGATGGGGCTCCTGTCTGGCACTATGATCAAGGCTGCGAATCTCCGGGGTCCGCGCCCGTCTATTTTGACGATCGCCTGTATGTGCGCGACGTCAGCGTTGGTAATGTCGTGCTGGATGCAAACAATGGCGTCCCAATCGAAAGTTTCGGCGCGAGCCCGGCCCCGGCATTTTTCCGCAGCAATTCAGGCGACAAGCTTGGCGTGTCACTTACCGACGGCCAGCTTTTCTGTTTCTCCGTGAGAACAGGCAATGTTGTATGGAGCTTTTCCGGCGACGGGCAACTGTCTTCCGCGCCAATTGTCGTAAATGGAAACGTGATCGTCGGTTCGTACTCAGGCAATCTCTATGCGCTGGATAGCCAGAAGGGGAAAGTTCTGTGGTCCACCAATGTTGGCGCTGCAATCGAAACGCCCGATGAATGGAATCAGGAGTTTCCCTTGACGGGAATTGCAGCCGGCGAAGGCGTGTTGGTAGTGCCGGCTGGCGACACGGTCTCGGCATTCGCGCCGCAGTAGGCCTGGCCACTTATGCGATGAAGTCGGAAATCAGCCGGTTGTAGTCGTCGGGCTTTTCCAGCATCGCCATGTGCGAGCAATCCTTCAGCACCGTGAGCTTCGCGCCGGCGACACCGTCGCGGATCGTTTCATGGCAATCGAGCGTGACTTCGTCGTGGGTGCCGGTGATGAGCAAGGTGGGCAGCTTGATGGCGCCGAGATCCCTGCTGCGGTCCCAATCCTTGATGTTGCCGGTGATGGTGAATTCGTTCGGGCCGTTCATCACGCCGTAGGCCGGCGATTTGCTCAAATACGCGATGCACTTGTTGAACACCGGCGGCCACGGATCGCGGCGGCAGACATAGAGGCGATAGATAGTTCGGTGAGCCGCTGGTATTCCGGCGACTCCGTGCGCTTCGCCTGCGCAGCTGTTGCAAGCAGCGGTGCGGCGCCGAGCGCGGCAGTCACAGTGCGGCGGCTGATGCTCATGTGCGCATATACGCGCTACTGGCTCGCCCAGATGATGCGGTGAATGAAGGCGACATCGGAGAGCAGGAACTGGCGGTCCTCGTATTCCGCGTTGAGCGATTTCAGCTCCACGCGCTGCGCGCTGATGCGGGCAAGCTGCTTGGCCATCACTTCGCCGCCGGTCGTCTTCAGCACCACACGATCGCCGCGCCGGAGGCTTGCCGCCGGCGACACCACGATGCGGTCGCCGTCGCGAAAGAGCGGCATCATGGAATCCCCACTGACTTCAAGCGCGTAAGCGTGCTCGTCGGCAAGTTCGGGAAACGGGATTTCGTCCCAGCCGGCGCCGGCGGGAAATCCTGCATCGTCGAAAAAGCCTTCGCGGCCGGCCTGCGCCAGCCCGATCAGCGGAATGGGACGCGCGAAGCTGCGCGGCGGTGCGTTCTTGCCCCGGCCCATCTGCAGCACGAATTCCTCGAAGGTCTCGCCGGCCGCCTGCAGCGACTTGGCCAGGCTTTCGGTCGAGGGCCAACGCGGCCGCCCGTCGGGACCGATGCGCTTGCTCTTGTTGAAGGTGGTGGGATCAAGGCCCGCCGCCTTGGCCAAACCGGACGCCGACATATCGTGGCGTTCGGCAAGGCAGTCGATCCCTTCCCAAACCTGTGCATGCGTAAGCATGGGCCGCTCGTCCATATGAATACTTCCCTAGTATCGGCTTTTTCCTATCCGATTCGAAAAGGAGCAGCAAGAGCCATTGTTTGCGCTCTCACGCCCGGCGATAGAGGACGGCAAAGGGATTCGCGATGCTGCTGGACTTGGGCGCCCGCCTGTTGCGCAGCTTGCCGCCGGAGGCGAGCCATCGCGCCACCATACGGTTGACGAAGCTCGTCGGCCCGCTGCTGCCCACGCCGCCGCCAGACGATCCGCGCCTCGCCGTCGAGGCATTCGGGTTGCGCTTTTCCAATCCGGTCGGTCTGGCGGCCGGGTTCGACAAGGACGGCGAATTGCCGGATGCGATGCTGAGGCTCGGTTTCGGCTTCGCCGAGGTGGGAACGGTCACGCCGCGGCCGCAATCCGGCAATCCGCAGCCGCGCCTGTTTCGCCTGGCCGAGGATCGCGCCGTTATCAACCGCATGGGCTTCAACAATGCCGGCATGGACGCGATGGCGGCGCGGCTGGCTACGCGGCGCAAGCGCGGCATCCTCGGCATCAATATCGGCGCCAACAAGGACAGCGCCGATCGCATTCCCGATTATCGCGAGGCCTTCGCGCGCCTGGCGCCGTTCGCCGATTACGTCGCTGTTAACGTCTCCTCGCCCAACACGCCGGGCCTGCGCGCACTGCAGAACCGGGACGATCTGGCGCGCCTGCTTGGCGCATTGAACGACGAACGCGCGCGCATCGCGAAACCTCTGCTGCTGAAGATCGCCCCGGACCTAGACCAGCACGCGCTCGACGATATCGCCGAGATTGCGCTTGCCGCGAAGCTCAACGGCATCATCGCCACCAACACCACGATCGAACGTCCGCCGGATTTGCGAAGCCCGTTGGCGCGCGAAACCGGCGGACTTTCCGGCGCGCCGCTGCTCACCCGCTCCACAGACGTGCTGCGAGGCTTGCGCCGGCGGGTCGGCGACAAGCTGGTGCTGCTCGGGGTCGGCGGCATCGGCTCCGGCGCGGAGGCATATGCAAAGATTCGCGCCGGCGCATCGCTGGTTCAGCTCTACACGGCGCTGGCCTATGAAGGACCCGGCGTCCTTGCGCGCATCAAACGCGAACTGTTGACCCTGCTCGCCCGCGACCGGTTTGCCAACGTCACCGCGGCTGTAGGCGCCGATATCGACTGACAAATCATCAAAAGTTGACGCACTGTCATCCGCCGCTACAGTGGCCGCATGGAGCCCGAATACATCCAGCCGATTGCGCGCCTCGACGCCAAGCCCAAGGGCAAGCGCGAGCGCACCAAGGAGCAGAACCGCGGCACTATCCTGGAGGCGGCGCGGCGCGTGTTCGCCGAGATCGGCTATGGCGCCACCACGGTGCGCGACATCATCCGCGCCACGCCCCTCGCCTCGGGCACGTTCTACAATTACTTCAAGTCGAAGGAAGAAGTGTTCCAGGCCATGCAGGACGAAAGCGCTCTGCGCATCCGCCCGCGCCTGCACGAGGAACGAACGAAAGCCACCACCGTCGAAGAATTCATCTCCGGCACCTTCCGCACCTTCCTCGAATATGTGGCGAGCGACGAGGCGAACTTCCACGCCATCCGCCGCAACACCGACACGCTGCGCGTGCGCATGGATACGCCAGAGATCATCGCCGGCTTTCAGGAGCTGCGCGAGGATCTGGAGGCCGCCATCGGCAAGGGCCTGTTCCCGCCGGTCGATTCCGACTACCTGATGGCGGCCATCGTCGGCGTGGCGTTCGAACTGGCGGAGCGGATGCTGCGGCGTGAGATCGTCGATACCGATGCCGCCGCGCGCTTCGCCACCGCACTGTTCATGGGCGGCGTGCGCGCGTTGCCGATCCCGTGTCACAACGAAGGCAGCTCAGAGGTGATCGCCGCGGGCCGTTGAATCGGGCCGTCGAACATTCTCCGCCAGGGTGTACACTGCCCGATCTGCAGAGGCGATGTGTCGTGAAACGAATCGAACCTGCGAATCCACCACAGAACCGGTTGCTGGCGTCGCTATCCGCGAGCGACTACCAACGTCTTCTCGCGTACCTTGAGCCCGTTCAGCTCGATTACCGGCAGGTGCTCTACCAGGCCAACCGGCCGATCCAGTTCGTGTATTTCTTCGAGACGGGCGTCGGATCGCTCGTGCACACCATGAAAAACGGCCACGCTTCGGAGGTCGGCACGATCGGCAATGAAGGCGTCGTCGGTTTGCCCGTCATCTTTGGCGACAAGCAGGCACCCAACAGCATCTATGTGCAGGTGCCGGGCAGCGGGCTGCGGATGAAGTCAGAGCGAATTGCTGAGGTGATCGAACAGAATTTGACGCTCAAGACAAGCTTGCTTCATTACGCGCACGCCTTCTTCAATCAGGTGGCGCAGTCCGCCGCGTGCGTCCACTATCATTCCTTGGAGCAGCGCTGTTGCCGCTGGCTGTTGATGACCTACGATCGCATGGGCTCGAATGAATTTCTCCTCACCCAGGAGTTTCTCGCGATGATGCTGGGCGTGAGGCGCGCCGGCGTGACGGTCGCGGCGGGCGAGCTGCAGCGCGCTGGCTTGATCCGCTACCGGCGCGGGACTATCACCATTTTGGATATCGAGGGCCTGAAGCGGCGCTCATGCGAATGCTATGAAATCAGCAAGCGGGAGTTCGATCGTTTGCTCGGTTCGACAAGCATCCCGGCACTTCCGAGCCGCTCAGCCGTTCGGGCTCATGCG